>JAZUSR010000111.1:0-24776 GCA_045606765.1 Treponema sp.
AACACACAAAACATTGCGCGGACCTCGTGGTGCTATGATTCTTTGTAAAAAAGAATTTGCAGACTATGTAAATAAAGGTTGTCCAATGGTATTGGGGGGACCTCTTGGTCACATTATGGCAGCAAAAGCAATTGCATTCAAAGAAGCACGCACACAAGCTTACCAAGATTGGGCACACAACGTTGTAAAAAATGCAGCAGCTTTAGCAGAAGGATGTAAATCTTACGGAATGCCACTTCAAACTGGTGGAACAGATAATCACTTAATGCTCGTTGACGTTACAGGATACGGACTTACAGGAAAACAAGCAGAAGCAGCACTTTTCAAATGTGGTGTAACTGCAAACGCAAACGCACTTCCTTACGACAAAAACGGAGCTTGGTGGACAAGTGGAATTCGTATTGGAACACCTGGTCTTACAACTTTGGGAATGAACGAAGAAGATATGAAAGAAGTTGCTTCAATCATTGACTTTGTACTTAAAGGAACAAAACCTGGTCTTACAAAAGAAGGAAAACCTGCAAAAGGTAAAATTGAACTTGACGAAACTGTTCAACAAGAAGCACGCAAACGCGTAAATGCATTGTTAAACGCTCACGTTCTTTACCCAGAATTAGACTTAGATTTCTTAAAAAAAGAATTTGTAAAATAATACAAAGGAGCTTCCCCGCCTGTTTTTAGACTACACTCAAAAAACAGGCAGGTCAGGCTGTTCCACCCTTCCGATATCGCTTCATCCTCCCATGCTACGCATGCCTTCGTAGCCTATCTGCTGGGAGACTTTCTCAAAATGCTCCACTGGAGCATTTTGTCGGCTTTCAGCCGTCGCTCCCTAGGTGCCCGCCTTTGGAATCACAAGGAAAGTTCATTTCTTTACGATGCTTTTTTATTTTTTTACAATCCATTGTTATTCTTCATTTTTTCCTGACGTATTATTTCTGGAGTTTTTCCAAAAGTTTTTTTAAACTCACGAATAAAAACTTTATAATTTAAGATTCCATTTTCTTCAAGTAAAACAGAAATCTTTTGATTAGAACTTTGTAGCGATTGATAAAAAGAAGAAATTCGTAATGCCATCAAATAATCATTAAAAGTCATATTTGCATATTTTTTAAAAAGGCGACACAAATGTTCTGGTGTTACATTAATAATATCAGCAGCATCTTTTAAACTGATTTTGTTTCTAAAATTTTTTTCAACATATGCCATAACAGGTGAAATACGATTTATACCAACATTGTTCACAGAATAATAAAGCTTTTTATTTTCATCTATAAAAGAATTTAAAAGAACATAAAAAAAATCATATAACAAAGATACAAATTTTACTTTAGAATTAAGTTTATAATTTTTTACAAAAGAAAGCATTTCCAATAAATTTGAACAAAGAACTTTTGCATCTTTTTTATCAATAACTTCTCTAAATCGAACAGATTCAATTTCATCATAAATTCCATCAAACGCACTCAACGGAACCTGAAGTAAAATATACTTTACTTGTCCCTTTAATTTTGAATAATGAATCAATTCAGAATTTACAATAATCATATTCCCATTCGTTAAAGTATAATTTCTATCTTCCACTCTAAAATCAATTTCCCCATCAATAACATAAAGAACTTCAATATGATTATGCCAATGAAAAGGTGAATAAAAATTATAATCTTCAACAATTTCAAAACGAATCGCAAACTGCAAATTAAATTGCTGCTTGTGTAAAATATTTTCATGTTTATAAACTTGCATATCAAGATTTTATCATATTTTTGAAAATTTATCTATTTTTTTGACTGAAAAATCAATATCGACATATCAAAGGTTAATATCGTTCATTGTAAATAATAAATTATATGATAAAGTACAATTGTTGAGCACAAGAAATTCAACGAATATTTTTCAAAAACAACAAATGGAGGATTTTTATGAAAAGTCTAAAAAACAAAAAGGTTGCACTTATTTTTCTTACTCTTGGAACTATTTTAACTTCGTGCAAAAATCAAAATCCAAAAATCGATTTAGGAAATAAAATTTCAATCGAATTAATCCAAATTCCAGACCAAAACTTTTGCATCACAAAGACAGAAATTACACAAGATTTTTATCAAGCTGTAACTGGAGAAAATCCATCAACAATAAAAGGAAATAAATTTCCAGTTGAATCAGTTAGTTGGTATGATTCAATTGTATTCTGCAACAAACTCAGTATTCAACAATCAAAGACACCTTGCTACAAAGTAAATGGTTCTACAAATCCAAGTGATTGGAATTATACTCCACACACTCACAAATCAATCGAAGGAACAATCGAATTTGACACTGCTGCTGATGGCTACAGAATTCCTACAATGGAAGAATGGGATATCGCTATCAAAGGTGGCGAAAATTTTACATACTCAGGAAGTGAAGATGTTGACACAGTCGCTTGGACAGACTGTAACAGTGGAGAAACATTGCACGAAGTTGCACAGTTAAAGCCAAACTCATATGGCGTATATGATATGTCAGGAAATGTTTTTGAATGGGTCTGGTTTATTAGAGAGGATTCAAGTCGTTACTACAGAGGGGGAAGTTATTTTGATTCAATTAGAGATGCAAAATGTACAGCAAAAAAATTGAACTATGCATCAGGTCAATTTAAAACTGTTGGTTTTAGAATAACTTGCAACAAACAAATTACTGAAAAAAAATAAGATTGAATAATTTTACAAAACAATAATTTTTCCAGAAGACAATTCTTTAATTCTTGTCGAAAATTCATCAAATTGTTCGGCAAGAATTTTCCCATTTACTTTTACAAATTCTAAATAATTTTCTTCCAAATCATATATAGAAAAATCTTTAATCTGTCGCTTAATAAGTTCATACATTCCATAATCCGAGCAAAAAGAAAAATTACATTTTTCAACAAGTTCTTCGATGTAATTCTCACCTATAGCTTTATCAATTACACTTTTTGCACAATCGCCATATGCTTTAACAAGACCGCCCGTACCCAAAAGTGTTCCGCCAAAATATCGAGTGACAGTTAATAAAATATTTGTAATTCCACTTCCTTTAAGAACATCAAGCATCGGGCGGCCAGCAGTTCCACTTGGCTCTCCAGCATCGCTCATTCCTAAAACTTCTGCTTTTTCACCAATGACAAAGGCGTGGCAAACATGTGAAGCATCTTGATATTTTTCTTTTTGCTCTTTTATCATCTGCCTAACCAAACTCTGCGAATCACATACAAATAATTCATTTATAAATCGAGAATTTTTTATTATTAATTCAGTTTGAATCTTTTCTTTTAATATATTCATTTTAATTTATGCAATTGCAGAATTTTGATTATTTTTTTTTATCATAATAAAATGGAATTGAAAAACATACTTTTGAAATCAATAAAATAAATGATGCAATTCTTAAAATTGAAAAAGAAATGCTCAAAACTTGAACAATTAATTGATTTGAAATATTAGGAAAAATCAATGGCAACAAATAAGTCAAACTTAAAACCGCCAACAAAATTTTATTTATAAATAATTCAAACACAATAAAATTAATAGTCTTTCCTTTTAAAAATAAAGAACTTTTTGAAAGAGAAATAAGAGCAGGAGTTTCTTTATTGTCATAAATAACTATCCATGAAAAAACAAATCTAAAAAAGAACAATACAAAAATTCCAATAAACAAAAAAACTGTCATATATGCCAATTTTTGCAACTGTTCAACATTATTCAACAATTCTTGAACACCTTCTTGAGAAGAAAAATTAATACTTTTTATCATCGGAAATGAAGAAAACATTACACATAAAAAAAGTAATGTAGCAAAAATATTAACTACAGTAGAAATTCTTTTTCTCTGTCTAAAACCTAAAAACAAATATCCTAATGAAACATTTTGATTGCGCTCTAATCGAGTAATCAAAATCATTACACCATACGAAAACAAAATTAAAACAGAGTAAAAAACAAACATTAATATAAATGAAACAAAGCCAGAAATTGCCACAGGAATTATTTTTATAAAAAAGAAACTAATCATCATAAAAGCTATATAAGATGAAAAACAAAGTAACAAAAACATAATTACAGTAATTAACAATTTTGCCACAACTGCAGAATACTTTTGACTTAATTCTTTTGACATTTGTATAATTGATTGCATTTAATTCCCTTTTACAATTAAAATCATTTATTAATTTTTATTTTCATTTTGTAAGAATAATTCCAACTTAGAAGGTTCAACAGAAATTGTATCAACTTCTTTATTTGCAAGTCTAACCCCATTAGCTTTTAAACCTTTTTCAGCAAAGTCATTTACATTGAATTCCTCTGTTAATTTTGAAAGGCGAGGTTTCTTTACATAATTCAAATTGAATTTAAACTTTTCCCGAGTATCAATATGCAAAACTTCCATTCCATCTGGAGCGAACATATAATCTCTATTCATAATCCAACTAGGAACACGACATCGTTTTATAAAACAATATTTTGTTTTAGGATCTCGATAGATAATTGTAAATAAAACTTTGTTGATAATTTCTTTTTCTGCATAATTACAATACCACATTCCACTATCCACAAACATTTTCTGAGGAACATCACATACTGTATAAATCCCACTTTTTCGAACAAAGAAAATTCTATCGTAAGGAGTAACTTTAATAATTTCTGTTCCACCTGAAACTGAAATTCCTAAATAGCCTTTATCATCATAACGAAGAGGCATATCTCTTTTTACGATTTTCTTAACTTCTACTGCACTGAATGTTGTAATTTCTGTTTTTCTTTCTGTTGCACCTGATTTTGCAAATTTTTCAATCATCATATTTAAATATTCAACAGCACAAGCGGTAAGATTTTTTAACCGTTTTGAAATTTCTTTTAATCGTGAATTAATTGCATTAACTTGTTCTTTATTTTTATTAATATCAAACAAAGATATACGACGAATTGGAATCTGAAGCAAGTGATCAACATCATCAGATGAAATTTCGCGAATTAATTCATTTTTAAATGGAACAAACCCTTTAAGAACAGCTTTTACAACATCTTCGGCAGTTTTTTGTTCCTCAATTTTTTTATAAATTCTTTCCTCAATAAAAATTCTTTCAAGAGTTCTAACATGAAGTTCATCAGTTAATTTTCCTCGTTCAAATTCAAGTTCATCTTTAATTATAGCAACTAATTTTTTTGCATAGTATTTAATAATTTCCGTTGCAGTCATATTAACTGGCATATTATCTTTTATTACTAGCATTGAACAAGAAATAGTTTTTTCACAATCGGTATAAGCATAAAGAGCAGGAACTACATCTTTAGCATAAACACCACGAGGAAGTTTAATTTCGATACAACAATGATCGGTAGTAAAGTTATCTACAGAGCTAATTTTAATTTTTCCTGCTTTATACGCTGAATCAATTGAATCAAGCAAAGATTTTGCATTTGTATCTAAAGGAAGTTCTGTAATTACAATTTTCTTTTCATCGCTAATATCAAGTTTTGCACGAGTGACAATTTTTCCATTTCCATCATTGTAATTACTTACATCAATTAAGCCGCCTGTAGAAACATCTGGATAAATTTCAAAAGATTCTCCTTTAAGACATTTAATTTCAGCATCAAGAACTTCTTTTAAATTGTAAGGCAAAATCTTTGTACTCATTCCTACTGCAATTCCTTCAGCTCCCATTATTAAAGCCAATGGAATTTTTGCACGATAAACTTCAGGCTCCTCACCACGACCATCATAATTTGGTATATAATGAGTAATTGCTTTATTTGTTACAAGAAAATCTTTTGCAATCGGATGAATACGACATTCAATATATCGTCCTGCAGATGCGCCATCTCCTGTAAATTTATTCCCAAAGTTACCTTGTTTTTCGATAAATATTTCTTTGTTTGCAAGATTAACAAGAGCACCATAAATAGAAGCATCTCCGTGTGGATGATATTTCATTGTTCGACCAACAACAAAAGACACTTTTTGAAAATATCCATCATCGACTTCAAAAAGCGTATGTAAAATTCTACGCTGAACAGGTTTTAGACCATCTTCCAAATCAGGAATTGCTCTATCACGAATTACATAACTTGCATATTCTATAAAATTCTTATCAAATAAATTTTTTACAAAAGCCATAATTTTTCCTATACATCAATTTCTGCATTAGACAATAAATTTTTTTCAATAAACGCACGACGCTCTGGAGTATTTTTTCCCATATAAAAAGCAAGTAGTTGTGGGATAACTTTTAACTGACTAATTTCTACTGGGGTCAAGTGAATTGTTTCAGGAGCAATAAATTGTTTAAATTCACTAGGGTTAATTTCTCCAAGTCCTTTAAAACGAGATGTTTCACAATTCTTGCCTAACTTCTGTTGTGCTGCATCACGTTCAGCTTCTGTATAACAATAGATATTTTCTTTTTTTGTACGAACACGGAACAAAGGTGTTTCAAGAATATATACTCGACCTGTTGTAATCAATTCTTCAAAGTAACCTAGAAAGAAAGTCAAAACAAGATTTCTAATATGGAATCCATCGTTATCAGCATCAGTCGCAATTACGATTTTAGAATAACGAAGATTTTCAACAGAGTTTTCAATTCCCAATGCCATCATCAATTGATGCAGTTCATCGTTTTTATAAATATCACTTTGCTTTTTTCCATACATATTTTCAGGCTTACCACGAAGACTAAAAATTGCTTGATTATTTGCATCTCGAGAATGAGTCATTACACCAGAAGCAGAAAGTCCTTCGGTAATAAAAATCATTGAATTTTCACCCTTAGGTCCATCATCCAAGTGATATCGACAGTCATCAAGTTTTTCAATTCGAATACTATTTTTCTTTGCAGCTTCACGAACAAGTTTTTTTACACTTGCAAGCTCAACACGCATCTTTTCATTGTGTTCAATCTTTTGTTTTAATCTTTCGGCAGCCTTTGGATTTTTATGAAGCCAATCATCTAAGCCAGATTGAGTTTCATTTACAATCCATTGACGAATATCTGTATTACCAAGTTTATTTTTTGTTTGACTTTCAAAAATAGGATCTTTTACCTTTGCTAAAATTGCAGCAGTAATTCCATCACGAACATCTTCAGATTTAAAATTTGAATGAAAAAAATCATTTACGCCTTTTAAAAATCCTTCCTTGAATGCAGCTAAGTGCGTACCACCATCTGATGTATATTGTCCATTTACAAAAGAAAAATAATTTTCTCCATAAGCATTTGTGTGGGTGAATGCAAACTGTAAATGGTCACCTCGGTAACTACCAACAGGATAAAGACTTTCCTCTTCTATTTCATTTTGAAGCAAGTCTAAAAGTCCATTTTGACTTACAAACTCAGCTCCATTAAGTTTTAAAGTCAATCCTGAATTTAAGTAAGCGTAATTCCACATTCGTTTTTCAACATATTCCATATTGAATGAATACTTACCAAAAATTTCTTCATCAGGAACAAATTCAAAAAAAGTTCCATTCGGTTGTTTTTCTTTTAACTTTCCAGTTCGTTGATTTTTTAACTTTCCTTTTTCAAAAATTGCTTCACAACATTCACCATCACGAATCGAAATAACTCTAAAATATGATGACAATGCATTTACAGCTTTTGTACCTACACCATTCATTCCAACACTAAATTGGAAAACATCGTCATTATATTTTGCACCTGTATTAATTTCGCTTACACAATCTACAACTTTTCCAAGTGGAATCCCTCGACCATAGTCACGAACTTTTACACGATTTTCTTTTACAGATACTTCGATTTTTTTACCGTAACCCATAATATATTCGTCAATTGAGTTATCGATAACCTCTTTTAACAAAACATAAATTCCATCGTTCTGATTTGAACCATCTCCAAGTCTACCAATATACATTCCTGAACGAAGACGAATGTGTTCAAGAGCGTCTAGATGTTTAATTTGGTCATCCGTATAAGCAACTGCTTTTTTCTGAACAACTTTATTTCCTGGATCGATTGCCTTTGCAGCAGCCAATTTTTTTGCAGTCTGCTCTGCCGTTGTACCAGGAACAAATTCAGATTTTTTTTCTTCCTTCTTTACAGTCTTAGCTACAGATTTTGCATTATCCCATGCTCTAAAAGTTCCATTCTCATCAATTCCTGCAACAGGCTTTTTCTTTGCACTTGTAGCTTTTGAAACGTCTTTTTTCTGAATCGCTTTTTCTGTTGTATTAGTTTTTTTTATAGCAGCACTTTTTTTGACAACTGTCGATTTTTCAGCTGATACCTTTTTAGTTTTTGTTGCTACAGTTTTTTCTGTAGAACTTTTTGTAATTTTTCCACCCATATTTATATTATAAGTTATATTTTTGTTTTTTTCAATGATATGATAGTCAATTACAAAAATGAATGATAACATCACTAAAGTAATTCACGCGCCACTATCCTTGCCTAACCACAGACACGAAGTTTTGCATCGCGAAACTTCGACGGCGCGCAAGAATAGATGCTTTTGTTTTCTAAAGTAATTCACGCGCCGCAAGTGTAAAAATAGAATTGACACGGAGTTTGATTTTCAAACTCCGATGGCGCGGTAGAAAAGAGATTGTTATTTGAAAAGTAATTTACGCGCCACAAGTGTGAAAATAGAATTGACACGGAGTTTGATTTTCAAACTCCGATGGCGCGCAAGAATGGATGTTTTTTTTCTAAAGTAATTCACGCGCCGCTTTTTTCTTCTATCTTCCGACACGAAGTTTGCAATTATATAGAATTGACATAGCGAATTTACAATTCGCGTCGCACATGGTACTATTAATAAAAGATATTCTTTTAAAATTTACACGTGCAGACTGCGCGGTAGAAAAGAACTTCTTATCTTGAGTACTTTTAATGATTGAATCATATGCGGGAGATAGGAGCAGACCAAAGAACATCACGTCTTGCCTTACCCAAGTGATATCGCCAGTGCAGTTCTTTAGGGCTGCCCCGATAGCCCGCGTTGTGTGTTTTGAACCAAAACTTCGATGGCACTGTAGAATTGAGCTTATTAATTCTAAGGAAATTTACGCGCAGCAAGATGAGAAAAAAGAATTGACACGAAGTTTGCAATTATATTGAATTGACATAGCGAATCGCTGATTCGCGTCGCACGTGGTACTATCGATAAAAGAATTTCTTTTGAAATTTACACGTGCAGACTGCGCGGTAGAATGGAGCTTCTTAATTCTAAGGAAATTTACGCGCAGCTATTTTTGCCTAACCACAGACACGGAGTTTGCAATTATATAGAATTGACATAGCGAATCGCTGATTCGCGTCGCACGTGGTACTATCGATAAAAGATGTTCTTTTGAAATTTACACGTGCAGACTGCGCGGTAGAATTGAGCTCATTATTTGTATGGAAATTTACGCGCAGCCTATTCCTTATTTTTCAATTTTCTGCTACTATTTTTTCAAAACATTTCTTATATTATAAATAGATTTCTAAAATAAATAGGAGCTTAAAATGTCTGATAAACTTCTTGATATTCAAAATATTTTCGTAGATATAGATTCAAAACAAGTTCTAAATGGGTTAAATCTTAAAATTGGAAAAGGAGAAACTCATGTATTAATGGGACCAAATGGTGCTGGAAAATCAACACTTGGAAATACACTTATGGGAAATCCAATTTACAATCTTTCAAGCGGAAAAATCATTTTTGATGGTCAAGACATTTCAGAGCTCTCGACAGATAAAAGAGCAAAACTTGGAATGTTTCTTTCTTTCCAAAATCCCCTTGAAGTGCCAGGAATCAGTGTAGAAACTTTTATCAGAAGTGCATTACAACAATCGACAGGTGAACATGTAAAACTATTTCAATTCCAAAAAGCATTAAAAGCAAATATGGAACTTTTGAATATGGATCCAAGTTATGCATCAAGAGATCTTAATGTTGGATTTTCAGGTGGTGAACGAAAAAAATCTGAAATTCTCCAATTATTGATGTTAAATCCTAAATTTGCAATCTTAGACGAAACGGACTCCGGGCTTGATGTAGATGCAGTTCGTACTGTTTCAAAAGGAATTCAAGAATATCAAAAAAAACAAGACGGTGCCCTATTAATCATTACCCACTCTACAAAAATTTTAGAAAGCCTAAATGTTGATTTTACACATGTTCTCGTTAAAGGAAAAATTGTAAAAACTGGAGATGGTTCACTCGTAAAAGAAATTAACCAAAACGGATTTGAACAATTCTTAAATATTGAGGAAAAATAAAATGAGCGAAACTGAAAAAACACAAGTAGATGACATCGACCGCTCAATGTATGACTTTCGTTATGAAGAAAACGAAGATTTTTACAGAATAGACAGTGGTCTTACTCCTGAAATTGTAGAAACACTTTCGAGAGAAAAAGGAGACCCTGAATGGATGCTTCAATTCAGACTAAAATCTCTAGAACTTTACAATCAATTAAAAGTTCCAGATTGGGGGCCATCAATCGAAGGTTTGAACATTGATAACATTGTAACTTATGTTCGACCAAACACATCTATGCAAGCAAAATGGGAAGATGTTCCAGATGACATAAAAGATACTTTCGAAAAATTAGGAATACCTGAAGCAGAACGAACCTCCCTTGCAGGTGTTGGAGCACAATACGATTCTGAATTAGTTTATCACAATGTTCAAGATGAAGTTGCAAAACAAGGTGTTGTTTACATGGGATTTGAAGAAGCCCTCAAATCTGAACAATGGGGACCAATGGTTCAAAAATACTTTATGACCTTAGTTACTCCCAAAGATCACAAATTTGCAGCTCTTCATGGAGCAGTTTGGTCTGGCGGAAGTTTTGTATATGTTCCAAAAAATGTTCATTTATCATTCCCTCTACAATCCTATTTTAGATTGAATGCAAAAGGCGCAGGTCAATTTGAACATACATTAATTATTGTAGACGAAGGTGCAGATTTACACTTTATTGAAGGTTGTTCTGCTCCAAAATATAATGTTGCCAATATGCATGCAGGCTGTGTTGAATTATTTGTAGCAAAAGGTGCTCATTTAAGATATTCCACAATCGAAAACTGGTCTAAAAACATGTACAACTTAAATACCAAACGAGCCAAAGTTGAAGAAGATGCTTCAATTGAATGGATTTCAGGTTCATTTGGAAGCCATGTTTCATATCTTTACCCTGAAAGTGATTTAGTAGGAAAAAACGCTCGTGCAGAATTTACAGGTGTAACCTTTGCTGGTAAAGATCAAAACCTTGATACTGGTGCTAAAATGGTTCATCTAGCTAGTAATACGACAAGTTTAATTACAACAAAATCAATCTCAAAAAGTGGTGGCATAAGTACATACCGTTCAGCAGTATACATCGATAAAAAAGCAACAGGTGCAAAAGCATCTGTAAGTTGTCAAAGTCTTATGTTAGATTCAGAAAGCCGAAGTGATACAATTCCTGCAATGACAGTTTTAACAGATGATGCAGATATCGGACACGAAGCAAAAATCGGACGAATTTCTAGTGATGCAATTTTTTATCTTATGTCACGAGGAATTAGTGAAGATGAAGCACGAAGTATGATTGTTTCAGGATTTGCAAACCCTGTTAGCAAAGAACTTCCACTTGAATATGCAGTAGAAATGAACAATCTTATTCGACTAGAAATGAAAGGTTCATTATAAGGCCATAGGAGGATAAAATGAAAATTAATACAAAAGTAAACACAATTCCTAGCCTTACATGGAACTGGCTAAAAATGAATTATGCAAATCTTTTACATGATTCAGATTATAAAATCAAAAATTCTCTTTCGCTTTCAAAATTACCAAAAGGTGTTACTTACAAAGAAGACGATGAAAAATACTTTATGAGCATTGCACCAATTGAAACAGGGATGGACAAAAGCATTTCAACTTTTTTATTTGAAAACAATGTCATCCCAAGTTCAATTATAGTTGAACAAAATACAAAAATTGAAAAACCAATTATTATGGATTTCGATTGTAAAAATAAAACTTATTCTTTTTCATCACAAATTATTACAGCAAAAAAAGATGCGTCTATAACAATAATTATGAATTTTTCATCAAACAAAAATGCAGAAGGCTTACAAATTATTCAAACAAAACTTCATGCCGAAAAAAATGCAAAAATTCATTTAATTACTGTCCAAACATTAGGTGATAACTTTATACACCTTAATGACATTGGAACTAATTGTGACGAAAATGCAAATATTGAAATTACACAAATTGAACTTGGCGCAAAACAAACTTTTGTTGGAGTAAAATCAACTTTAAAAGAATATCAATCATCTTTTAAATCTGATACAGCTTACTTTGGAAGAAAATCACAAGAATACGATATGAATTATTTGGTAAATCACATTGGACGAAAAACAAATTCACAAATGATGGTTTACGGAACATTAAAAGATGTTTCAAAAAAAACATACCGTGGAACTATAGACTTTAAAAAAGGCTGCCAAGGTGCAACAGGAAATGAACAAGAAGAAACACTTTTGTTAACACCAACAGTTGAAAATAAATCTATCCCAGTCATTCTTTGTGATGAAGAAGATGTCGCTGGCGAACACGGTGCAACAATTGGAAAACTTTCTAATGATGTCTTATTTTATATGAGTGCACACGGGATTGAAAAACAAAACGCAGAAAAATTAATGTGTCTTGCAAAAGTAAAAAGAGTTGCTTCAAAAATTCCAAGTGAGAAAATAAAAGAAAGTATTTCAAATTATATTGAAGAGGCCTTTAATGAGTAGCACATCTTTCGAACAACTTAGAAACGACTTTCCTTTTTTTTCTCAACAAGAAAACAAAGATATAATTTATTTTGATAGTGCTGCAACAAGTCACAGACCTCAATGTGTAATTTCAGCTGTTGAAAACTTTTATAAGAAAAATAATGCAAACCCAATGAGAGGACTTTACGAACTTAGCATGCGTGCCACAGATGAATATGAATCATCTCGTACTACAATTGCCAATTTCGTAAATGCAAAAGAATCTTCTGAAATTATTTTTACTCGAAATGCTACAGAAAGTCTTAATCTAATTGCACATTCATATGCAATGGAAAACATTCATGAAGATGATGAAATTGCAATAACCATTATGGAACATCACTCAAATATTCTTCCATGGCAAATGGTTTGTAAAGCAAAAAAAGCAAAATTAGTTTGGCTTGAATGTGATAAAGATACAGGTGTAATTCCTGAATCAGAATATTCAAAAATCAATTCAAAAACAAAACTTGTTTCAATTACATACATTAGTAATGTTCTTGGAATAACAAATCCTGTCAAAAAAATTGCAGAACTTGCTCATAAAAATGGTGCAACCATTGTTATTGACGCAGCTCAAGCTCTTCCACACATAAAAGTTGATATTCAAGATATAGATGCTGATTTTTTAGTTTTTTCAGGACATAAACTTTTAGCACCAATGGGAATCGGTGGTTTATACGCAAAGAAAAATATTCTTGAAAAAATGAGTCCATTTTTGCGTGGTGGAGAAATGATTGAATATGTAACAAGGGAAAGCGCTACATATGCAGAAGTTCCTCATAAATTTGAAGCAGGAACTGTAAATGCAGCTGGTGCTGTTGGTCTAAAAGCCGCTTGTAATTATCTAAGTGCAATTGGTTTTGACAAAATTGAAGAACACGATTTAAAACTTACGACCCTTTTAATTGAAGGTATGAAAAAAATTCCTCATGTAAAAGTAATTGGACATCCTGATGCAAAAAAACATTCAGGAATTGTTACTTTTACAATTGACGATGTTCATCCACATGATATTGCAAGCATTTTAGATTCTGAAAAAATTGCTATTCGCGCAGGTCATCATTGTGCACAACCATTAGGAGCTTATTTAAACCTTCCGGCAACCGCTAGAGCTTCTTTATATTTTTATAACACAGAAGATGAAGTATTTACATTTTTAGATAAAATCGCTAAAGTAAGAAATTGGATGGGTTATAAAGACTAATTAAATTAAACCCCTATATCTTCTTTACTGATTATCGAAGGAATCTAAATTGGATACAAAAGAATTATACCGACAAATATTAAATGAACACAATATAAATCCAAATCATAAAAAAGAATTGGAAAACTCAACAATTTCACTTCAAGGAATTAATCCTAGTTGTGGAGACAATATTACACTCAATCTAAAAGTACAAGACGGTAAAATTATAGACGGAAGTTTTACAGGAAGTGGATGTGCTGTAAGTCAAGCTTCAGTTGATATGATGCTTGATTTAATAATTGGAAAAGATATCACAGAAGCTTTTTCACTATCAGAAAATTTCATGAATATGATTCAAGGAACTGCTACAGATGAACAAATTGAAAGCCTTGATGAAGCTGCAAGTTTGCAAGACATTTCAAAAATGCCAGCAAGAGTAAAATGTGCTGTTTTAGGTTGGCGTACTATGAAAGAATGTATTGAAAAAAATTCACAAACTGAAAATATAAGCAATCCAAATTGTTGCCACGATTAACAAAGTAAAAATACCAATCTTTTTAAATTTATCGCAATTCACGAATATAATAATTATCAAATTATTTAAGCAAATAAAAAAAAGATGTAATCCAATTTTTGACAATTGAATTACATCAATAGTTGCTCAGAAAATTTAAAAAATTCTAAAATAATCCAGAAATAATTCCATCATCATCAACATCAATATCAACAGCAGCAGGCTTTTTAGGCAAACCAGGCATTGGAACAATTTCACCTGCAAAAGCAACAACAAAACCTGCCCCACTATAAAGTTGCACATCACGAATAGGAAATACATATCCAGATGGAGCACCAATTGCAGTTTTATCATGACTAATAGAATTTTGAGTTTTTGCCATACAAATCGGAAGATTGCCAAAACCTGCATCTTCAAAAGATTTAAGTTTTTTCAAAGCACTAGATTCAAACTCAACATGATCTGCTCTATAAATTTCCTTTGCTAGAATTTCAATTTTTAATGAAAGACTCTGATTTAAGTCATACAAAGGTTTAAAATTAGACTTTCCACTATCAGCAATTTCACAAACAACTTTAGCTAGTTCCTTAGTTCCTTCACCACCTTTTTCCCAACCTTCGCAAAGAACTGCATTAACACCATATTCAGTACATAGTTTTTGTAAAAGTGAAATTTCTTTATCTGAATCAGTAATAAACTTATTTACAGCTACAACTGCTTCAACTCCAAACTTACGAATATTTTCAATATGAACTTTTAAATTTTCAAACCCTTTTTCTAAAGCTTCTGAATTTTCGTTTGATAAATCAGCCTTTGCAACACCACCATGCATTTTTAACGCACGAATTGTAGCAACAATTACACATGCAGAAGGATTTAAATTATTCATCCTACATTTTATATCAAAGAATTTCTCAGCACCTAAATCTGCAGCAAAACCTGCTTCAGTAACAACATAATCCCCAAGCGCAAGAGCACTTAATGTTGCATTTATTGAATTACAACCATGAGCAATATTTGCAAATGGACCACCATGAACAAACGCAGGAGTTTTTTCTAAAGTCTGAACAATATTCGGTCTAATAGCATCTTTTAATAATGAAGCTATAGCTCCTGTACAATTTAATTGACCGAACTTAATATTTTCTTTGTTATAATTTTGTCCAATAATTATATTTGAAATTTTTTCTTTTAATTCAGTAATCGATTTAGAAAGACAAATAATAGCCATAATTTCAGAAGCTACTGATATTACAAAATGATCCTGACGAGGAACTCCATCTATTCTTGAACCAAGTCCAATAGTAATATTCCTCAATGAACGGTCATTTAAATCTACACACCTTTTCCATGTAATAGTACGAGGATCTATTCCAAGTTCATTACCCTGCTGAATATGATTATCAATCAATGCTGCTATTAAATTATTTGCAATACTTATTGCATGAATATCACCTGTAAAATGAAGATTAATATCTTCCATAGGAACTATTTGTGCATAACCGCCACCACAAGCACCACCTTTTACACCAAAGCATGGCCCCAAAGATGGTTCTCTTAAAGCAATAACAACCTTCTTTCCAATTTTTTTCATACCATCTGCAAGGCCAATAGAAACTGTAGATTTTCCTTCTCCTGCAGGGGTTGGAGTAATTGCAGTAACCAAAATCAACTTTCCAGATTTTTTTTCATTTAAAACCTTCTCTTGTAATTTTCGAAGTTGGGGCATAGAAATTTTTGCTTTATATTTTCCATACAAATCTAAATCATCTTCTGTCATCCCTAATTGTTCAACAATATTTTTAATGGGAAGCATTTGATTTTTTTGTGCGATTTCAATATCAGTCATCGTAATTATCTCCAAACAGAATTATATTTTATTCTATCATAAGAAGTAAATAAATCCAATAAAAAAATTATTGGGGAATAACATATTCATATAAAAATTTATTATCTATATGCTGAATAACCCCTAAAAATCTTTGATTGCTGTTAAAAACAGAATATTTAATATTTTCAAATTCACTTTGCAAAAACATCTTTGATTTTAAAAACTTCCCATTTGAAAAATCTTTTTCAAATTCATCTTTTATAAAAACAGGCTTTAAACCACAAGCGATTGCAATAGATGGATTCATCTGTAGAATTTTCTTTTTTATTTCAGAAGATACTATATCCATATTAGAATCTTTTTGAATCAACTTTTTATTTTCTGAAATATTTTTATCAAATTGTAAAACATTCATTTTACTTTCTTCAACCTGTTTAATTACAGAATTAATTGAAAAATCATTTAAAAAATTATTTCCAACAGAATCTTCCAAAGGAAAACATCCAACTTTTGTTCTTAATAAACCAATCAAGTGAGCACAACTATTACAATCAATTGCAATGTCACGAGCAAGACATCGAATGTATGTTCCTTTACTAACATCAAATTTTATTTTTACATACGAAACATATTTTTTTAAATTATCCTGATTTAATTCTAAATTGGAAAAATCATATAATAAATTATCATCAAATTTAATTTCGACTATTTGACTTGAATGAACAGTAATAGCTCGTTTTTGCAATTCAACATTTTTACCTTTTCGAATCAAATCACTTGCACGTTCTCCATCAATTTTTAATGCACTAAAAACAGGTGGAGTTTGTTCAATTTGACCTGAAAACTTTTTTAACGATTTTAAAAGATTTTCTAAAGTAGGAAGATTTGCATGTTTTGTAACATGACCTGTAAAATCTAAAGTATCAGTTTCGCTTCCAAATTTAATTACTGCTTCATAAGATTTATCAAAAGCGGTAATATGAGATGCCAAACGAGTAAGATTTCCAACACAGACAACTAAAAGACCTTGGGCGAAACTATCCAAAGTTCCTGTATGCCCAACTTTAGATGTTTCAAGAGATTTTTTGATAATTGACAAAGATTGAAAACTTGTTCTGTCTGGCTGCTTTGCAAAAAGAACCAGACCAGAAACATTTGAATTATTTTTTTTAGCCATTTGAATAATTAATTATTCATCATCCTCGTTATAAAAATCAGGATTTTCCGATTTATAACCAGACTCAGCAGCAAGCTTTGCAACTTCAGCATCATGGATAGCAAGTTCATCAAGTTTTTTTACCATATTAAATCCATCTTTTATACTTGTATCGCAAACAAAATTTAATTTTGGAAATTTTCTAATTCTCAATTTTTTTGCAATAGAAGACTGGATAAAACCTGCTGCACTTTGCAATCCAAGAACTCCCTTTTTTAATTGATTATCAGTTAAAAAAGTAGATACAAAAACTTTTGCATACGCCAAATCAGAAACAACTTCAACTCTATTAATTGTTAAAGATTGATTTACACGAGGATCTTTAATTTCTCCGCGGAGAATTAAATTCGCAATTTCTCCACGGATTTGTTCGCCTAAACGAAGTAATCTATATTCACCCATTATTAAGCATCACCTGTTTTACTTACTTCTTTTGCTTTTTCATTAGCAATTGATTCACCAAGTTTACGAGCAACTTCAACAATTTCGATTACTTCCAATGTATCACCAACTTTAATATCTTGCCAATCTACAAGACCGATACCACATTCAAAACCTTTTTGAACTTCTTTAGCATCATCTTTGAATCGTTTTAATGAAGCAATTTTACCATTAAATACAACAATTCCGTCTCGAATAAGATTAACAGTACAAGTTTTCTTAACAACACCATCAGTAACATAACATCCAGCAATAACACCGATTTTTGGTACTTTAAATGTATCACGAACTTCAACTTGTCCGATAACTTCTTCTTTGGTATCTGGACTTAACATACCTTCCATAGCTGCTTGAATTTCTTCAACACACTTGTAGATAATATTGTATTTTCTAATTTCAACACTTTCCTGTTCCGCAAGAGTTTTTGCCTTTGGAGTTGGTCTAACATTAAATCCAATAATAATAGCATTTGAATCGGCAGCTGCAAGAGTAACATCAGATTCATTAATTGCACCAGCACTCGAATGAATAACATTAAGACGTATTTCTCTTGTAGTAAGTTTTTCAAGAGATGTTTTAAGAGCTTCAGCAGAACCTTGTAAGTCAGCTTTAATAATAACTTTAAGTTCTTTAACTTCACTGTCGGCAATATCACTATAAAGAGATTCAAGAGTTGTCTTCTTAACAGCTTTTGCAGCTTCAAAACGTTTTAATTCCTGACGCTTTGCTGAAATTGCTCTAGCATCTTTTTCTGTTTCTGTTACTTGGAAAGGATCTCCAGCATTTGGCATTTCTTCCATACCCAAAACTTCAACAGGAGTTGATGGACCAGCTTCTTGAATTCTTCGCCCTTTATCATCAAACATTGCACGAACACGACCAGAATAAATACCTGCAACATACGGATCACCTTGATGTAAAGTTCCTTTTTGAACAACTACAGTTGCAACAACACCACGACCTTGATCAACACGGCTTTCAAGAATTTTCCCTTCAGCACGACAATCCCAAGCACTCTTTAATTCAAGCATTTCAGCTTGCAAAAGGATTGCATCAAGAAGATCGTCAATACCTTCTTTTTTAAGAGCAGAAATGTGAACAAATTGTGTATCTCCACCCCATTCTTCTGGTGTTAAACCAAGTTCTGCAAGTTGAGTTTTTACACGATCTGGATTTGCTTCTGGTTTATCAACTTTATTTACAGCAACAATAATTGGAACTTTTGCATCTTTAGCATGGTTAATAGCTTCAAGAGTTTGAGGCATAACACCATCATCTGCTGCAACAACAAGAACAACAATATCAGTAATTTGAGCACCACGAGCACGCATCATTGTAAAAGCTTCGTGTCCTGGTGTATCTAAGAATGTAATAGAACCTTTATCAGTATGTACTGAATAAGCACCTATTGCTTGTGTAATTCCACCAGCTTCTCCTTCTGCAACATGGCTTTTTCTAATTGCATCAAGAGTCTTAGTTTTACCATGGTCAACATGTCCCATTACAGTTACAATTGGAGGACGAGGAACCATTGATTCATCACCTGTAGTATCAGTTGCAATAACTGTTTCATCATATAAACTAACAAGATGAACTTCACAATTATATTCAGCAGCTAATAAAGTTGCAGTATCAGAGTCAATTGACTGAGTAATAGTTACCATCATTCCCATTGACATTAATTTAGCAATAATTTCAGATGCTTTTAAATTCATCTTACGAGCTAAATCTGAAACTGAAATAGATTCCATAATATCAATTTTTGCAGGAACTACGCTTGCTGGAGTTTCAATTTTCTTTTTTGTTTCAAAGAATTTGTCTTCATCAAATTCATCTTTATCTTTTCGATTATATACAGGTTTCTTTCCTTTGAAAGATTTCTTTGCAACAGTTTTATTTGTTGTAATATTATCTGCAGGTGGTACAAAACTTCTTCCCTGTCCACCACCAAAGTTTCCACCTTGACCACCGCGATTAAATCCACCTTGTCCACGGTTTTGTCCACCCTGAAATCCTTGGCGACCATCACGATTAAATCCACCTTGACCACGATTTTGTCCACCCTGAAATCCTTGACGACCATCACGATTAAATCCACCCTGACGACCTTGTCCATCGCGTTCACGATTTTGATATCCTTGTCGAGCCTGTGCACCTGTAAAGCCACCTTCTCTTCTTTGATATCCACCATGATTATCTTTATTACCATAATTCGAACGAGGTGGATGATCTGAAAGATTTCCTGCTTTTACATTTGGACGAGCAGAATTAATTTCAAAAGAACCTGATCTTCTAAAATTTTTCTGTCCCTGTGATTGTCCATTAGCACCCTGTTTATGAGCATGGTCTGCAGAACCTTCTTTCTTTTCTAATTTTACCTGATCATTTGAATTTTGATGAACAGGAGGCTGAGTAGATTTTACAGTTGTCTTTTCAGAATCATTTGATACTTTACTTTCTGCGCTTTGAGTTTTTTTCTTAACAACGACAACTTTTTTCTTTTCCACTGAACTAGATGTCTTAGCTGTTGAACTAGATGAAGCATCACCTTTGGCACTAGATGTTTTTTTGTGTAAAACTACAACTCTTTTCTTTTCTGTTTCTTCTGCCATATAATTCTATTAAACCCCTATTCTTCATCCTCTGTAAATTCAAAATCAACACCACATTTTGGACATTGTGTCATATCAAGTGTAATTTTTGCTCCACATTCAGGACAGAAATACTCTTCATCCTCATCAGTTGAACTTTCGTTTTGATTATCTACATCTTGCTCTGAAGTTTGTTCATCTTCCACGATAACTTCAACATTTTCATAAATTATTTTATTTACATTTTCAATATCTTCTGAAGAAATACCTTCAATATTATCCAATGCCTTTTCTTCATAAGCATCTACAAACTGCTGTACATCGACAATACCATTTTCTTTAAGAATATCAGCCACTCGTTCATCAATTCCAGGAAGAGCAGAAATAGCATTATCATCATAAGATTCATCATCATTAAAGAGATTAATTGCAGCTTGTCTACTAACAATTTCTGAAAGATCCAAATCAGCAGCTTGTTCTTCTGTTTTAACATCAATAGTCCAATCACAAAGTTTATTTGCTAAACGAACATTTTGACCTTGTTTTCCAATTGCAAGAGAGAATTGAGAATCTGGAACAATTGCTAATGCTTGCTTTTTATCTGCGTCAAGAATAATTACTTTTGATACTTCAGCAGGACTTAATGCATTTTTAATAAATACAGTTGGATCACTGTCATATTTTAACACATCGATTTTTTCACCAAGCAACTCCTGAATTACATTAATAATTCGATTTCCTTTAAGACCAACACAAGCACCTACAGGATCAACATCTTCTCTATTTGAATAAACAGCCACTTTTGTTCTAAAACCTGCATCTCGAACAATTTTATGAATTTCTACTGTTTTATCATAAATTTCAGGAACTTCAAGTTCAATAATCGAACGAACAAATTCAGGATCACTTCGAGAAAGAACAACTTGAATTCCACCATTTAATTTTTTAATATCAACAATCAAAGCTTTAATACGATCATTCTTTTCATATTTTTCTCTTGGTGACTGAAATTTTACTGGCAAAATACCTTCAACTTTTCCTAAGTCAACAAAAATATTTCCTGCTTTTTCACGCTGATAATAACCAATAATAATTTCACCAATTTTATCTTTATATTCATTGTACAAATTATCTTTAAAACTTTCGTTTAAACCTTGATGAGCTGTTTGTTTTCCAGCCGAAACTGCAGAGCGAGCAAAATTTCTAGGATCAAGAGGAATATCTAATTCATCACCAACTTTGCATTCTGGATTTAATTCAACGGCTTCTTCTAATTCAATTTCAGTAACTTTATTATAAACACCATCGACAACTTGTTTTCTAGAATAAATTCTTACATCTGATAAATCATCTTCAAAAACAACAATTGCGTTTTCAGAAGTACCAAATGTCTTTTTATATGCAGCTTTTAGCATATTTTCAATTGTAAGTTTTACAGAATCTTCAGAAATTCCTTTTTCTTGCATTAACTGACGAATTGCCTCGCCCATTTCTGATGCCATTTTTTTATCTCCTATAAATAAACAAATTTTGCTTTTGCTATATTATCAAAAGTAATAGTTTTTAATTCTTTAGTTTCTTTATTTTCAAGTGAAACAGATTTATTATCACTTGATTTTATAAATCCACTAACCCAATCACTTACTGTTGTATCCCAAACACGAACTTCTCTTCCAACAAAAATTTCAAATTCAGCCGCATTTTTAATATTACGATCCATTCCTGGAGAAGTTACTTCCATATAAGTGTCTTCAGTTCCAAGCAATGCTTCTAACCTTGGTAATAAAGCATGATGAACCTTTGAACAATCATCAACCCCTATATCTTTAGAAATATCCTTTGAAGCAATAACAGCACTAATTTTTACTGTTGTTTTAGAAGGAATGATTTTCAAATCAACTAATATATATCCAAGACCAGACACTAAAGGTTCACAATCTGAATAATATTGAATAGATTTTAAAGAAATGTAATCCAATGTATTTTCCTCTGAACATAAAAAAAGACCCGTTCTCACGAGTCCATCTTAAAGAATATATTAAAATGTACTTTGACAGTATATAAAAAATATTTTTTTCAGTCAATAGAAATAATTTATAATTTTTTTTTCTATTTTATTTTGATTTAGAAATCCAAACTCCATTCCAAGCGTCCGGAGGATTAGAAATATATTCTTTACATTGATTAAAGTAAATCAAACTAGGCTTATCATTTTCTTTATTTTTTTCAAAACATAAAAGTGCTTTATCAAATTGTCCTAATGTAAAAAAATCTAACCCTTTTTCAAAAGATGCAATCAAATCTTTTTTTCTTTCATAATCACATTCTAAAAATGGTTCATAAACTACAACAGATTCTTTTTTACCAACAACAGCGACATTAGCTAACTTTCGCCATTTTATACTTGAATTAACTAAAGCCACTTCTTCCATTGTTGTCTGAGAACACATTGTATAAGTACCAAATTGTTTATTAAGTCCTTCTAGCCTAGAAGCAAGATTTACAGAGTCTCCAAGCATAGTATAATCAAAACGACTTTGAGACCCCATATTTCCAACAACAGCATATCCAGTATTAATTCCAATTCGTTGATAAATTTTCGTGCCACATAATTTTTCTAATTCAGATTGAATTTTCTCTAATTTTTTTTGACAATTCAATGCAGATTGGATTGCACATTCAGCATGATTTTCTAAAGACAAAGGAGCATTCCAAAAAGCTATAATTGCATCACCTTCGTATTTATCAATTGTTCCACCAGATTGTAAAATAATATCTGTCATAGCAGATAAATATTTATTTAAAATCTCTGTAAGAATTTCTGGAGTTTGAGAGAATCTCTCTGAAATCGAAGTAAAACCTTCTATATCAGAAAAGTAAATACTAATTTTTCTTCGTTCACCACCTAAAGTCAATTTATCAGGTTCTGAAATTAATTTTTCAATAACACTTGGACTTAAATACTGACTAAAAGCTGATTTTATAAAACGACGTTGTTTACCTTCAATCGCAAAGTCAATTGAAATCGAAATAATAAATGAAAGTATAAAAGCAAAAATTGGCACAACGCAAATAATCCAATATCCAGGAATAAAAAGTAAATATGGAATTCCAATCCCCATCACAATCGAAATAAAAAATCCAAAAATTATAAACAGAAGATTTTTTAACTGACCTTTAATCCTATGAGATAAATATACAATTAAGGAACCCAAAATGCATAAAACAAAAATCCAAATAATTGAAATAGCATCAGAAACTTTTCTTACAAATGAATTATTTAAAAAATTATCAAGGGCTGTAATATGAATTCCAACTCCAGGATAAACTTGCGAAACTGGAGAAGAACAAATATCAAACAAACCTGGTGCGTATAACGCAAAAAAGACGTGACCATTAGAAAAATCTTCTGGAATTAAATCAGAAGTTTTACCATTTTTCCATTGGTCATAACTTTTTAAAATATCACTCATACTATATGGCAAATATTCGTCAATGGATTTTTTAAAACGAAGTAAAAGTGTTCCATCATTTAAAACAGGAACTTTAGATTTATCAAATTCTTTCCAAATTGGAATAAAGCCTAAAGACGGATATTCAATTCCATTAAAATTATAACTTATCCTAGTTCTTCGAATTACATCATCTAAATCATTTAGACTTGTAATATTACCTAATCCTTTTGCTGCATTTTTTATTTCATCAATAGGAAGAACAACTTTTTCATTTTGATTATCAGAATAAACAAAAATAGTTTGAAACACTTTATTAGATTTTTGAATAGATAGAGCAAATTTTAAATCATCGTCTTTTCCATAAACGGAAGGTTCTGAATAAAGCATATCAAAAGTAATTGATTTTGGATTTCCGGCATTAATAAAATCAATCATTTGAGCATAAGCTTCTCGAGGCCATGGCCATGACCAACCTTTTTCCTTTTTTGCCCAATCAAGACTTTCTTGATTAATGATAATAAAAAAAATATCAGAAGACGATTGAACAAAATCAGAAGTAACTAACATTCTGTTATCATAGGTTTTTAATTCAAAATAATCTAAAGCACCGGAATAGTAAACAAAAAGAGAAATTAAAAAAGAAACAATTGTAACACAAACAAACCGAAAAGATTTTTTCTTTAATATATTTTTTTTATTCACAATTTTCACCAAAGAATAATTATATTTTAAAAATACTTAGAAACAACTTCAAACCTATCATA
>JAZUSR010000112.1:0-4160 GCA_045606765.1 Treponema sp.
TTTCATTAACTAGATTAAGAAAATCATCAGCATATTTTTTATAAACAGTACCATTATAACCACAAATATCAAAAAGAATTTCCATATCCAAATACAGATTAAGTTCTGTATTCCAATATTCAATCTTACTTAAATTATCTGGATCTGTATCAGATGTAATTCCTTTATATATGATACTTCCATATTGAATTTTTTGAATTACATCATAATATGGTGAATTAGGAGTCAAAGAAAGTCCAAAACTACTAATTAATTCTTTGTATTTACCATTATAATTCGATGATGTAAAATATTTTACGAACTCTGTTTTTATTTCATCTATTTCTTTTTTTCTAATTTTCCTTTTTTCTTTTTTCTCTGAGTAATCAATTAACGCAATTATTAATTCATCAGTTTCAATACGATACTTTTCTAGTTCCACAGGACATATATTTTCTATGGATTCAACAGGAACCGTATAATGGCCTCTGTCAATTTTAATATTCTCAAAAGTTCCAACGACAGATTTTATAATAGCTCCTGGTAACTTAAAACCATAATATTTATTTAATTTGTCTTCTAAAATACTTATTGTAAATCTATATGAATTAAATTCTTTTATATATGAAGCAATAAATTGTTTGAGAATGTCTTCAATTGTAACCTTAGCTTTTGCTAAAACTCTAAAAACAACATACGATGGTAATAGATTATCTTTCATAATTGTCTCCTTTTATTATTTAGTTCTTCTATTATTTAGTTTTCTACTTTTTAATGGTATTTTATATATATCTTCAATCAAGTGCTCAATAATATCTAATGCATTACCTATATCAGAAACTGTTGGGATTTCTAATTGGTGTACTGCATCATTACCTAGAAAACGTAATTCTTTCCCGCTTCAAATTACTTTAGATTGTCTTATTTTTCCTATATTTTACACTGTTTTTCATTATTAACAAGCAAAAAATCTCAGCTTTCTTCAGAAAAAAGTACTTTTTCCTTAGAAAATTTACTTAAATAGCATAGGGCGGAACTGTAGTATCTTTCCGCCCAAAATGGTGATTTTTGACATGAAATTTTACTAAAAGCATGATACGAACTATAGTTAGTTTTAACCAAATTGGCCGTCGGGTTTTTGACGAAAATACCCGGCGGTCGCTGCTCAAATTTGCAAATAATTTAAGTAAAAATCACATTATCGGAATTTAAACTGCTTATTTTGTCTTACTTTCAATTTCTTTTATTGAATCCAGGAAGTCATTCTCAACATCGCTTAAAGTTCGCTGCTGATATTTTTTGTACTCAGTTGTTGCCTTCTCTATTGCCTGTTCATGAGAAATTGAACCATTTCCCTGTAATAGTTGTTCACCACTCATCGTAAGAATTTTATCCAGATGTTCTGCCCAGTCCTTCATTGTCATTGGCTGCTGACGTTCGGCCTGGCGTTCTGCAAAATCAAGATATCCGCTGACAATCTGGCCAAGTGCGCGGAGTTCTTTCTCATCAAGATAGTTTTTTGCAATAACAGCATCTTTTAAGTGAGGCTTGTTTCCTTCGAAAATCTTTAAGCCCATGAACTCTTTTTCTGCATCTGCACGATTATAAATGACTTCGGCTGCAGTCTGTCCATGAACTGCAAAATGCATCTTATTCTGGACCTTTTTAAAAAATTGAATTGAAGTATCAGAACGAGGATTGTAATCAATGCTTGTTGCGTAAATATCTAAAACCTGTCGGTAAAAAACTTTTTCACTGGCACGGATATCGCGGATGCGGGCCATAAGTTCTTTCCAGTAGTCACCACCACCAAGTTGCTTTAAGCGGTTATCATCCAATGTAAAACCTTTGCGAATATATTCATTCAGTCGTTTTGTTGCCCACTGGCGGAACTGCGTGCCTCGAAGAGATTTTACTCTGTAGCCAACGGAAATTATGACGTCGAGGTTGTAGTAAAACGGTGCTTTCTGCTGAAATTCGGAATTTCCGAATTTCTTTATAGCTGTACTTTCTTCAAGTTCCCCTTCAGCAAAGATATTCTTTATATGTTCATTAATTGTCGATTTTGATTTCTCAAACAGTTGCGCCATCTGTTCCTGTGTAAGCCAGACAGTTTCATCTTCAAAAAGTACTTCTACATTTATTGTTTCCTTGTCTGTTTTGAAAATTGCTATTTCTTTTTCCATAGTTACCTCCAAACTAATTCCTGCAATTCTATAGACATTTTATTTCTATTTGGAATTGCTTTATAAAATCGTATTTCTTGCTGATTCCTATAATTCTCTTTTATTAAGGTTGATATTCGTTGAATGTTCTCATTTTTAGTTCTATACCCAAAAATAATTTCAGACAGAACTTCATCAGGATAATATATTTTCAATTCATTTTTAATATGCCATGGAGAAACAATTACTGAACGATATTCTTTTTCGAAATTCCAGATAGGTTTCTTGATAAATATGTTTCCCAGCATTTCTAAAGGATCTGTACAAAGTGGCGTAAACTTTACTAATTTTGAAAGATCATATTCTACAGGATTCATAACAATTCTTAAATCTGGATTTTCAAAAAATCTGTCTTTTCCTTGTTTCAATAAAAATTTTCGCTGTTGATTTATCGGCCGTTTCTGTCCTAAGCTGATGCTATATTTATTATTTGATTCCTCTAAAGCTTTATAACCAATTGCAATTCCACTGTAATTATCTGCATACAAAGCCCACATGGCATCATTATCATTAAGCGAAGTTAAGCTTAAAACATGAAACATCTGATTTACTTTTAGAAATTTTTTGTGATAGTCTTCATCAAACTCAGATGCTTCTTGTTTTTTCCTAAAACTATCTACAGTATATTTTGATGCCAGTTCCGGATCTCTTCTAAAATATTCTCGAATTTCTTCATCTGTTCTTAAAATATCCACTGGTGTGTACATGTCAAAAGGATCATCTAATTGTTCCTGCCTGCTGTAGTAGAAGTATTTGTTTTGGAGAGAATCTAGGGTAAAATCATTAATTGTTTTGTATTTGTAAAATGTCATGCAATCATTCTTAAATTTTATACCTTAATATTATTGATGTTTTTGTTGGTTCTTAACATCAGCAATTTCTTTTATCTTTTTCAACTGTTCTTCTCTATTATGTTTTTCGATATACCAGTTTTGAAATAAAATATCTAATAAACTTATCAATACTTCGGCTTCATTTTCATCTACATCAATAATTACATTAATATCTTTCTCCATATGAGCGCCAATATTCCCAATTTTTCTTACCGAATCAATAGCTTCATATGTTTGTGTATCGACTTTATCTTTGATTTGTTCAATTTCTTTTATTAGATTATCAGGTTTTACTTTCCAGAAATCTCTCAGTATTCCTTGTATACAACGTCGTGCTAGAGTAGCAGAAGCTTTTGGACTAAGTGAAGAAATCTGACAAGCCTCTTCATAATCCTTTCTAATCGGTTCTGGTATATAATCTGGATATTGTTTTATATTTTTATTTGGATAGAATCTATCTCCAAAAAGAAATTGTTCATTAGTAATCAAATGATAACCATTGTTATATTTTTCTTTTGATTTATAAAATGAAACATATACGGAAATTTTCTTACATTGATGATTTGGGCAAATAATGTTTTTTGTTTGTACATTAAAGCCAACATGTTCTTCAGAGTTTAATTCTGGTAAAAAATTATTACTCAGATGAATATTATGCTTATCTATAGTAGTTATTCGTTTACAATGTGGACATTCCCAAGAAAAGCAATCTACATTTATTTCTAAGTCTTTTACTAAATCTATACCATCCATTTTATTCTCCTACTCTATATCGATTTGGCTATTATGTTCTATTGAATCTTCCGTTAGTGAATTATTCATTTTTTTATCTTGCATATTCGGAGTTTCCCTTAAAATATCATCCTTTGGTTCGAAAAAAATTTCTTTTTTGTAGTGTTCGAAAAGGATATCTGATAATTCAGCACTACTTACAATTATATATTTTTTCTCAAAAGTATCATCTTCGTTTTTGGGTATAAAAATAGATTTTTCATTATCTTGATATATTAAGACTCGTTGATTTGTAGAATCATACAAATAATCTTTTTTAATTTTTGCCTCATTGAATCCATAATTTGGTATGAAGTTTGTAATAATCATAAGTGAATTCAAAATAATAATT
>JAZUSR010000113.1:0-2112 GCA_045606765.1 Treponema sp.
AAAAGCATTTTAGAAACTTTACTTAATATTCAAATTGAAAAACTTGAATATCCTGAATTACAAAAATCTATTAGCACTTATTACGAAACAAAAGGCGTAAGATTAGATGTTTATGTAAAAGACAGCGACAAAGTTTTTGACATTGAAATTCAAAATGATTCAGCCCTCGCTCTTCCAAAACGAATGCGCTATTATCAATCCATGGTAGATATGGATAATCTTCTTAAAGGTCAAGACTATTCTGAATTAAAAGAAAGCTTTATTATCTTTATCTGTAACTTTGATCCGTTTCACCAAGATTTACCCTGTTATACTTTTAAGAATCTTTGCATTCAAGACAAAAACTTACAACTCTTTGATGAAACTACAAAAATTATTTTTAATTCATCTGCCTACGACAAAGAAAAAAATCTAGACATAAAAAAGTTCTTAAAGTATATTAAAACTAAAGTTCCAACCTCTAATCTTACAGATAAAATCAACACTTTGGTTGAACAACAAAAAGAAAACAACAAATTTAGGAATGATTATTTATCTATGAATTTACATGATAGAGATATTACAAAAAAAGCTTTCGCTAAAGATGAAATATTAGGAATTCAAAAAGGGATTGAACAAGGTCTTTCTCAAGGGATTGAACAAGGTGTCAAACAAAACAAAATCGAAACTGCGAAAAACTTTCTAAAAGAAGGGCTTTCTGTTGAACAAATTGCAAGATGCACTGATTTACCTTTAGAAAAAGTACAAGAACTTGCAAATAATAAATAAGCGTAATCAACACTTTGGTTGAAGAATTATAAAAACGAAACGGCCTTTACATCCCGACGGTGCGTAAAAATAGATATTTATCTTTCGTCCTATTTCGCGCACCGCTAGAAATTTTATAAAAACAACTTTTTATACCCTTTTGCTTTTTCCAAAGCATCTTCCAATGACATTCCACTAAAATCTTGTGCACCTAACCATCGACCACTAATTTTATCATCGATAAAAGCACCTAAAACAATTCCTGGAATAACACTATCTGGATCATTTGGAGCATTTGGGCCTCCCAAATCAGTTCTACACCAACCCGGATCTGCAAGATTAATACAAACATCAGTTCCATCAAGTTTACCAGCAAGATCTGCAGTAACCTTATCTAATGCAGCTTTACTTGCACTATAACCTGCCTGTTCTGGTTCATTACGAATACCACTTGTAGTATTAATTACACGTCCAAACCCTCGTTCAATCATCTTTGGAATAAATTCATAACAAAGCATCATTGGTGCAATTGTATTTATATAAAAACTTGTTACATAATCTTCGACCGGAGTTTTATAATAATCTTTTCGATATGCAATTTGAACAGCCGCATCATTGAATAAAATATCAACAGGTTTACCACTAGCGTTAACTTCATCAATCATTTTTCGAACTTCATTTGGATCAGAAAGTTCACAAGCAACATGAATAGCCTCAACACCCATAGCCTTTACTTCTTCAAGAACAGAAGTTGTATGTTCTAATGAACGAGAATGTAAAATTAAATTACATCCTTTCGATGCCATAAATTTTGCAATTCTTAAACCAATTCCTCTGTTAGCTCCCGTAATAAAAGCCCATTTTCCTTTTACATCTACCATTTTCTTTTCCTCATTTACTACATTATAAATTATGCTATCCCAATTCTTTACAAATTTTATCACACCAAGCATCAAATTCTTTATCTTCAATTTGACATTCAGCATGAGACAAAACGTAATCTACAGTTTCTTTTATTCCCTGATCAACTCGTTTTGTGGCAACAAAATCTGGAACTAAGGCTTTTAATTTGCTGCAATCAAAAACAACAGAATTTGCTTTGTCTCCAATTAAGCTTCCTGTAAAATCATAATTGCTATGTTTTGCAAGATAAGTTGAAGGCGCATAAACTGCTTTTAATTCAACGCCCAAAGCCCGAGCAATACATTCGTAAATCTGATTCCAAGTTACACTTTCGTCAGACATAATTTGAACAGCTTCACCAATTGCGTGAATGTTTCCCATCAAACCAACAAATCCTTTTGCAAAATCAGAATTGTGAGTTAATGTCCAAAGACTTGTTCCGTCTCCGTGAATAATTACAGG
>JAZUSR010000114.1:0-7728 GCA_045606765.1 Treponema sp.
GGGATGGAGTATACCTTTTTATGTTTTCTTGGAAAATATTTTGCAGGTTGACCAGAAAAATTAATCAGTTATAATTGAACACAAAAGCAACATACTATCTAGAAGTTGCAGGTTGACCAGAAAAATTAATCAGTTATAATCACATATTATGTAATTCATCTGTGTACATAGTTGCAGGTTGACCAGAAAAATTAATCAGTTATAATATATAATGCGTCGAAAACTTAATATGGTTAGTTGCAGGTTGACCAGAAAAATTAATCAGTTATAATCACAGAATTAAACTTGCGTCCTAAATGCCAGTTGCAGGTTGACCAGAAAAATTAATCAGTTATAATTTAACTGCCCAATTATGACTCATATCATCAGTTGCAGGTTGACCAGAAAAATTAATCAGTTATAATTAGTCAGAAAGAGAAATGGTGTTATAGCCGGTTGCAGGTTGACCAGAAAAATTAATCAGTTATAATATTTTGGAAAGAAGCACGAAAAGCAGGAATGTTGCAGGTTGACCAGAAAAATTAATCAGTTATAATTAGCTCAAAGTAATATTGATTAATAGTTTTGTTGCAGGTTGACCAGAAAAATTAATCAGTTATAATACGCCTTACGTAAATACTTGTTATACAAGGATTTAGATTGCGTAAGGCGTATTTTTTTTACCAAAAAATTAAAATAAAAGAAGCTGTTCTGGCTGTTTTTTTTCAATTTTTGCTCCTGATGAATAACTTATAATATTGCTATACTGTTTATCTGTTATTGTAAGGATATCAACCTTTCCCATTTGGGGCAAGTTATTTTTTATCAATTTGTAATATTTTTCACAAGCATCTTTACCAGAAAAAAGTTTTATATAAATCGAATATTGAACCATAGCAAAGCCATTATCTAATAAAAAATTTCTAAAATCTGTAGCAGCTTTTCTTTCTTGCTTTTCTACAACTGGCAGATCGAATAAAACCATCATCCACATAAGCTCATACCTATTTAATTCAAAAGTCTTCATTAATAACTCCATTCCAAACTGGAAAATCTAAAGAAAGATTTTTTGATTCCATGGATTGAACATACGAATTAATTAAATAATGCATACTTTGAAAAACAGGGCTATTTCCTTGTTTTGTATGCACATTTATCCACAAAGCTTTGATTAATGCTTTTTTATTTTCTGAAGATACTTCTTGATCCCCTTTGCTCCATATTTCATAAACAATAAAATCAATAATGGGTCTGTACATTTCAAAAAAATCATCAGCCAAACAAAATTGATTCAAATTATTATTATGATTCACACCAAAAACAGGAATTAATCCGGCAGTACAAATTGCCCTTGTCATAGAGGCTCTCATTACTGCATAACCATAATTTAATAAACTATTAATTCCTTCTCCATCTTTATCTCTTTTAAAGTCTTTTCCAAATAAAGATGTCCAATACATTCTAGCAGCATATGCTTCTCTGTTATCTGTATCACCAGACTTTACAAGAGAAGCAATTTTCTCTACTAGCTTATATTCTTTTTTACACAACTTTAAAACTAAGGCTTGATTTTTTATTTTTTGAATTACAATTTGTTGCCAAACTTTTTTCTTAAAAGGTTCTGAGCAGTTAATTTGATTTTTTATATTTTTTGTATAAAAACAATGATTTGCAATTGGTAACACCATACTTTGTGGAACATAGTTTTTTCCACATAAAACAGTAATACAATTATTTTCCGCTAAAGAGTTAAGAACATTTTTACTAACAGTAACACCTTGTGCGGTTAATAACAAAACAGATATATCTTCTAAAGGAACTTGCCCCAAAATTTCAGAATTTTGTTTTATTACAACAAAACCTCGGCTTAGAGAAATATAGCGATTTTCTTCATTAATCTCTAAAATTCTATTCAGCATCACTTTATTATCGACACACTGAATAGAAATAATCATTATTTTCTAAAAACTTTTCCTATTGGGTTTACAGTGATAAATCGAGCTTGTTTTTCGCCAAAGAGAACATTTACAGAAATTTTATTTTGCCCTTTTTGTAATTTCCAACAAGGTTCCGTTATATTATCCGAAGTTGTCGTTAACCAATCCTTACAATCTGTTACGGTATAAATAGGTCTATAATCAACTCTCCCGTCTGCGAAAAATCCTGCAATTCTCGCTTTATACCCAAACCCATTATCAACAAACTCTATACAATCATTTTTGTGAATAATCCCAATTTTCTTTGCAGCTGGATGAGGTTTATTTTCAACTTTTGGCTGATTGTTTTCATCAACTTCATCGCGTCTAATAAAAACGCCTTCATAAGTTGGTTTTGATCCATCTTTTTTTGCAGGAATTTCCCAAATAACAGCACCATAATAATCTTCTGTACATAAATAACGTTTTGTATTATCACAATTTGTTATTTCTATTGGTTTTTGATCTTTGTTCTTACACCTAACCTTCTTTATTCCAGTTTCTTCAGAGAATTTTTGCATAACAACTTCGATTTTTTCACCTTTATGTTGTTCCACATAAATCTTTAGTTTTTCTTGAATAGATTTATCTATCACAGAATCAATATTTTTTTCAGTTAATCCTAAAATTGATTCCCTAGAAACAAAATATTCTTTATATATCCATAGTTGTGTATATATATCTTTTAGTTCTTTTACGGTTTTCTTTATATCTTTTGTTTCAGCAATACTCTTTTCAAATTCACTTCGAACTTTATCATTTCTTATCATCAAAATATCCTTTTCTGTTTTGATTTCTGAAATAGGAAGAAGTTCAGGACATTTGATTTTTCCAAGTAAAGTTTCTTTAGAAAGTTTTCCTTGTGCTCCATGGTCGGGTTTATGACTTACAACAATATTTTTTGTTCTTGTAATCAACTCAGAACGAAGAACTGGCATTTGTGGAACTTCAATTCTATTTTTTTCATGTCTTGCATTTTTAGTTGATATTTCTTGAACAAGGCTTCTGTCAATTAACGCTATAACACAAGCATCTAAAGCGTGATGTCTATGGTCATAACGATTTTTCTTGTAAGTTCCAATTTGTTCATCTTTTAATCCAAAATGAGCAATTTCTTTATCTCCAATTTTTCGTTTTAAAATTGAATCTATATCCCATTTATCCCGTAATAGTTTTGTCATTCCACCTGTTACGGCCCACACATTTGTATCTTTTTCTACAACAGCTTTTAGATAACGTAATGCCATTTTTGAAAGATATGCATTATCAGTAAGTTGTCTTGAAATAAAACTAGAATCTTTATCAAAACTTTCCATTGCATTTTCAGCAAATAATTTTTTCTTTTGTGGGTCTTTTAAATGTGATACACGTTCAAGTATATCGCTCCAATTATATCCAGCTGGATTATGACCAAATGCTTCAAAAGGTGATTTATTTCCTTTGTCTTGGTTACACTTTGTATGTGCCACAGTTTTGTTATGTTCAGAATCCCAAAGAGTTCGACTAAAAGGCAAAATATGTTCAATTTGAACTGTATTATCATTAAAAATATCCGCACCAGAAATCTGTTTTCCACAATAAATACATCGTCTGTCTAAAGCATTATCAGAATTTAATTCTTCCCATAACTTAAATTTTAATCTATCAAGTCTGTTTGGGTAAAGAAGATTTGGATTTGCATCGCGAATATTTTTGTTTAATATTTCATTTCGTTTTTGATTTTGAGTAATTTGCTGTTGTATTTTTGCTTTTGCTTCCCGACTCGCTTTCAAATCACGGCTTACTTCTACAACAATTTGCTCTGGTTTCCCATATTCTTTAATAAGTGCATTTACAACTGTTCGAGTTTGATTTAAGGCAATATGAACAGTAGGATTGCTAATTTTTCCGTATTGTTCTTCTTCATTTTTGTAATTTGCCTTAATTCCCATTGTAGAACCTGTTAGAACTTTTCCGTAATATGGCAAAGTATCATATTTTTCTACAGTCTGTTCTGCGTATCTATATCCAAGATTTTGAATTGCAGTATGTAATTGACATTTTTCTTTTAAAATTTCTTCAATAACGTTTTCTGTAAATTCTCTACAAAAACTTGTTGTTCCAGAAGGAAAAATAGTTTTCTTGGTAATAAAGTCTTTTTGTTCTTGGGTTAAATTATATTTATTTAGCATTTCCATTACTTCAGAGTCTTCTTCTGCTGTAATGATTTTTTCAACAATGTCATCTTGTTCTTTTAATGTTAATTCATCCCAAAGAGAACCAAAACGATTCTTACTTCGCATTTTTACCGCTGTAGAATTACCTTGTAAAAATTCTCTTGATGCTGATTCAAGATTAAAAGTTATTCCTTCATCAAGACTAAGTTTTTTTCGCATATCTGCAAAAGTAACCTTTTCTTTTGAATTTAATAACAAAATTAATTCTTCTTGCCATTCTGGTAATAAGTTTTTAGATTTTCCATCTGCAATAAAACTTAGATTATAAACATCTTGTAAAATTCTGATTTGTTGAGCACAAGGCATTGCTTTAAAAGTTCTTTCATTTTCTAGTAAATATTGGCATTTTCCTCGTTCTTGGGGTCTTAAAGGTCTTTGAAAGAAAATAGAATCAAAAATTCCATCCCAATCAATGTCATTATAAAATTCTTCTTGTTTTTGACGAATCAAATTAAACTCATCAATATAAAGTTGTCTTGTTGGATAGTATTTCATTCTATCAGGAGCAAATCTAATTCCATTATTTTCTTTTTGATTTTCCCAAAGAAATTCTCCCAATGTTCTATATCCCGATTCTTTTATGGCATTTGCCAAATTTGCACATTTATCACTTTGAGTAAGTTTATCTGATTTTGAATTTTCTTTTACTTCTTCTTGAGAACCATCTTTTCTATTGCTTTTAAAACCACGTCTAACAGATAAATTAAATAAAACTCTTCCCAATTCAAATGGTTCTAATTTTTCATCAAGTGCTTTTATTCTTAATTCATAAGGATTTAATAACTTTATTGATTTTGCTTCATCCTTTGTTACAGGAAAAAGACCTTGTTTTTGTAGAAGTCTAAATGTAGCTCGTCTTCGTACTTTTTTTCTATAAATTAATCGTCTAGTTCCTCTTGCGGTTCTTCGTTCTACGGCTAAAGGCTCTTTTGATTTTGGATTTCTTCCATCTGTAAAAATTCTTACACCCAAATTTTCTAGATTCTCTGGTTTATTATTTTCATCAAGAGAATATACACTCCAACCAATTGAGTTTGTTCCTAAATCTAATCCTAAACGATATTTCATTCTTTCCTCCAATAATAAATTATATCACGAAATATCAAATTCGCAACTTGACAGATACAATTTGTTATACTAATATAAAGTAACTGATTGATTTTTCTGATCAACCTGCTAACAAGGAGTCTTTTGACTCCGCAAAATGCTTTTATATTTCTTTGAAATATAAATAGATAACATGAAAGGAGGAAGCTACGGCTTCCTTTTTGTTTTTAAATCTGTCGTTCCATTCTCCCTAGAGCTAGTTCCTACACTTCTATTTCTTGAATTCTTTCATAACAAGCCAGAGCAAACCACTGTTTAACAAAATTCAACTTTTGGAAAAGGAATTAATTGAATAACACGCAAAAGAGATTTTACATTTACACAATCTGTTTTATATTGTTTTCCTGCTGAACTTTGAAGTTTCAGTTGTCGACAAATTGTCGACAACTCAATTCCATCTTCTGTATGAACACGCTTTTTCATTTAGAACCAAAAATCATGTGGATTTACATTTTCTGTCAAAACTTCAACAACATTCCTCTCTGAAAAATACCATTGATCTTCTCCCAAAAAAAGAGCGATTTTTCCATCAATTTACCATTAAAAAACTATTCAACAAAATATGTATGTTTTGTTTTCCAAGCCTTTAATTTAATTGGTATCCAAAAAAGATATATTCCAACTGTTATAATTGTCAAAAATAGCCATTTTACCCATGTTCCAAAAAGTTGAACTGCACTACCATTAAATTGCAATCGTTTTCCGTTTATAACCGTATGCTTAACTTCCCAGTTATAAATCATTGTGTAAGCCCAAGGAAAACAAATTCCCAGTGTACAAACTGTGACAATCACACCAAGGATACTCCAACCAATATATTGAAATAATCCACCATCAAAATAAGAATTTTCTCTTTCCATATTTTACCTCTTTATAAATTAAATTTGATGAAATTATATCATACCTAAGGTGACAAAGAATGACCCCGCGATATTTTTTTTGAGACCAATCATATCAGGTTTCTTAATTAAAATGATAACAATGAATATCATTGTTTTTTTTATTTTTAATGAAATTCTTGTAAATACAATTCAAGTCATGGCAGATAATTCATTGTCAGCTTTCAGCCGTCGCTCCCTAGATGGCCTCTGAACTGAATCCCTTACGGTTGAATCGCTTACTCCGTATTTTCGTGCTATCGCCTTTTTGCTCAGTTTCTTCACTTCATAATCAACAATTGCAATGATTCTTGTCTCGACTGGTACGCTTCCGCTTTCCATTTTTGCCTCAAAATCTGTCACCTTTTCGACACCAGTCGATTTTAAATGTGTTACTTTTTAGGAGGTGCAAATCAACCTAACTAGCGTTTTAAACCGTAAAAACGGTTTTGCCGCAGGCAGAATTGGCGCAAAAGTTACGATGGCGTAAAGCCACGGAGAGCAACTTTTGTGACAAAGTTTTTGTCGGTTTTGAACTTTTGTTATGTGTTAATTCTTAACAATGGATATTGATTAAATACATCAACACATATTAAATCTTCATTTAAATTAATTAGTTTTAAAACAAGAGGTCGTATAACCTTCTGTGAAAAGGAGTTCTTTTTCATTTCTTCCTGAAAAACTTCAGATTCTTCTAATGACAAAGTTATCTCCGAATTAGAAATTTCAAAACAGCCAAGCCCGTCACATGAAATACGCTCAAGAAAAACCATACCATTTTGTATATTAAAATCTATAAAACAACTACCATCATAGCAGCCCAAACAATATTCTGCAGGGCGTGAATCAGGCATGTTATAAAGATAAAAAGTCAAATTTTTACATATTTCAAGTTCTTTTGAAAATAATACAGATTTAGTTTTCATATAATCTATCATTATTTCCATGCAATGCTTAAAAGCATCGTCATCTTCTTTTAGGCTATTGTAACTATCTTCATCAAGATATTCTAGAAAACGCCAAATGTTTACACATTCTTCATTTTCTGTAACAAAATATGGAACAGTACCTTTTCTAATATATGAAATAAAAATTATAGGAATGAATTTATTATGTATATAATGATATTCTATTATTTTATCCGTTTTTGAATAAAATGACGATTTGCAATTATATCCAAACTCTTCCATAAAAGAAAAATCTTTTAAAAATTTTCTTTTCATCTCTTTTATATTTGGAAAATAATAACAAACTAATAAAGTTATGCAATATAAAAAAACAAATCCAATCAGCCAAGGAAAACAATACATTAATCTTTCTGACGTATCTGTAAGTCCAGGAGCGTTGATGCATAAAAAGGCTATCGTAGTGAGTGCGTAAAATGCAAGAGATATTATACAAATTGTCTGAGGTTTATTTGGAATACCCTCTATTCTTATCTTCATACTTTTTCTCCTCCAAGCGCCTCAAGTAGCGAGTGTCCACATAACAATTGCTTGTACCGCAAAAACGATTTTGCCCAACGGGCAAAATTGTTGCAAAAGTTGCGGGGGCGGAAAGCCACCAAAAGCA
>JAZUSR010000115.1:0-11065 GCA_045606765.1 Treponema sp.
AAAAAAGCGAACCTTAAAAAACTTAAAGCTCACTTATTTTTTTTACACAACTTAATTCGGAAAATTAAAATTTAATTTTACTAAATCGAATTGAATTTATTACACCACGAACAAATTCATCAAGTAAAATTGCAAAGAAAACTCCAATAATTCCCAAATTTAATTTATATACAAATATCCATCCACTCAAAATTACAAATACCGTTCCAAAAATCTGTGTAAAAAACATCCATCTAGTATCTCCATAACCTCGAATTCCATTACCAACGATAATATTCATAGATTTAGAAAAAAGGTTTATTCCAATCAATAAAAGATAAATATTCGAACTCTGAATTACACTTACATCTTTTGTAAACCAGCTCATAACTTGTTGAGGGAATAAAACAACAAGAATCAATGTAAATGCAGAAACAATTGCTGACCATTTATAAGCAGTCTTTACAATTGCATGGAAAAGGTTCAAATCTTTTGCACCAGTTGCCTCACTAGTTAAAGTTACAGTTCCATTTCCAATTGAGCCAATAATTACAACTGCCAAAACTTCAACAGTAAATACAATAGAATAAATTCCTGCCGCATAATCATTTATCGAATTTAAAAATCTAATTAAAACTAAGTTCCCCAAATTCCAAAAAAAATCTTCACAAGCAGTTGGAATTCCAAGTTTTACACTATTTAAATACAACTTAACCTTTGGTTTAAGTATTTCAAAAAAATTTGGCCTTGTAAATAAATGTCGACTTACAATAACCCTAATCAATAAATAAATTCCACCAACAAATTCTGCAATCGTAGTTGCCAACGCCGCCCCGGCAATCCCCATTTCGGGAAAACCAAATTTTCCAAAAATAAGTAAATAATCCAAAACTGCATTTAATCCAGAACGAATAATTCCATACACAACAAGTGGCTTTGTATACCCTGATGACTGAAGAATCACATTTAACGCAGCCCCCAATCCAGTTATTATGAATACAGGAGCATAAATCTTTGTATAAGTAACACATGGTGTCATCAAGTTATCAGAAACACCCATAAGCTTATAAACAACTGGTGCAAAGAAAAACCAAAAGAAAAAAAGCAATACTGAAATTATATTATGAAAGATTACCAAACTTGAAGCATAATTTCTTGCAAGTTTTTCATCAGATGCCCCAACAGACTGACTTATCAAAATAGAAGCACCCATACTTAATGAAAAAACAAACGACATAGTTGTCCAAATTGGTGTCGTTGCGTTTCCAACAGCACTCATATATAAAATATCAAGGCGTCCCAAAAAAATCCTATCTATTAACATTTGAATTTGAGAAATTAATTGACTCAACATCAAAGGAAGAAAAATTTTAAATAATTTAATTTTATAATCAACATGAAAAATTTTTGTTAAATCCATATTCTGCTCCTAAAAAGACACAAGGGAAAGTATAAACTATATGAAAAAAAAAAATCAAGTAAAAAGTCTTAACTTAATTAATCATAATTGCTGTTAGCATATGGCTTGTAGTTGATTTTGTTCTTCTAAATGAACATAAATCCAAAGATTCAATTGTGCATTTATTCACTGAATATATATTTTTTAAAAGAATACCAGTTTTTTCTAAAGTTATCTGAATTGCCAAAGGTAAATCCAAAGTAAATTTATTTTCTTTACAAGGTGTAAAAATTTTATTAATTTCATCTTTAAAATTAAAAGAAAACTTTTCTATTAACTCTTCACCAACTTCGTAACAATTTTTACAAGCACATGGTCCAATTACTACCATTATATCTTTGGGATTACAATCGAACTGACTAACCATTTTAGAAACTGCATTCTTAGAAATTAAATCACAAGTTCCCCGCCATCCACTATGAACCATTGCTATCGCCTTTTTACTTTTGTCATAAAAATAAACTGGTACACAATCTGCTTCAAATGAACAAAGCAAAAGATTTTTTTCGTTTGTAATAATTCCATCGTAATCTTTAATTAATGTCGGTTGAATTATTCCTTCCCCACGATTTTCATTTTTTACAATCCGAACATTATTTGTATGAGTTTGAAAAGTTGTACAACAATCTTCCGGTAAAATTTTTAAAATAGAAGATAAATCAGAATAATTTTTTTGCCATGCACCATTTCCAAATTTCCAATCATCTTTTACATTTGTTGTAAAAATCATTTTTATACTTTCAGAAAATGGAGTATTTACAATAGAAAAATAAGGAATTACACCTTCATGAAAAATTATATCGGCGTTATTCACTTCAAATCCTTGTCCATTATAATTTGAACGCCATCTCGACCTTGTTTTTTTATTTTATACAAACATTCATCGGCAAATTCCATTGAACGATTTAAATCACTAGAAGTTGTAATAAATCCACCAATACTACATGTTGCAGAATATTCTTTACCATAAGCAAGTTTTGAAATCTCTGTAGCAATTGAATTTGCTTTTGACTTGGCAACATTTTCGTTGTCAACTTTTTTAAGCACAATAACAAATTCATCACCTCCAAATCGAATTGCAATATCACCACCACGAATTTTATTTTTAATCGCTTTACCAATTCCAGATAATAATTCATCCCCTTCAAGATGCCCAAAAGTATCATTAATTGTTTTAAAGTTATCTAAATCTATAAAAATCAAAGTATAAAATTCATCAGATGCTTTTGCATTTAAAAACTTATTTAATATTTCCAAACCTGAATTTTTATTGTAACACATTGTTAATTTATCAATTTGACTATCACGCTCAACTTCTTCGCGTTCTTCAATTAAAGAATCCATTCTAAGTTGATACAATTGACGTTCAGCTTCTTCTCGCTTTTTCTGCATTTCTTTTTCATTAATATTTGCAAATCCCAAAACAATCGATTTTGGATAATCATCTGAACGACCAATTTTAATCCATTTTGCTTCAAAAAATTCTGGAATTCCATTGATATTCGATTTATATTTTTTAGTTACACTATGTCGATTTTTTAACATTAAACGAAGAACATCCGAATCACCAAATTCAAACATTTCAAGTTTATCTTCTTCAATTACATTTTCTTCAATGTATAATTTATACGCAGGAGTATAAGTAATATGATTTGCATATTTATCACCATAAAGCTCTTTCATTTTATCAGTATATCTATATGGAATTAGTTCATCAGTTTCAAGATCAATATGAAAAACCGATTCATATTCTTCTGATAAAGCATCAATTACTGCCCCTGTAACTTCTTCTGCTTTTTCAATAAATTTTCGTTTTTGAATTTCACTGTAAATAAATAAAGAAACCGTTTTTACAATTGTAAAATCATGTTGGAATTCATGAGGATTTTCAATTATAATTATCCCCAACAATTTTGCATCGCGAATAATTGGAACTGCCATAATATTTTTAATTTCAAGTTCATGAAGCAATTTAACTAAGCTTGCATTACCTTTTTCAAGTTTGCTCAAATCGTTTATATAAACAGCATCATCGTTTTTTAATACATCAGCCCATTCTTTAATTAATTTTTCAGACAGTTCTTTTGTATTCTTTTCAACCTTATCACTTAAATTTTTATTCCATTGATAAATTTTATAAATCTGATTTATCTCTTCAGCAATTTCAAAAACAACAACACCATCGGCTGCATAATACTTTGCAACCAAATCAATTAAGTTAGAAATATTTTTTTCAGAAGATGAATTTTTGTAAAGAATTTCTCCACACAACTCCAAAACACTTGTCTGCTGTTCCTTAATCATTTCTGCCATCGACATTTCGCGATCTGCTAAAATTTCAAAACAGAAAATCAAAAAACATGACAACATACTTCCAATCGAAACATATGGATCATAAAAAGCAATATACTGTAAAATACCAGTTAATATAGGAATAAGAGAAAAAGAAATAATCGATCGACTTAATCGCCTTGGTTGATTTTTTGATTTTAAAAATGAATAAACAGCAATAACAAAAGTTCCAAGATAATACATGGCTCCAATAAAAAATATTGAATTAATGTACAATGAATCAACTGTTACATCTAAAAAAATTCCAGAGCAAATTTTACTTATTGAAATTATAATGTAAACAAGTGTAGCAATTAATATCGGTATTACCGAAACCTTTGTAATAATTTTATATTTTTTTAAATATCGGGAACAATATAAACAAACAAATTGAAAAGATACAAAGCACAACCCATTTGTTACAATGTAATTTACAAAAGTAATTATATAAGTCACCACTTTATTTGAAGGAAACCAACAATGAACAATTCCCCATATCATGTCAACGGAACAATATATAATTGAATAAACAAGTAAAGCTATAAAAACCTTTTTTCTTTGCCCTTGAACTTTTGAACGCAATGTTTGAAATAATATAAAAATTAATATGTTTAAACAAATAAAACAAATTAATGGATATAACATATCAACCATGGTAAAGACTCCCCTCCGAACCATTTACCATTATAAATCTTTTCATATCATCATTGCAAGTTTTTTTGCCTTTTTGTAAAAAATTCCTTCCATTTTATTTGAAAAAATTAAATTTAATTCATCCAATTTCTCCAAAATCTCTTCTATATTTTTTGAATTTGCGATAATTACTTCTGCATATCCAACTTCTCGAAGCTGCTTTGCTTGTTTATTTTCAATTTGATTCACTGCGTAAACAAAATTTATTTTCGCCATTTTTTCAAGTTCATCGAAAGTCAAAAGAGGAAATTTCATATTTAGCACAAATGAATTTTCCTCTTTAAGCTGAATCAAGCCCGCTGAAAATAAAATCATTTCATAAAGAGAAATTCCATAAGACGCTGCCATCGTTTGAGTCATTCCAGAAACACGAGAATTGATTTCTATTATGTACCACTTATCATTAGAATAAAGTAAATCAATTTGTGCAATCCCAGAAAAGTTTAACAATTTAGAAAGGCGCAAAATTTCGGATTTTAAACTTTCAATTTTATATGACGAATTTACAACAGGCCCCAATTTTACATTTTGCTTTGGACTTGTTAAACCAAATTGGTTCACACTATTAATCAACACTGAAGAAATCGTATAATTTCCATCTGTACCATACACTTCTATTCCAAATGAATCCCCGTCTAAAAATTCTTCAACGAGTCTATCTCCATTATTTTTTTTAGAAAGAAGAATATGTTTTGCTTCAGCAAAAGTTTTTACAACATCCATTCCAAAAGAAGAAAGGCCTGTTGTATCTTTTATTACAACAGGAAAGTTTAATTTTTCAATTTCAGAAAAAACATACTCACGATAAACATTTTCACTAATGCATTTTTTATTTCGTTCAGCATAAAACATTTCATGATGAACATAGACTCCCTTTGCACAATTAAAATTATTTTGTTCTAAAAATAAATGAGTTTTATATTTATCAAAACAAATTGCAGCAGTCTTTGAACTATGACAAACACATTTTATTCCAGCTAGGCGAAGTCTCTCTGCTATAACTGAATCTTTTATAGAAAGCCAATCAAATGGCTGAACCCAATAAGTAACAGCAATTGCAATTTCTGGTTTTTGTTCTAGAATAATTTTTGCAATATCACTAGCCGATGATTTATTTTCAGGAACAAAAACATATTCTACAAAATCGTTTTCCATTCCATCATACAAAAACATACCCGGCTTTTGCATGACAACTACAAATTCAAATTGAGGATATTTTTGTTTTATTAGTTTCCATTGACTATCACAACTTGGAAACATTTTATAATCCATTGTTTCCGAGTTGTAATAATTCGAATTAGTTGAATAAAAAACTACTTTCATAAAATTTATTTTTCAAAGTATGAATCAAAATCGTCATCATCATCTTTTCTTTTTCTATCAGATTTTCTTGAATGATTATATTCACTACGATTATTCATATTTTCAAAATTGTCAATTGGCGAATTTGGAATTAATAAGGCAGCAACAATGTAAGCAAAAATTCCAATCCCACTAAAAAATGTAATCCCAACAAAAATCAATCTAACAATTGTCGGATCAATATTCAAGTATTCACCAATTCCACCACAAGTTCCTGTTAATACTCTATTTCTTTCTGATTTGTATATTCTTTTTTCCATTTTATTTTTCTCCTGATTATGTTTTTTTTAGAAATCACTTGTTCTAAGATAAACATTTGATAGTTTTGAAGTAACAACATAATGATTTTCTTTTCTATCAAAAATCAAATCTTCTTTTATGCCGCCAAGTTTTTTTCCATTGAATCTTGCCGAACCTAAAAATACCGATGACTGAAAAGAAACTTCGCGTTCAGATTCTTCTACATCAATTGAAACAGATCCCATATTACTATTTACCTTTGTTAACCCCGTAAAAGATCCTGCAAGTTCAAGATTTCCCATTGTACAATTTACAACTGTCGCCTTAGATTTAATTCCCTTAAATCTAAAATCTGAAGCTTTTACATCAATCATTGTTCTGTTACTAAAAAGTGAAACTCCTTTAGTTGCCAATTTTCCAGCCTCTACAGAAATCTTAAAATTATCAAGTTTTACATTCGATGGAATCGTAATTAAAATTCTTGGTCCCCAATGAGATTTTTTTCCATCGTAACGATTTTTTTTCTGAGGAAAACCTTTACGATTTTCAATAATCAAAGTTCCAGCTTTATTTACTTCACATCTAAAATCCATACTCGAAATTCCTCTAGTTTCAACTTTATAAACTGAACCAGATTTTATAACAATATTTCCTGTACCTACTGCAATTCCTAAGTTTGCAATTTTTTCTTTTTCAAAAGTAAATTCAAGACTTTCATCTTCATAATTATCATAATATGCATTATCAAAAGATGATTCTTTTTTAAAACTTTCATCTTCAGTTGATTTCTTCTTAGATGTTTTTACCTTTGCAGGAACGCAACTAAACTTATCAATAATCGATGATGCCAAATCTTCTGGAGAACCAAGTTCTTCAATTGTTTGTTGTAAGTCATCTGCTTCATCTAAATAATTTGAATAATACGCAAGAGCTTCTTTTTGTTCGTCTAAAGGTAATCCCTGAATTAAATTTTTTAATTTTGTAAGATATTGTTTCTTTGTCATTTTCTTCACCTATTTTGCTAGTAAAATGGAATCAATCTTTTTTCGATATTCATTCCATTCTGATCTAAATCTATCTAAGATAATCATTCCGTTTGATGTAATTTTGTAATAACGCCTGTTTCTTCCATCAAACTCCATATCGTATGTTTCAAGGCAACCGTCTTTTTGTAGTCGTCTCAAAACCGGATATAATGTACTTTCAGACACATCGATTACACTTCGAACATCTTGCGTAATCTTATATCCATAGGCTTCTTCTTTAGAGACAACTGCAAGAACAATTGCATCTAACATTGCAGAGCCTGAAAAAAAATTCATTCAAACCTCCGATTTAATTTATATGATACTATAATATTATAAATCTATATATATTATATGCAGTATAATATTATAATGTCAAGTACAATTGCAAAAAAAAATGGTAGCCTCATAAAAAAATTTTAGCCACCATTTTCCTCACATTTTTATAAAATAATTTTATTATTTTTAATCTTGTTTTGAAACAATTTCTTTTGCTCTTACAAGAGCCTGATTAATATTATCAAAAATATTTTCTCTACCAATTTTATCTGCCATACCAGTTTTTTCACATAACATATATGGTTGAGTATGAATTCCTGACAAAACAATAGAAACCCCTTTTCTATCACAAGCAGATTTACATTGTTCAAGCGCCTGAAGTCCACCGGCATCAAGATAAATCATATTACTCATTCGCAAAAGAAGAACTTTATATTCAACAGATGCTTTTTCTACTGCGATTTCAAACTTACGAACAGTTCCAAAAAATAGAGAGCCTTCAATTTCGTAAACTAAGACGCCCTTTGGAATCTCAATACTTTCTTTTTCTCCAGAAGCTTTAATTCCACCAATCAAAGTTTCTCTACTTGTCTGAACCTCTGACAAATCAATCATTTTTTTAATAAAGAAAAATGCTGCAAAACCAAGACCTACTTCAATTGCTACTGTCAAATCAATAAATACAGTTATCAAAAGAGTTACAATCAAAACACAAATATCAGACTTTTGACCTTTTAATAAAGCTCTAATTGCAGGAAGTCCTGCCATATTCCATGCAACACTTACAAGAACAGCAGCTAAAGCTGCCATTGGAATATAAACTGCAAACTTTCCTAAAACCATCATTATTAACAATAGAACAACCGCATGAACAATTCCAGCAATTGGTGTTCGTCCACCATTTTTAATATTAGTAGCAGTTCGAGCAATTGCACCTGTTGCAGGAATTCCTCCAAAAATTGGACTTGCAATATTAGCAATTCCCTGTGCAATTAATTCTGTATCAGAATCATGTTTTGTTCCAATCATACCATCGGCCACAACAGCACTCAACAACGATTCAATAGCAGCGAGAACTGCAATAGAGATTGCAGTTGGGAATAAATCTGCAATAATTTTAAAATCAATTACAGGAAAACTAGGAGCAGGAAGAGATGATGGAATTGAACCATAACGGCTTCCAATTGTTGTTGTTTCAAATCCAAATTTACTTTTTAAGAAAAGGTCTGCCAAAGTTGCAAGAACAATCACAACAAGACTTCCTGGGATTTTCTTTGTAACTTTTGGCCATATAAATATTATGACAAGACAAGTTATTGCCATAATTGTTGAATACCAATTTATTGACGAAAATGAATTAGCATAAACAATTATTTTTCCCAAAAAGTCTCCTGGCATTTTTGTAATACTTCGAGACATAAACTGAATTGGTTCTGAAAAATTAGGAACAAGTCCAAAGAAATCTCCAATTTGCCCTGTAGCAATTGTAATAGCAATACCTGCTGTAAATCCAGTCACAATCGTATAAGGAATAAATTTCACAAGACCGCCCATTTTAAAAGAACCAAGCAAAATCAACAATACACCTGCTATTAAAGTTGCAACAACTAATCCTGAATAACCAAATTCCTCAACAACATTAAATACAATAATTGCAAAAGCACCTGTTGGACCACCAATTTGAACTCTACTTCCACCAAAAAAAGAAATACAAAAACCTGCAACTATTGCAGTAAACAATCCTCTTTCTGGCCCTACCCCTGATGCAATAGCAAAAGCAATCGCTAGAGGAAGAGCAACAATTCCTACAATAATTCCAGCAATTAAATCTTCTACAAAATTTTTTGCTTTATAATTCTTAATCGTATTAAACAATTCAGGCTTAAACATTTTCTGCTCCAATTATTTTATTTAATTAACTCTGTTTATAACTTTTCCATTTAAGAACGAACGTAAATTTTCAACTGCAATTGACAATAATCTTTCGCGAGTTTCTTTTGCAGCCCATGCAACATGTGGAGTAATTACACAATTTTTTGCATTTAACAATGGACAATCTTCTGACATTGGTTCACTCGAAAGAACATCAGTTGCATAACCTCTTAACTTACCACTGTCTAATGCATCACGAACCGCCTGTTCATCAACCAAAGGTCCTCGTGCAGTGTTAATCAAAAGAGCCCTGTCCTTAATTTTCTTTAATGCATCTGAATTAATCAAACCTTTATTTTCATTTGTAAGTGGACAATGCAATGAAACAATATCACTTGTTGATAAAAGTTCATCAAGAGTAACAAATTTTACCTTTTCATCTTCACGAACATCTTTATTATATTCAGTCACTTTTGATTCTGTACGAGTGTGAACAATTACTTTCATTCCGTAACTTGATGCGATTTTTGCAACTCGTTGGCCAATCGAACCAAATCCAATTAATCCAATTGTTTTATTATAAAGTTCAGTCAACGGACTTATCCAATAACAAAAATCTTTAGCGTTTATCCAATCTCCATTCATTACAGATTTACTATGTTCACTAACATTATTTGTAAATTCCATTATCAAGGCAAAAACAGCTTGCGCAACTGCCATTGTGCTATAAGAAGGAATATTTGTAACAACAATTCCAAATTCCCGAGCCGCTTCAATATCGACTACATTATATCCAGTTGCAAAAACACCAATATATTTTAGATTTTTACACTGAGATAAAATCTCTCTAGTCAAATTGACTTTATTTAGAAATACAATTTCAGCATCACCAATTCTTTCAAGAGTTAATTCAGAAGAAGTTCTTGGATAATAAACCACTTCGCCAAATTCATTTAAAACATCATAGGAAAGGTCACCAGGGTTTAATGCATGACCATCAAGAATAACGATTTTCATAAAAAATAGTTTATTACTTTGCAAATTAATGGTCAATAAAAAAAACGACAAACCGTTTTTGTATTGTATTTCTTTTTTTTAAGCAACCTCAATTCAAATAAAATACTTAATACAAAACAATCCTTGCTTTTACTTGCTTTTACTTTCTATTACTCACTATAATATATCTATGTATGAAATTGAACTCAAAGCCCATGTAAGCGATAGAGAAAAAACAATTTCTCTAATAAATTCACTTTGCACATTCATCGGCTCATTAAAAAAAAGCGACTGCTATTACAAACTTCGCGAAAAAAACATTTCTTGTAGAATCAGAAAAGAAACATCTTGTACTAAAAAAACAACTTCTACACAAAAATATTATTTTACATACAAACAAAAAAAACGAATAACCGATAGCAATAATTCAACTTATGAAGTAAACAACGAGTACGAATCAGAAATTTCCAATCCCCAAAGTATAGAAAAATTTTTACTCGATTCAGGTTTTGAAGTTTCCCTTACCAAATCCAAAGATACACTTCAGTGGAAAAAACAAACTCAATTTGGAGAAGCTTTGATTGAACTTTGTAATATTCCGCCAATTGGAGATTTCTTAGAACTAGAAATTATTTCAAATATCGACAATAATAAAGAAATTCAGGAAGAACTACAAAAATTGATTTTACTATTTGGTCTTAAACTATCTGATATAGAACCAAAATTTTATAGTGAATTATTAAACGAAGTAAAGTCTAATTCTTAAATTTATTATTACTTTCGGAGGTTTTAATGTTTAACAGAATCAAAATCAAAACTGAATCAAAAA
>JAZUSR010000116.1:0-3863 GCA_045606765.1 Treponema sp.
TTGTAATTTCAATTAAAATTTCAAAAAATACAGAAATTGAAATAAATAATAAAAGTGCAATAAAAGGATACAGTTCAATAATAGATAAAGGAATCAAAATTGTTTTGTTTATTCCATAAGAAAATAAATACGAAATAATAACACAAGAAAAAGATTTTATTGAACCTAAAATAATTTTTTTAGGTGATTCACATAGAACTGAAACTTGATGAAATCCAATTCCATATATTAAAACTGAAGAACAAAATAAGACATAATATAAAAAGCTATTAAGAATCATTTTCATCTCCTATTCGTTCGATGATGTTAAATCTTTTTTGAATACATACAAAAATTAAAATTGAAACAGAAACTAAGAATAATGCTCCTGGCATTGATGCAAAAAATACACTCCACGACAATGTTTTTGAATTAAATAAAATTAATTCAAAAATTCCCTTTAATGTAGGAAAAGTAAAACTTCCAAAGCCTAAAATATCTCGGATTAAATAAAACACTAATGCGAAGATACTGAAAAATGAAATGATTTTAATATTTTCTGAAAATTTTATTTTAGAATCATTTTTATAAATCATTCCAATCATATATGATGAAATTGCAGGCAAATAAAAAACAAAACTTAATTGTAATGCAATCAATGGGAAAAGCCACATAATAATTTGTTTATATAAAATTGTAGAAAAAATTAATGTAATAATTGTCAAAATTGATTTAAATTGATTCAAATTTAATTTTTCTAAAAGTGCCGAAACTATTAAACCACAAATTGCAAGAAAAAATAATTCTGCACAAATAATTAAACCAAAAGCAAATCTTCCAGGAGATGCAATTAAAAGTGCAAAAGAGATTACTGTAAAAATATTATAAATTTGTTTATTCATCTAGATCTCCATTATTTTCCAATAGAACTTGGTTAAAAATTTTTGATGCTTGATTTTCCCAATATTTTATAGTTATATCATTATCAGAATTTTTAATTTGTTTTGAAACTCGTTCATTAAGACACGCAAATCCTTCAAATGAAACTTTTTTATTTTCATCAAAATAAAAAACACCAGCTTGTGGGCCGTAATATGTTGTAACTCTTGTAATTAAAGCATATCTTTGTTTTGAATCATTAACTGAAATCACTTTATACATATTTGAACTTACAGCAATTGTTGAATTTATTTTAACAGGTTTCCCAATTGATAATGATTTTGAATATTCTTCATTACGAGAATTTTCAAGTACAATTTCAACTTGATTTTTTAATTTTTCATTCCAAGAATTTTTTGCTAAAAAGATAAAAGGAATTAATATCAAAATCATTAATATGAGAATTGCAATAAAACATAAGAAAGTTTTTAATTTATCTTTTGTAGATTTATCAACTGTTTCTAACATCTTTATTCCTCATTAAAATTTCAATTCGATTTCGTTTATTTTTATTTTCAATATATTGAATAATTGGTGAAATTATATTCATAAATAAAACCGTAATACAAGCACCAATTGGACTTGTTCCACATCCATTAAATATAAAAGCAATAAATCCTGCTAAAAGTCCATAAATAATTTTACCTTTATTTGACAATGGAGTTGTTCCAAAATACTGCAACATAAAAAAAGCAATAAATATAATACCACCTGAAAAAATTGCAAGTATAATATCGCCTTCCATTGGAATCCCGCCTGTAAATAAAGGAGTACAGAATTTGACCAAAATTGAAAAACTTAGCAAGAAAGAAAATGAAATTTTTGAGTGAATTAATTCAAGTGAAATTAAAACTATTGATGAACATAATGTTAAAAAATTAAATCTAAATGCAGGAATTGTTGATTGTGTATCCCATAATAATGAAATATACCCTTGAGGCAAAGAAATTCCAAATAAAGAAAAAATTGAATCATTTAAGAAAGTTGTAATTCCTTCATCAAAACTGTAAATTGGAAAAACTCCATCTTGAATTAATATCATTGATGGATTCTTTTGCAAAAACATATCTTTTGTAATTAAAAAATCTGGAAAATTTACTTGTCCAATGAACCAACATATTATTACACAAATAACAACTGGATTTATCCAAGATACATTTGTACTCCCAAAACAATATTTTACAGTTAGCATAACAAAAAAAGTTATAAAAAATACTGACAATATTGGATAATTAGCAGGAATAAAAAATCCTATTAAAAGTCCATTTAATGTATTTGAAATTATCGAAAAAGAAAAATTCTTTTTTTCGATATAATTAAAAAAGTCAGCAGCATTACAAGCAAAAATAGCAGTAATAATTATAATAATATTATTAAAACTTTTTGTCGTAAAAAGTAAAATAAGTTGAGGAATCAACGCTATAAAAAAACTTAAATAAGTTTTTGAGGTTGAATTAGCATTTACAAATGGACTTAAATCTACTCTATTAAAATTTTGTTTTATAGTTGCATTATCTTTCATTTTTATCTCTCATCTTTAACTAATTTAATAACTTTCGAAAGTGGTAATTTCGATGGACAAACAAAACTACAAACTTCACAATCAGAACACAACGATGCAGAATCAATATAAATTTTTTCAATATGAGTTCCTTCCATAACAGAAGAATAAATTAAATCAGGACATATTTCAGCTTTACAAACTGCTCTACATTTTCCACAATGAATACAAAATCCAAAGTCACTTGCAAAATTATTTTTCTCAGAAGAAAAAGTAATAGATTTTACATACTTTGTAATTGGTGTATTCAAATCATTAATAGAAACACCTTTAACATTTCCATTAATAATAATTTTGTTCATCTTTTTTACAAATCCACCACATTGACTTGCTATGTGATTTAATGTAGTTCCAATTGGAACTTTTAATAAAGCTTTTGCCTGTAAACAATCGCCATCGACAAAAATATTTACATATTCAACTGGAATATTTAATACAACTGAATTATATACATGAACTAATGTATTTGCATCAATAAACATAGAACTTTTTTCAATAGACTCTGAATTTTCAGATAATTTATTCTGTTTAATGAATGAATTCACTAATTCCTGTTTTCCTCCTGCTGGATAATATTTTGTATCAATCGGCATATATTTTACAGGAATTGACGAAAGGTATGTTTTTAATTCATCTGAAAGTAAACTTTCAAAATTTAAGTCTGCTGAATAAGAAATTATAATTTCATTTGCTTCAATAATTTTTGAAACAATATAAATACCAATTATAATTTTTTTAAGTTCACTACGAACTAAACTTGAGTCAATTCTACAAGAAGGATCTTCATCAAACAATCTTACAAATAATTTTTTTTCATCATAATCACGAAGTTTATTTGTTTCAATTTCAAACGAAGAAAAGTAATTATTTGAAAAAGTATTTATAACTCCAGATTCACTAATTGAACGAAGAAGCATTGCTGGAGAATAATTTTTCCAATCTAAAATACGAGGCTCTTTTCCAATGTAAGTAAAATTTCCTTCTAAAAGGATTTCAATTGCCTTACCTTGTTTTCCATTTGGAAATGAACAGTTTTTAATATCTAGAACTTTTCCAGGAATTGGAGAATGAATTTTAGAAGTACCAAAAGATTTGACTCCATAAACATCGCGAGAAACTTCTGCAATAACTTGCCCTTCTCTTACTGATTCTCCTTTACTAACAACATTTGTACATTTGAAATTACTTTCTTGTTCAAATGGAATTACAACTTTTTTTGGTAAAAATCCTATAGTTGTTTGATTGATAGGATTTTTGTCTGAAATATCAAAATCAAATAAATTCGTCATATTTTTTTCGTCCAATTAAATATGTAATAACCATTATACATGGTATTAAAAATATTACTAACATTAAAATAATATTAGTAAACTTAAATTTTTCT
>JAZUSR010000117.1:0-11498 GCA_045606765.1 Treponema sp.
TAAAGCTTTTACAGCAGTGTTAGCCAAAATAACAATTACAGGAACATTTACAATAACCATCAAACCTTGAAGTAAATCGGCTGTGTCCCAAACAAATGCCATTTGAACAATTGCACCAACAAAAACAATCAAACTTGCAAAGATTCTAAAGCCAATACAAAGAGCTTTGCTTGGTTCACGTTTTAAGATAAAGCGTAAACAACCTTCACAATAAGAATAGTTTCCAATCAAAGTTGTAAATGCAAATAAAGACATACTAATACAAATAAAGATTGGACCAAAGGCTCCCAAAGTTTCTCTTAAGGACTGTTGAACATAAGCGGCACCTGCAATTTCGGCAGTTGGAGCAACATCAGAAAGCAAACACATAAATGCTGTAGCTGTACAAATCAAAAGTGTATCAATAAATACAGAAAGCATTTGAACAAGCCCTTGTTTTACAGGGTGTGAAACACTTGCAGTAGCAGCAGCGTTTGGTGCAGAACCCATACCAGCTTCGTTTGAATAAAGTCCACGTTTAATTCCGTACATCAAACAAGAACCACCAAATCCACCAAAAATTGCTTTAAAATTAAATGCATCTACAAAAATATCTTTAATCATTACTGGGAATTTTGTAATGTTCATAACAATTACAACAAGTGCAACTGCAATGTACAAAACGCCCATAATTGGAACTAAGTAGCTTGTAACTTTTACTAATTTTTTAGCTCCACCTAAAACACAAAGTGCAAATAAAACTGCCAAAATAACGCCAATAACAATTGGAGTTGTTTTGGCATCATAGAAAGAAAATCCTGCAAATGTAGATTGCAAATTGTAAGAAGCCAAAGCGTTGTATCCAACTGCGTAAGTTAAAATTACAAGAATAGCAAAAATAATACCAAGCCAGCGTTGTTTTAAAGCTGTTTCCATGTAATAAGAAGGTCCACCGTAGCTAGAGCCATCTGGATTTTTGCGTTTGTAGATTTGAGCCAATGTAGATTCAACAAAAGCAGATGCACCACCAATAATGGCAATCAACCACATCCAAAAAACAGCACCTACACCCCCCATACAAATTGCAGTTGAAACACCAATAATATTTCCTGTTCCAACACGGCTTGCTGTAGAAACCATTAAAGCTCCAAAAGAAGAAATTGAATTTTCACCTTTTGGTTTTTCAGTAACAACTTTGATAGATTCTTTAAATAATCTGAACTGAACAAACTTTGTTCTGAAAGCTAAATAAAAACCACCAATAACTAAGAAAAGTGGAACCCAAGGGTTATACAAAAACCCACTAAAAGAACCAATAAAACTGTGAATTGAATTAAAAAAATTTTCCATAACGTTTTAAGTATAACATAGATTTATAAATTTGGTAAAAAAAAACACCAGACAAATTTTCATTTGCTGGTGGTTTCTTAAAGGTTTAATACAAACCATTAAAACGGACGAGTTCAAGGGCTTGAACAAAGGGGCCCTTGATAGGACATATTTAGAATTGCCCTCTCCGCATTCTTAATTCTTAATTCGAACTTATTCCCATTCAATTGTAGCAATTGGTTTTGGAGTTAAATCGTAGAGAACGCGGTTAATTCCTTCAACTTCGCTTGTAATTCTATTTGTAATTTTGTGCAAAAGTGAATATGGAACTTCTTCGATTGTTGCAGACATTGCATCTGTTGTGTTTACAGCACGAATAATTGCTGGCCAACCTTCATAGCGTTTTCCGTCTTTTACACCAACGCTCTTGAAATCTGGAACAGAAATAAAATATTGCCAAACTTTTCCAGCCAAACCAGCGTTATCAAATTCTTCGCGTAAAATTGCGTCTGCTTCACGCAAAGCATGCAAACGGTCGCGAGTAATAGCTCCAAGACAACGAACACCAAGTCCTGGTCCTGGGAAAGGTTGACGATAAACCATGCCTTTTGGTAAACCAAGTGCATCACCAACAACACGAACTTCATCTTTAAAAAGCAAACGAACAGGTTCAACAAGTTCAAATTGCATTCCTTCTGGAAGTCCACCAACGTTGTGATGAGCTTTTACACCATCACTTTCAAGAATATCTGGATAAATTGTTCCTTGTGCAAGGAAAGAAATTCCTTCTAATTTAGAAGCTTCTTCATCAAAAACCTTAATGAATTCACCACCAATGATTTTACGCTTTTTCTCTGGTTCCGCCACATCTTTTAATAAATCCAAAAAGCGGTCCGTTGCATCAACATAAATAAGATTTGCATCAAGTTGATTTTTAAAAACTTCAATAACTTGTTCGCTTTCGCCTTTGCGCATTAATCCGTGATTAACATGTACACAAACAAGTTGTTTCCCAATTGCTTTAATTAATAAAGCAGCAACAACAGAACTGTCTACACCGCCAGAAAGAGCAAGCAAAACCTTTTTGTCTTTTACTTGTTCACGAATTAAAGCTACTTGTTCCTCAATAAATTTTTGAGCCAACTCTGGTGTAGTAATTCTAACCATATCATCAGGTCTTTTGTTAGGTAAATCCATTTTTTTTACTCCCATAAAAAGTCAATAAAAAAATATCAATTTTTGAAATTGACTTTTTACGCAATTTTGCAACGAAGTGAAAATTGCATTGAAAATTAAGTTTACAACGTAAACTTAGAAAAATAAAAACAGACAACATTTGACTGTTTTTATTTTTTTCACTTCTATGGGATATTTTACCGTATTTTTATATTCCGTGAAAAGTAATTTTTAAAATTTTTTTATTTAATTTTTAAGTGCGTAATATTTTTATCAAAAAATTACGCACTTAAACTAATTGTTTATATAAAAAGCTTTGATTTTATTTATTCATTAAATATTTAGCAACAGCTTCATACGCAGGAATTGAAAGTGGATCAATATATTTATTCGATGACAACGGATTAGAAGAAAATCTTACAATAACCATCTCAGCCACAGGATCAATATAAATTGCTTGACCATGAACACCACGAGCCATATAAGCATTGTGTTCATTATTTGTAATCCACCACATATTGTGATAACTCCATCCTTTTAATAATGGATACTCTGCATCTTTTGCAAAAGCTTGTTGACTTCCTCCACGAGAAACATCGATTGCAGCTTGCTTTGGAATAATTTGCTTTCCACGAAGTTTGCCTTCATTACGAATCATTTCACCAAAAGCTGCCATATCTCTAAGATTCAAATCAAATCCACCACCAGCAAAAGCTTTTCCCGCAGGATCTATTTGATAATATCCATCATATTTTGCACCCATCGGAATCCAAATCTTTTCTGAAATCAATTCAGTAATACACTTACCAGTTACCTTTGAAATAATCCAACCCATAACTTCGGTATTAACAGTTCGATAACCAAAAATTTCTCCATGCTCTTGTCCAGGAATCTTTTTTAAAGTTGGTAAATATTCATAAAAATTTTTTGGTCCTGAATAATTTGCTGGTCTAAAAGGATTTCCTGCTGCAGAATATTTCCAAATTTCAGCTTTTGGATTATTATAATCTTCACTATATTGAATTGAAGTTGTCATATCCAAAACTTGTTGAACAGTTGCATCTCCAAATCCACTGTCTTTAAGTTCTGGAACATATTCACCAACCAACTTAGATGGATCAATTGTTCCTTCTTCAATTAAAATAGAAGCTAAAGTTCCTGTAAAAGATTTACTAACCGACATTGCTGCGTGAATCCCATCAGGTTTTAAACCACCAAAATAATCTTCATAAACTATTTTCCCTTTATGTAAAATAATAATACCATCAACATAGTTTTTATCTAAAGATTCTCGCCATGTAACAGGTGAAGTTTTACCCCATGGAATAAAAGTAACATTATCAATATTTTTATCAATTTTACTTTTAAAAGTAAAATAGTTTTCCTTTGCAGCTGGAACCAATCTTGTTGGGAAAAATTCTCGCATATGATTTACACTATAACGCAACGCAGGAAAATTAAAAAAACTTCCATCTGCGGCTTCTATAATTCGATCCTTTGCAGGAGGGAATCCTTTCATCCAATTCATATTATTTGGATCAGATTGATTTGCATCTAAACTCGTTTGAGCAAAAATGCAACCCATACCTAGCATAAAAGTTGATGCTAGTAATTCGACTTTTTTCATATTTATACCTCCATGAAATATAGCCGTAGAAACTTTTTAATTTCTACAAAATGGAAAATAATTACGAATAAAATAATCGTCAATATTTTTTTTCATAAATCTTTTTTATTGCCGATTTTAGTCCATTAAATTATTTTTTTTATAGAGATTTGAATTATTCAAATTCATTTAAAAATTTTATTTAAAAATTGGAGGCTATTATGGCACTACACGAAAAAGTAAAACCGTCACAATTCGACGATTTATTTGACCAAAAACCAGCTCAAAAACCATTGAGCAAATTTAGAATTCCAAAATCAGAATCTGATTCAAAAACAATTTACCAACTTATTAAAGATGAATTAATGCTAGATGGAAACTCCAGACAAAATCTAGCAACATTTTGTCAAACATTTTCTGAAGAAGAAATCCATAAATTAATGGACGACTGCATAGATAAAAATATGATTGACAAAGATGAATATCCACAAACCGCCGAAATTGAAAAACGATGTGTAAATATTATTGCTTCCCTTTGGCATGCAAAAGAAAATCAAGCAATCGGAACATCTACAACCGGTTCATCTGAAGCATGTATGCTTGGTGGACTTGCAATGAAAACACGTTGGAAAAATTTTCGTAAATCAATTGGAAAACCTTACGATAAACCAAATATTGTTTGTGGTCCTGTTCAAATATGTTGGCATAAATTTGCTCGCTACTGGGATGTTGAATTACGCGAAGTTCCAATGAATATTTCAAAAGACGGAAAATGCAGATATATTAGTAATGCTGAAGAAGTTTTAAAACTCTGTGATGAAAATACAATCGGTGTTGTTCAAACTTTAGGAATCACATTTACAGGACAATACGAGCCAATAAAAGAAGTTGCCCACGCTTTAGACGAATTTGAAAAAAAGACAGGCTTAAATATTCCAATTCACATTGATGCTGCTTCAGGAGGATTTCTTGCGCCTTTTTGTGCACCAGATTTACTATGGGATTTTAAAATTCCCCGAGTTAAATCTATCAGTACTTCAGGACATAAATTCGGACTTACCCCTCTAGGTTGTGGATGGATTATTTGGGGAAACAAAAAAGATTTACCAGAAGAATTAATTTTCAATGTAAACTATTTAGGCGGAAATTTACCAACATTCGCAATTAATTTTTCAAGACCAGGAGGACAAATCATTTGCCAATATTATAATTTACTTCGTCTTGGAAAAGAAGGTTTTACAAAAGTTCAACAAGAATGTTATGATGTCGGACAATACTTTTCTAAGCAATTAAAAACTTTAGAAATTTTTGACATCATCTATGACTCAAATCCAAAAGAAGGAATTCCTGCTGTAACCTGGAAATTAAAAAAAGATTCAACATACCATGGACAAAAAATCGAATTTGACTTGTATCAACTTTCAGACTCATTACGAGAAAAAGGGTGGTTAATTCCAGCATATTCATTACCGAAAAACTGTCAAGAAATTATTGTACAACGAGTTTTAATTCGACATGGATGCAGTTTTGACATGATGGAATTATTGCTAAAAGATTTTAAACATTCTATTGAAAAACTTTCAACGATAAAAATCATAAATAAATCAACTAATTGTAAAAAATATTTATCTAGAGGAAGTTTTAATCACTCATAAAAATTTAAAAAACATAACTAAAATCGAGGTAAAAAAAATGGAAACACAAAAAGAACAACTTTATTCACCAAAAAAGAAAATCACGACAATTGCCATGGCCTTCATGACAGCTGCGGCTATCATCAGCCTTAGAGGATTACCAATGATGGCAGCAGAAGAAATGACAATGTTTTTTTACATCGCTTTTGCAACGATTTTCTTTTTAATTCCAGCCGCTTTAATATCTGCTGAGCTCGGAAGTACATTTGCAAAACAAGAGGGAGGTATTTATCGTTGGGTTGGCACAGCTTTTGGAAAAAAAATTGGTTTTACCGCAATTTGGTTGCAATGGATTCAAAATGTCGTTTGGTATCCAACAGTTCTCGCCTTTGCAGCAGCAGCGATTGCATACGGAATTGGAAAACCTGAACTAGCTGACAACGGAATGTTTACCGGCCTATTTATAATTTTATTTTATTGGGTAGCTACTATTATTGCTTTCTGTGGAACAAAAGTTCTTTCTAAAGTTACAAGCTTTGGTTTTATTATTGGAACAGTTTTTCCAGGATTAATTGTTATCCTTTTGGGAATTATTTGGCTAATTTCAAAAAAGCCATTAGGCTTTGAAGAATTAACAGCAGCCGAAACATCAGTTGCAACGATTGTAGATGGAAAAATTTTACCACGATGGATTCCGGATTTATCAAACTTAAAAAATCTTTCATTCCTATCTGGAATAATTTTATTATTTGCAGGAGTTGAAGTACAAGCAGTTCATGCAACTGAAATGGAAAATCCTAAAAAGCAATATCCTTTAGCAATTTTAATTTCTTCACTTATTGTTTTTATTTTATTTACATTCGGCTCTCTATCAATTGCTGCTGTTGTACCAAATTCGCAATTAAAACTTGAATCTGGTTTAATGCAAGCATTAAGTACAATGTTAAAATCTGTCAATATGAATTGGACTTTACCAATTTTATCTTTTTGTATTGCTTTTGGAGCTTTAGCAGGAGTTCTTTCGTGGATTTCAGGACCTAGCAAAGGTTTGCTTTTTACTGCACAAGAAAATCTATTACCAATTGAACTTTCTAAAACTACAAAAAATGGTGCTCCTAAAAATATGATGTTATTACAAGGTTTTATAGTAACAATTTTAGCAAGTTTGTATTTTTTAATGAACGATGTAAGTGTCGCTTTCTTTTTACTTTCAGCATTAACTGTTGCAGTCTATATCATTATGTACATTTTAATGTATGCCGCCGCAATAAAACTAAGAATAAAATTTCCAACACTCGAACGCCCTTACAAAGCACCAGTCTTATATCTTTTAGCAACTGTCGGAATTCTTGCTGCAGTTTTTGCATTAGTTCTTTCCTTTGTTCCACCAGCACAACTCCCTGTTGGAAATCCAATTACATACATTACAATCGTAGCTATCGGAACAATTGGCTTTTTTACAATACCATTAATTATTGCAAACCGTAAAAAATAAATTTCTACTTTAGAAGTTCAGGTCAATAATTTATTTTGATCTGAACTTCTAAAACATTTCAGCAAAAAAATAATTGATACTTCATATATTTCCATATATAATAAATTTATCCTTATTTATAGAAGAAAAGTATGAAAAAATCAGAAATAATTACAAGAATTTGCATGTGTGCACTTTTAATCTTTTTATTTATTTTCCCATTTTCAATGAGAGAAATAAACTTATTTTCAAATACAACTGAGATTGTATTATTACATCCTTTTAAATATGCACTTGAAAATGTGTTTTTTCTTCCTCTGTATTTTTTACCATTATTTGCGCTTTATCAAATTGTTTCACTTTTTATTAAGGAAAAGTATTCAAAACTTTCACACATTCTATTTTTTTCAGGCCTTACAATTTATTTAATTTATTTTATTGCCTCGATTATTATTCATGCAAATACTGCTAGATGGTTTACAAATTTACCAATTAAAATTTATATAACTTTTATTATATGTTTGCTTTTACATTGTTCATTAATATTTATAACTTTACTTCAAGCAAGAAAAAATGATCCAAACTTTTCTGAATATCTTAAAATTGCAAATGCTGAAAAAATGAACAAATCGCTAAAAGTAAAAATATCTTTAAAGACTAAAGTAAGCTTAGCAATTTTAGGAACTGTAACAATCATTTTATCTTCCTTCATGTTTTTTATTTTAAACAGTTACAAAAAAAATATGACAGAAAGTGTAAGTGAAATTGGTTGTGCCCAAGCCGAACAAACTGCAAGTGTTTATGATTCCGCAGAAGGTTTATATGACAAAATATTACACTTTTTTGAAATTCAAAAAGAATCTAATTCTTTTACAAATTCTCCATATGAAAGAATAGACATTATTATTACAAATAATTCTCAACGAATCTTTATGGAAAAAATCACAGATAAAACCACTCTCCCTAATTATGATGTATTTGCATACACAACCGGAAAACCTTCACAAATTGATAAAGATGATAAAATCATTTTAGGAGAAGATGCTCTCGAAATTGTAAAAAGATTTAAAGATGGTTCATACAAAAAAGCACCTGTTTATTCTAAAGAAAAAAACGAATGCAAATTTTTCCACCCAGTAACATTTGGAAGAATTGATGGTCGAAAACTTGTTGGATTTTCAGTTGTAACATATCGCCAAGAAGTTTTAATGAAACAATATTTTCATACAAAAGTTTTTGTAATAACAATTTCATTAGTTTTCTTGTACACTTGTTTTTTAATTACATTCCTAATTTCGGAACGAATAATCAATCCTCTTTTATTTTTAAGAGCAAATGTTCGAAAGACTTCTAATTCAATTAATGAAGTTTTATCAGGAACAGCAAAAATTAACCAAGACGATTTTGATTATTATGACTGTGTAAAAACAAATGATGAAATAAAAGATTTGTCAGTTGAAATTGAAAACTTAGTTTCTTTAATCAGAGGAATTGTGCCATATATATCTTTTTCAACTTTACAGAATGTAGATAAAGATACGAAAAAAAGTTACTCACGCGAATTATGTTTTTTATTTACCGATATTCGTGGATTTACTTCTATGTGTGAAGGATTACCTCCAAAAGATGTTGTAAACATTTTAAATCATTACCTCGACATTGAAACTCAAATAATTTTAGACAATGGTGGAGATGTTGATAAATTCGTTGGCGATGAAATGATGGCATTTTTCGCAGGACCAAAAAAAGAATACAATGCCTGCAAGGCTGCAATGGAAATTAGAGCTGCAATGCGAATTGAACAAGAAAAATCTCGAAAAAATGATTCAACCCTTGTTTCAATCGGAATTGGAATTAACACAGGTAAAGTTGTATTTGGTCCAATTGGCTCTTCTACACGATTAGACTTTACATCAATTGGAGATACCGTAAATCTTGCTGCCCGACTTGAAAGTGCAAATAAAATCTATGGCTCAAAATCTATTATTACAGAAGCAGTTTATACAAAACTTCATGAAACTTTTCTCTGCCGAGAACTTGACTACATAACTGTTAAAGGAAAAACTGAACCTGTTCGGATCTATGAAATTCTTCAACACAAAAATATTGCCGAAGATAAAATCTATGAGATTAAAGAATTATTTGAAGAAGGATTGAAACTTTACCGCCAACAACTTTGGACTGAAGCAAATAAAAAGTTTACACAAAATGTAAAAAAATATGATGACATTCCTTCAAAAGTTTTCATTGAACGAATTAAACATTTTAAGAAAAATCCTCCTCCATTGAATTGGGACGGAGTCTTTGTAATGAATGCAAAATAATTAATTCTAAGAAAAATTTTATTTTTCAAGATTACCGTTATAGTCTAAGATTCCGCCAATTTCAATTACATTAGTATATCCGTAATCGAATAATTTTTGACTTGCTTCTTTACTACGACGACCACTTCTACAATAAACAAAAATTATTTGCTCTTTGTTCGGTAATAATTTTTCAGCATCATCTTTTGTAATTAATTCGTTAGTAAACAAAATAGCTCCAGGAATATGACCAGATAAAAATTCCTCAGAACGTCGAACATCAAGCAAAATATAATCAATTGATTCTGCCATAAGTTCGATTGCTTCGCTCATCGAAATTGATTTATATGAATCATTTTCTTCTGTCACCATTTTTTCTTCCATAACTGTTTTATCTTTTGAACAAGAACTCATCATAAGAAACCCACTACAAATTACAAAGAATGAGTTAATCAATAATTTTTTTACATTTCTATTCATATTTTAAAAATAAAAAATAATTTTAAACAATTCAAGAAAAAAAATTATTATATTTATCTAAAATAAAAAAAACTGTACAATACACAGAGTATTCAAAAAAAATATTCGCGAGGTTTTAAAATGGGATTTCTAGAAGGAAAAGTTGTTATTATCACAGGTGCTGGTAAAGCAGTTTTAGAAGATGGTCGTTGTGGTTCAATTGGATATGGAATTGCAACAGCTTATGCAAAAGAAGGAGCTAACATTGTAATTACAGGAAGAAATGTTCAAAAACTTTTAGATGCAAAAGCAGATCTTGAAGGAAAATATTCTGTAAAAGTTTTACCAATTCAAGCAGATATTTCACCAAAGCAAAACAATGAAGAAGTTGTTCAAAATGTAGTAAACAAAACTATTGAAGAATTCGGAAGAATTGATGTTTTAATTAATAATGCACAAGCTTCTGCATCAGGAGTTCCGTTAGCAGAACACACAACAGAACAATTTGAACTTGCAATGTATTCAGGATTATATGCAGCATTTTATTATATGAAAGCTTGCTATCCACATTTGGCAAAAACACAAGGTTCAGTTATAAACTTTGCTTCAGGAGCAGGGCTATTTGGAAATTATGGACAATGTTCATATGCAGCTGCAAAAGAAGGGATTCGAGGTTTATCAAGAGTTGCAGCAACAGAATGGGCAAAAGATAATATCAATGTAAATATAGTTTGTCCTTTAGCTTGGACAGCTCAACTTGAACAATTTGAAAAAGCATATCCAGATGCATTTAAAGCAAATGTAAAAACTCCACCTATTGGGCATTTTGGTGATTCGGAAATGGAAATTGGTCGAGTTTGCGTTCAATTAGCAAGCCCAGACTTTAAATTTATGACAGGAGAAACTTTAACCCTCGAAGGTGGAATGGGTCTTCGTCCATAGTTTTTTCTCAATATAACAAAGCCTTCTTTCAAAAGAAGTGTACCGTAAAGCACCCAAATTTGAAGAAGGCTTTTATAATAGCTTCTCTGAACAGTTTTGTCTTTGTTCAATCAAATTTTTACCGCTCAATCTCCCCTTCGTAATCCAAAATCCCGCCGATTTCAATTACGTTAGAATAGCCATAATCCACAAGTTTTTGACTTGCTTCCTTGCTACGGCGGCCACTTCTGCAATAAACATATATCCGCTGATTTTTATTTAGCAAAAGTTTTTCAGCATCTTCCTTTGTCATAAGTTCATTGGTGAACAAAACAGCCCCTGGAATATGACCAGAAGCAAATTCATCAGGACGGCGAACATCAAGCAAAGTAAAGTTGCTAGAATCTGCCATCATTTTTAGGCCTTCTGCCATAGAAACAGATTTATAAGTTAATTTGATATTTTGATTTTCTTCCATTGTGATTTTTCCCTTTTTATCCACAGTGATATTGTAAACTTTCTTTTCAAGAGGCGCTTTTTCTTCCCAAGGACGCTTGTATTCCAAAGTTAAAACTGTGTTTCCAGCCGCAAGAGAGCTTACCGTAAAATAAAACATA
>JAZUSR010000118.1:0-18520 GCA_045606765.1 Treponema sp.
CGTTTAATACGATTTTAAAAGTTACAAACTTAGCAAATGGAAAAAGTGTTCAGGTTCGTGTAAATGATAGAGGTCCTTTTGTAAAGTCTCGAGAAATTGATTTATCAAAAGGGGCTGCAAGCAAAATAGGAATGATAGGTACAGGAATTGCAAAAGTTCGAATAGAAATTATAAAGCTTGGCAAATATACAAAGGATAGTGTCGTAACTGGAAAAAAAGCTTGTCAAATGGCAGGTATTCAGTATAAACAAGTCAAGTTGAAAAAATCAAACCCAAATGTGGAAAGTGTTCAATCTGTAGTAACAAAATTAAATGACTCATCTAGTAATTTGAATATTACTGGCAGCAAAAAAAATGATGGAGATTCAAAAGCCAAAGAAAAAGAGTTACAGGCCAATCAAAAAAAATCAAAGGTTAATATAACTGATTCAAATATTAATGAAAGTGAAGTTAAAACTGATGTTGTCGATAAAGATGTAAATCAAAAATATAATAAAAAAATTGATAGATGGGATATTCAACTGGGAGCTTTTTCATCAAGAGAAAATGCTATTAATTTTGGAAAAAAAATCAAAAAGAAAGGATTTGAAAATGTTGTGTTACAAACAACATCAAAAGTAATTCGCGTTGTTTTAAAAGATATTGGAACTGATGAAGTTGAATCTTATATTCAGCGGCTTACTAATGCAGGTTATACTGAATATTCAATAAAACCTCGTAAATAAAAAAAAGCTCCGACTAATAATTTTGTTATTAATCGGAGCAGTGGAGGAGGGAGTATAAGCTTTTTAAGCTGTTATCGCAATTCGTTTTGGAGCTGCGAGAGCTTTTCTTGGAATTGTAATATTCAAAACACCATTTTTAAAAGTTGCTTTTACATTTTCTGAATCGATATCATCAGGAAGAGTAAAGCGACGAGAAAAACTTGATGTATGGCGTTCTTTGATAATCCATTTTGATTCATCAGAAGAGTCATCTTTTTTATCAAGGTTCTTTTCTTCGTTTGTTTCTTTTACAGATGAAATTGTTAATACATTTTGGTCAAGTTCAAGATTAACATCATTTTCAGAGCGACCTGGTAAATCCATTTCGAGGATGTAAGAATCTTTTGATTGAGTTACATCAACTTTTGGAGTTACCATTCTTTTTGAATAGTTGAAGCTTGGCATACGGTTTTCAAAAACATCGTTGAAAAGTGAATCTAAAATTGAAAGTTCGTTCATTGTTAAATCTCCTATAAAATGTTGACTTCATGTTTTTGAAAGTAACATTTTTTTTAATTAGTTTTTTTTGCAATGCATTTTCGCTTACAGCGATTGCAATTTTGCTTTACATCATATAACTAGCAAAAAGTGTGCCAAGTTTTTTAGATTTTAAGATTTTTTTATAGAAATAAGTGAAGGTTTATTTAAAAGATTCAAAAAAATAGATTTTCGCTTGAAAAAAAGAAAAAATGGTCTGAATTTTGTTCTAAAAAGCGAAAAAAACAAAAAAAATGTGTCAATTTGAAAGTTGATTATGTGTAAAAATGACACAGTTTTAATAAGTGTGATGAAAAAAACGCCAAAAAGAACAAATTTTATTTAATTTATGTTATATTTAATAAAAAGGTGGTGTAAAAATGACACGAATTGAAAAGATTAATTCCTATTACGAAAAAAATATGGCAGAACTTGAACGCATTCATGGGATTTTAAACAGTTCACTAGATAAAAATGTGAATGCTGATAATTATAAAATCCTTGGTTGGGAAAGTCGTCAAGCTCAATATGCTCGTTTTGCAGCATTCTTAAAAAATGTGGATCTTGAAGGAAAGTCACTTTTAGATGTTGGTTGCGGGCTTGGTGATTTGTATCATTTTTTGACTACTGGATTTAATAAAAGTGTAAAATATGTTGGAATTGATATTTCAGAAAAGATGATTCAAATTGCAAAAAATCAATTAGATATTTTGAAAAAAAATGGAGTAGTTCTTCCAGAAGGAAATCTTTCGACAGTTCAATTTGTTAAGGCAGATATTTTTTCTAAAGATGAATTTATTTGTAGTGATAAAAGTTTTGATTGGCTTTATTCATCTGGAATTTTTAATTTGAATCTTGGAAATAATTTAGAGTTTTTAGAAAATGCTTTTAATCGATTTTCAAAAATTGCAAAAGAGGGCTTTTGTTGTTCAATGTTGAATGTTCGCTCTAAAGATAAAGAGTCTCCATATTTTTATTATAGTCCAGAAGAAGTATTCACTCTTGCTAAAAAATATGGTGCAAAAGATGTTTTGATTGTTGATGATTATTTGGAAAATGATTTTACGATTGTTGCAAAGTTATAAACTAATTGAAAGTTGTTTAAACAGAATGAATAAAAGTAAATAAACAGTCCCTACGGGAGTTGAACCCGTCTTTCGACCTTGAGAGGGTCACGTCCTAGCCGATAGACGAAGGGACCAAAAAGAAAAAAAAAGGTTGCCGAACTAGCAACCTTAAGTTCCCCAAGGAGGATTCGAACCCCCACAATCAGAACCAGAATCTGAAGTGCTACCATTACACAATCGGGGAATGCGTATAAATAAATATATAAAATTATGAATAAGTTGTCAAGTGTTCCAGAAAAGTAAAAATTATTTTTAAATTTCCTTGATTTTGAAAATAAAAATAATTATTTTCATTTTGAATTCTAAGTCGAAAGTCATAGATTTTTTGTAGTAAAAGAAAAAATCAAATGAAAAGATTTACAATTTAGAAGGAGTTAAAAATGATAAAAAATTTAAAAACCAAGGTTGCAAATTTATGTTTAATTTTTACTGTAAGTTTTTGCGCTTCAAATGTTTCAGCTCAACAATTTTCTCCACCGAATGAAATTTATAATAAGATTCAAGTAGAAACAATTTCTAAATCCCCAATGGATGAAAGTGTTACATTTGGAGGATTTTTTGAAGAAGCAAAGGCATTGATTTATTTTGATAAATTTTGGGTCGAAGGAAGAATTGGATTAAAACTTAGTTCTATAGATGGTTGGAAAACAGGTAGTTTTGAAATTATGTCTGACCGAACATATGGAAATGTAGGATGGACTTTTTTACCTCTTTGGGAATTCGTCGTAGGAACTAACTATTATAAAATGATTCCTGGAACTTATATGAATGCATATGAAGACGCGTTACCGGATGGACGATATGGAAAAGATGGTGGAACAATAATTACAACTGCATTAAAAGAAAGTGCCGGTTTGACTTTTTCTTTTAATATTCCGATTCAAAATAAATTATTTAGTGATGAAAAATTTTTGGATATAAAAACCAGTGTAATTTATGAATCTCCAATTGGAATAAATATTGGCTCAATAGTATCGCTAGATTTAAAAGATGATATTTCCGTAGCAACCTTTTTAAGTGGCGATCCTCGAAAGAAATTTATTTGGATGATGGGATATACTTTTAATGGAACTGGAATTGATGGAAAAACTTTAGCAGATCATTATTTTGATTCAACGGTAGAAAGTCGATTTGGTAAGTTCAAACTGGCAGCAGATTTTGAATTAGGTTATAGCAATGATGATTCTTCAATGCCAATGTATGTAGGAGCATTAGGAATTTTTTATCCAATTCCGACGATTCAAGCAAAGATAACTGTCTTACATACAAGTTCAGATGTTTTAACTTATGATAAACAAATCAATGCTTGGGTAATTTATCCACGAGGAATTTTTACGATTGGCCAAAGTGATATTTCTATTGGACCTCAGTTTACAGTTATGGATATGCCAGATGGAAGTATTGATTTTGGTTTTTCATTTCCGATTTATTGGAAATATAGTTTTTAAAATATAAAAATAGATTTTCGACAAAAGAATTTGCCTAGAGATTTTCTTCTCTAGGCTTTTTTATGGGCTCGTGAGTCCGTGAAAATATGGAGCGAACGGAATATTTTCACAATAAACCACTTCCGGGTGGGTATGATTGTTTTTAATAAAATTTGAATGTGAAAAATAAAACTATTGAAAGAAAAAGTGTAAAAAAAGTTGAAAAGTTTTTACGGTTGTAAAATTCTACTATAATATGGTTGACAAATTTTGTCGGGGGTACAATGGGTTTGCTTGAACTGTGACGAAGAACTGCCATAGAAAGCTCTGACAGTGGCCGTCAGGAGTTTTTCTATGATGAATGTTCAAACCTTGTACGCGAAAATAATAGTGTATTAAGGCAAAATAACAAACAGATAGTTTATAAATATGACGGTCTTAATAGACTTGTATATATTGATTATCCGGATACAAAAGATACTGTTTATACTTATGGTGAAAAAAACGATACAAAAGGAGCAGCTGGCAGAATACGAAAAATAGAAGATGCTTCTGGAACTCTAGAATATGAATACGGCAGACTTGGAGAAGTTACGAAAGAGACCAGAACGCTTACTCATCACCTGAACGATTTATTAGAAAAAGAAACCGCAGTAATGTCGTACAGGTCTGATTATCTTGGTCGTATGCAGTGGATAGAATATCCTGATGGAGAAAGAATTGTATATGGATATGATAATGGAGGACAGGTAATAAGCGTAACCGGTAGTCACTGGGGCAGAAAATTTAAATATGTCACAGATATTCAGTATGATCAGTATGGACAGCGTAAGAGAATAGATTATGGCAATGGTACATTTACAGAATATAACTATGATGCAAAACGCCGATGGCTTGATACTATTAAAACTTACAAGGCAGATAATTCTGGTAATCCATTAAAAACATATCAGAATATTACCTATAATTTTGATGCCGTTGGAAATGTAAACTGGTATGAGAATAATTGTATCGATTCAGTTAGAGGAAATTATAAAACAAGACAGGAATATACTTATGATAACCTTTACCAGCTCATAAAAGTAGAGGGCAAATCAACATATAATCCTGATATAGGTAATATTCCTGAATATGTATCAGAATATTCACAGACCTTCACATTTGATGATGATGGCTTTGGAAAAATAATGAACAAAAAAAGTACCGAAAGTATTGTTCCTTATAGAAAAATCGGTGATAATTTGAAGTATGAGTTTGATTATGAATATGATGTTGAAAATTATACTCATCGCCGTATAAGAGCTGGAAATCTTTTCTATAAGTATGATGATAACGGAAACATCATCTGTGAACAGGACGGTAGCTTTGATAGCAATGATGATGATGGTACATACCATAAAATTCAGGAAGAGTCTGACGAAGTTTATTCAACAGATTATGGATGGGGATTATTCCGGGATGACGGAACAGACATAAAAGGAAAACACATCCGCTATAAACGTATGTACAGCTGGAACGAAAAAAATATGCTTGTTTTTAGTGAAGATGCCAGCCACAGTACGTCATACATTTATGGTCAGGATGGTCAGAGAACTAACAAATATACTAGAAGTTCGGAAACATTATATTTTAATAATATGTGGACCTTACATACTGATGCCGGTAATAATGATTATGGTGGTCAGTATGCTAAGAATGTTTATTTAGGAGAAACAAGAATCGTGACTAAACTGTATCTAAAAAATGATCCAAGGGTAGATGCAGAAGAAGTACAACAGTATTTCTATCATTCTGATCACTTGGGAAGCGCAAGCTTGATTTCTGACTATAAAGGTGACGAGTACCAGCGTATAGAATACACTCCGTACGGCGAAACCTGGATAGAAAGAACAGACAACAAAGGGGTAGATTATCTGCCGTATAGGTTTACCGGTAAAGAACTGGATGAAGAAACAGGACTTTACTATTACGGTGCAAGATACTTAGATCCTAAGTATTCGATGTGGATTTCTACCGACCCGGCATTAAGTGATTATATCCCACAAGCGCCAGTAAATGATGAAGCAAGAAAGCATAATCAGAATTTGCCTGGTCTTTGTGGAATTTTTAACACAGTCAATTTAAATCTTTATCATTACGCTGCGAATAATCCTGTGAGGTATGTAGATCCGGATGGAAGAAAAACAAAAGATTCGAAAGTTCAAAATTTAGTTGAAAATTTGGGAAATGGAAATAATTTACCTATTTCAAATGAATTAATTAAATATTTTGAAGGGCTTGAATATGAATATATTGGCAATGATATTGAAAAGGTTCAACAAGCTAATACAGAAATTAAGCAATTAGCAAAAGATGATGATACAATGGTTGGTTCTTGGTCAAGCTGTAGAACAGTTACTGAAACTGAAGTACGTGAGAAAGAAACTGGAGAACAATTGAAAAATTCAATACAAATATATTCTGATAATGTGGTGGGAGCAAAGCACTCTACTGTAACGGAGCGTAATTCAGGGGCAATTACAACGAAGAAAAAGAAATATAAAATTCAGATTTATGTAGCTTCAAATATAGATCCGAATACAGGGAAAGAAGGTCCGATCTTTAAGACTTTTCTTGATATAAATAACGATGGAAACATTGAGTTTGTTGTATGGGGACATGTTGGAGGGTATAATGAAAACTAAAGTATTTTTTTTGTTTACATTAATTTTTTATCTTGTATGCTCTTGCAAATCAACATATATCTCTTATGAAAAAAAGAGAAAAATTGAGACAAAAATTAAAATAGCTATTGAAAGTTGTGGAACAAGAAGTAAAGAAAACAGTAAACAATTTGAACAAATGTTACGTGATGATGATAACGTAAATGCATTTTCTAATGAATTAATCGAAACTCTGTTAGACAGTGAATATACTGAAATAGATTTCAACAAAGCATTTCATATAGAAATAGAAAAAGTTTTGATGCGTGAATTATTTCATAAAAAAGCAGATGTTTTTCTAGGTGAAACTATGCATATGGTATTTGAAATAAATGGTATAAAATATTTTATGTATTATCTATGTGAAAATAATAAAAATTATCCAAATCTTTATACAAATGTTTATGTTTATGATTCTGAAAAGAAAAAAATACGTGTCTTTAATAAAGTAAACTATAATTTAGAGTACGATACTTTAACTGATGGTGAGAATTCATACAGAGTGTTTTATTGAATGAAATCCACTATACAACCTCATCTTGTATAGTGAAACATATTCCTCCCATCAATAGGGATTTGCTGGAACAGAGGTGAAAACAGGTACAAATTAGTACAAAAATGCAGGATTTCGTGCTGATTTGTACCAGAAAACGATAAAAACGGAGCAAAAATGAAAAGCTGTCCGCAGAAAAAATATAAGTTTCCTCAGAAAAACTGGATTTCTCTGTTAAATTCAGCAGGAATAAGGCAGAAAAACTCAGTTAATCCAACATATAACAATTTGTATCACTACGCGGGAAACAATCCGATTAAGTATACAGATCCGGATGGAAGGGATCATGGTGACTATGACATAATAGATGATACTGTAAAAGGATTCACATTAGCTTATGATGTCTATATTAAAACGACCTTAGATAATTTTCCAAACATATATACTAAAAACTTTGAAAATTTTGTTAATGAAAAACCTTTGTTCTGGACATATGCAGCTGGGGCTGGTTCTTTAGCAGGTGGTGGCTATGCTTTATATAATTCCGTTTCATGGATTAACGATTTGGTATCAATATTTGAGTATGAGTATAGAATAACTAATAACTACTTACTGGAAAATGGTATTGATGTCTTCAATAAAACACTTACTTTTAAGAATCATAAATCAAATATTACGCAGTCATATAATTTCACAGGCAGTTTTATTTCAAGTGAAAATATAAAATTAAAGACGCTATCCGCAATGTCAATACCAATCAATGATGATACTACATTCTCATTAAAGTTCAGCTGTTGCTTAAACTTTTATTATTCAGATTGTAAAGAAAAAACACGATTTGATTTTTATAAGGCAACACTTTGTATTACAATTAAGAATTAAGGACTTGAATATGAAAAAATATATATTAATTATATCCTGCATGATTTACTGTGCACTAGGCTTTTCACAGAGCAGTTTTGAATCCATTGTAGAGGCAAATAACCTTTACAAACAGGGGAAACTTGATGAAGCTATTGCTGTCTTAGATAAAGAAATTGAGAAAAATGACATCAATCTGGATGTACGATATGCCAAAAGCTATATATTACACGAAATGGGGAATGAAGAAAAGGCATTGTCAGAAATAAATGTAGTTTTAAAATACGAACCATCGAATTTAAAAGCGTACCACATGCGTGCAGCGATTTATGAAGGTTTAGGTGAAAATGTAAAGGCTCTGGATGATATCAACAAAGTCTTAGAAAAATTTCCTAATGATTGTGTGTCCTTAACATTAAGAGGCTGTATATATCATCATTTAGAAAAATTAGGTGAGGCTTTATCTGATTTTGATAATGCCATAAATTATGCAAGTCCAGATGACAATAACCTATATATTTATTATTATTACAGGGCATACTATTACTATAAAGTTGAATCTTATAATTATGCAATGAAAGATGTTGAAAAAGCCTTAAGTTATAATCCGACGGATGCCAATAGTTTAATCCTTAAATCAAGGATATTTAATGACTTTGGTAAAACTCAAAAAGCCCTTGAAACAATAAATATAGCTCTAGTACTTTATCCGCAGAATAAAGAAATGCATTATCTTCGTATTAATTATTATCTTGATGACAGTAAAATAGATCTTGCAAAAAATGAACTTGATAAACTGGAAGTTGAATGTAAGGATTCTGCTAATTACCACTTTCTTATGGCAAAATATTATGCATGTCTTAATGATAAAGATAGAGCTGTAAAAGAATTAGAACTTTTTAACCAGACAAAGAAGACCACAAGTGAAGAAGTTTTATTTGATGTAATGGTATCTGTTGATGATGAGGCTCAAGTAAATCTTGATGATTTTGACCTCTCCAGAGTGAAATAGTTTTCCTCCCATCAATAGGGATTTGTTTAACGATGGCAGGAAAAGAGCGAAAATTGCGTAAAATTCGCTCTTTTCCTTGAAGCAAAACAGAATTTCGGGAAAATGAACAGAATAAAATAGGACGCCCACGGAGGTGTAAATATGGGAAATAATCAAAAGTATAGCATTGACTTAAAGTTGCAAGTTGTCTTGAATTTTCTAACTTTAAATATTAGACTAAAGTAGCGATTTTAAAAGTATGGATTTAAGTCCAAGGAGTGAATTATTATGAAAAAAAGAGTTGTTTTGATGGTATTAGCAGTTATGCTAGTAGGTACATGTTTTGCAAAAGATTTTGTAAATAAAGGAATGATTGAAAATGCAAGCCCTGAAAATTCTGTGTTAATTTATGGATTTGCATCAGAACCAGATGCTAAATTGTATTATGTTGATGAAAAAAACAATTGGGAATGTGTTGTTTCAACTGGAAATAGATGTTTTTCTTTACCACCTGCTTATAAAGGAGGTAAATTAGTTGTAAAAGATTCTGGTTTTATTTCGAGTACTCCAGTAGGAAAAACAGGTAGTATAACAAAATTTTATAAAATTGAAAACGATGAATGGAATGTAAATGTTCCAAAAGATAAGTCTTTATACTTTATGGGTTGTCATTCAATTATGTATAAGAACCTCTTTACTATGGAAGGGATAGAAGAAATTAAAAAAGGTGACGGATTGGTCATAGGTTTACCATCTAGTGAAGAAAAGCTTGAATTGATTATTAAAAAGTATGAACTAAAATCTTTGAAAAAATTATTAAAAGATTATAAAAAAACAGATTGGGAACCTTTAATTCAAGAAAGAATTAAAGAGTTAAATGCTGAAATTGCTTCAAAAAAATAGTTTATTATGAAAAAAGTTTATTTATTTTCTCTTCTCTTAATTGCTTCGAGTGTTTTATTTGCACAAGAGGTGAAGCAATTTGTGGGAATCGTAAAACCAATTTATTCAGAAGAATATAAAACTTTTTTAACAGAATACAAGACACAATTAGAAAGAACTGGGCTTCAAAATTATTCTGAATATATTGATTCTTTTTTAGAAGGAAGTTTTGGTTCTGGTTTTGTTTATGTAGATTCATTAGGAGAAAATTATGTTATTACAAACAAACATGTTTCTTCTGATGGAGAAGTTTTTTCTTTTGAAATTCAGAGTAATAACAATTCAAAAACTTTGTACGATAATCTTTATTTGTATGCTAGTGATGAAGATAAAGATATTTCGATATTAAAGTTTCAAGGAAATAAGCGTCCGTTTAAACAAGGGCTTCCATTTTATAATAAAGAAGTATTTGATGGTCGTGAAGTTTTTACAGCCGGATATCCTGCATTGGGTGAAAATCCAATTTGGCAATTTGGAACAGGAAATGTTACAAATTCATATGTTGACGGTAAAGATTTTTTAGACACAGAAAATACATTCGTTTATCAGCATTCAGCACAAGTTGATTCAGGCAATTCTGGTGGGCCGTTACTTATAAAAGAAAATAATCAATTTTATGTAATTGGTATTAATACTTGGAAGGCTATAAATAGAGAATCTACAAATTATTCAGTTCCAATAAAATATGCAGTTGAATTGATTAATTCAAAAAAGCAAAATTCGAAAACTAAAAATTCAAAAGAACAACAAATTGAAAAAATTAAAAAAATCATAAAAAGTGATTCAAAAGAATTTGTTGCTTTAGCAAAATTCGTTTCTTTAAATTTGGCAAAAGATAAAGGACCTGATTTGTTTAAGGAAATTCTTTGGCACGAAAGTATTGATGTAAGAAATGTAATTGCTTATGAGTTTAGAAAAAATCCTATTGATGCATTAAAAATGTCTGTGGCCTTTAATATTTATTCAGCACTGAAAAAATCAGAAGATGTAAATTCATTGATTCAAAAATTATCATGGGCAATAGAAAATGATAGTTACAAAATTGAATCATATACAGATGATTTTGTGGTTGAAGAAAAGAAGGAATCAGAGCCTAAAGTTAAAAGAGAAAAAAAAGTATTGTCAATTCCTTCAGTTGAATTCTATGGAATTGGGGATGGATATTTGATGGAGATTTCTCCTGGAATAAATATTCCTTTTACTAAAGACACCGAAGTGAATCCAAATTTTAAAGGAGCTTTAAGTCTATATCCATTTGGGAAACGACAATTTGGTTTTGGAATTGATTTTAATACTAAGAAACTTTTGGAATCTCAAACAAGCTTTTGGGGAATTCATGCATCTTATCAACTACCATTTGATTTTGGGCTTTTCTCGATTATACCAAATGCAAAAGCTGGATGGGGAATGGGATTTTCAGAAGAGTCTAGTGCAGAATTCTTTTATGAACTCGGAATTAAAACTTTGTTTGATTTTGGATTTGAGTTTTTTAGGCCAGGGATAAATATTTCTTATTATGGCAGAACAATTTCTATTGATAATATTGACTTTAAAGATAAAGGTTTGTCGATAGGATTGGTTTTAGGATTTTTTCCAGAATAAAAAGGGTAGGGGAAAGGCTTCATAATTATGGAAGTCTTTCCTTTGTTATATTTGCGTTGCAAATTATAACGAAGTTTAATGGTTAAATTTTATTTAGGGTTTAATACAAACCCTAAAAACGGCCGAGTCAAGGCCTTGAGCAAAGCGTGCCTTGACCGGACGTATTTATTTTTACTGAGGTGAATATGATAAAAAAAGTATCAATTTGTCTAATTTTTTTGTTTGTTTCTTTAACTAATATTTTTGCAAAAGAAACAAATGAGATTTTATTTTTAGGTTATTCTTCTTGCTCGGAGTGTTTTTTAATTCAATTAAATCCGAAAAGTGAAAATTTGACAATTCCAATTGAAAAAGATGGATTTTTTATTTCTGCTGATGCAAAGCCTGAAATGAAATTTCAAATCGTGGAAAAGGTAGAACGAAATTTTAAATATCCTATTTGGAAAGTTTTTTATTCAGATGGAACAATAACACCTTTGATGGATAAAAAACTTGAAGTGCCATCAGGTTTATCTATTGTGTATTCATATAACGAAAACTTGATTGGAGTTAAAGGTGGTTATCTTGTAAGTGACTTGAAAAATAATAAGGACGCATCAAAAACAATGAAAAAACTTATTAAAAAGGCATTAAAGATTTATAAGGGTACAAAATGGGAACCTTTATTACAAGCTGATTTGGAGGTGTATTCAGATGAAAAATAAAATGATTTTATGTTTATGTATTATATTTTCTCTTTCGAATATTTGTTTTGCAGGAAAAATGCCAAAACCAAAAAAAGGTGAAGTAGTTGTAATTGCAAAAGTAAAAGTAAATACATTGTCTAGTATGGATTTTTTTGAAAAAGCATTCGGCTTAACAGAAAAAACTCTTAAAAATAAAAATTCATATTTTTTCCCATTTTATACAATTAATTCTTTTGTAGCTGGTTCAAAGATATCAGAATTTGAAGAAATGGCAGAAGCAGAAGATGGAGAGTATTGTGCATTTGTTTATCCTGTATCAAAAAAAGGCTATGTATATTTTGTAAATCCAATTCGTTATTTGTTTCATAAAGTATATGATATGGATATAATGTTACCAACATTTTTTAAAGCTGCAGTTCCTGAAGGAGCAAAATATATTTATATTGGTGATTTAACATATACTGTTGACAATCAAAAGGATTTTAAAGTTGTAGATTTAAAAGTATCAGATAGTTATAAAGATGCAGAGCAATTTCTTTTGAATAATAAAGTAAAAGAATTAAATTTGTTTAGAACAGAAATATTGGAAATTACAAATTCAGATGATGATGACATAAATAAAAGATTTTCTGTTTCATTAGATGGTGGAGAAGCTGAAATTAAAAAAGGCGTTTATACTTATAGATAAGTTGCATTAAAAAATAAACTTCGACAATTTAGAACATTTGAACATATTTTGTAAAAAAAGAAAACTAGCGCATAGAATACACTTTATACGACAAAAAGCGCGCCCTGCCGAGCCAAAGTTTTGAGCAACGCGAAAAACTCTTGTGAAAGGCAGGGAACCGCCAAAGAACTAGACGAAGAAACTGGTTTGTACTATTATGGAGCTAGGTATTTGAATCCAAAGTATTCGATGTGGATTTCTACCGACCCTGCTATGAACACGGGAGAATACTTCCCACAAGCCCCAGTAAATGATGAAATTCGTAAAAATAATCAGAATTTACCGGGAATGGGCGGTGTGTTCAATCTCATCAATAGCAATTTGTACCACTACGCAGGCAACAATCCGGTACGGTATATTGATCCAGATGGAAGGGACATAACTACTGTGACATTTCTCGGAGTAGGTGCAAAAACCATTATCGGTGGTTCTGTTTCTATAGGTTTTTCATGGGATGATAATGGAACAATTGCATTAACAGTTACAGGTGGCGCAGGTGTTGGGGTAGAAGCTTCTATAGATTTACCTATTGCACCTTCTATATCTTGGACTGAAGGAAAAAATATAGAAGATTGTCCTTGTTTAGGAATATTTTATGTTGATTGCGATAGTTCTGCTACTGGATTAAGTACTGATGTTGGAGTTGTTTTTAGTGGTTCATTAGATATGGAATTAAATAAATGGACTGGTTGTTCCATTGGTACAATAGGTGGTGGCGTTAATTTTATTTCTGGTACATTATATATTAATTTGACAAAAGCAGTAAAATTTATAAAAAATCTCTCCGAGAAGACCATAAATTCCATTAAGGATTATTTTAACAATCCTGAAAACGAAATTCCCGTTGAAGTCAGAGAACAGGTACTTAAAGCACTTTCACCAGAAGATACTCAGGAGCCCCTTTATGAAAAGTAATTTTTTTTTAATTATATATACAATTTTTTCAATTTCATTCTTAATATCTTTAAGTTTAATAAAAGGTACAGAGAATTTATTTTCAGGATTCTTTGCATATGTTTTTATACTGTTCATACAATATAAAGTTTTAGTTTCCAAGGATATGTCTTTTTTAAAGTTCATAACGGCACATAATTTTCTAAATTATGTAATTTTGATTTTAGGATTCTTATATTATTTTGTAATTACTATTCTTCTTGTTAAAAACATTATAAAAATACCTTTTGGGTATTTTGTTTTAACAGGATGTGCGTCATCATGTTTTTACACTTTTTTTATTTGTAAAGAATATATTGATAAATAGTTTTTTTATTTATTAATATCTAGAGTTTTCAGACTGTATAAAAACTCTAGATTATACATCCCACAAATACTAATTTGCAGGAATAGAGGTGCTTTTTGCTGAATTTGTGCAAAAAAAGGTTCAAATTCAGTAGTTTTAAGATGATTTTACCCTGAATTTGCTTTAACAAAAGTGAATTTCAGTGTAAAATATAGATATATTTTTAGGGAAGGAAGAAAATTTAGCAGAAGCTTCGTTGAAAACTGCTGGTTTTTGAGGTTTTTGAGCAGATTTTGCTGAATTTTGGGTAGTTATTCTCATCAATAGCAATTTGTACCACTACGCCGGGAATAATCCGATTAGGTATATTGATCCGGATGGAAGGCTAACTTATAGTTTTAATTATAAAGAATATATTAAACAGCAGTTATATGCCCAGACCTGTGCAATCGATGCTGGAATTAGAGATTTCTTTGGAAAAGTTGGTAATTCATTTATAAATATTTTTACAGGTAATGCAACTTATCAGATTTATGCAAAAGCTTCGTTAAAAATTCTTAATTTCGATTGTAAAATATTTGATTTGAAAATTGGGTCTAAGGGACAAGATTTGTCGTTTACACTCGAACAAAAATTTGCAGATAAATTTTTAGAACAATTTGAAAAATTAATTGATTCTCCCATAACACTTACTGCAAGTAAATTAAAAGTTAATGCAGGTGAAGCTAGTTTTACACTACAAACTGACGGAACTAATTTAAAAGTCAATATTAACTTGGGTAAGAGTAAATCAATAGATCTTGGTGTTCTAGGGAAAGGTTCGTTGAATATTTGTGCAGGTATAAATATATCTACAAATATAGATGATGGACCATGTGGAACTATAAATAATGGTCAAAGCCCGGAGATTGATCAAGATAAAGCAGTTTATAGATATTACACTGATTCTGCAAGAATGTTCGAATTAATTGAAGAGTACTAGGGAGTAAGTGTTGATATGAAAAGAATTTGTTTAGTTATTTTTGTTGTTTGTATTTTCTTTATTGGGTGCAATCAGGATAAATTTGATTCCGTTAAATTTTTTATAGACTCTAATAATATTGAAAAAGCGGAATTGATATTAGATAATATGCATAAAAGAGATAAGAACTCATTTGATTATAATTACTTAAAAGGAATTGTTCTTCTGAAAAAAAGTGTTTCAGGGTATAAACGGGATGCTTTGAATTGTTTCATGAGAGCAAATGAATTTGATTCAAATAATTACTTAAATAATTTAATGATTTCAAAGATGTTCATAGAGGTAAACGATTTGTCTAATGCGGAACTCTATGCTGAAAATGCAAAAAAACTTTATGAAACGGTAAGTATTAATACTTACAAAGAGGATGTAAATTATTTGCTTGCAAAGATATTTTTTATAAAGAAATCTTATAGAAAAGCATTAGAAAATTTAGAATTGTCTATATTTCAGAATAATGAGAATGTTGTTTTCTTAAAAACAGAAATTTCAGATCTTTTAGATGGTGGAACGGAATTAGATACTCTAGTAGAAGAATATAAGATTAATGATGTGATGTCTGATAAATTGTATCTCAGCTATTTGAATTACTTATTTTTAAGTAATAGAATCAAAGATGCCGATGTTCTTGCTGATGAATTATTAAAAAATGGTTCAACTTTATTAAAATATTACGGCTGTTTAACTAAAGCATTCTATAATATGTTGAACAACAATCTTGAATTATCGCTTAATTATATTGAACAGTCATATGATTACACCGTAGATGATTCGTTATTTCTTCGATATAAAATGAAGTTTTTTTATTCTTATCTTACAGAAAATGATCTGATAAAAGTATTTAATTCATTCTTAATTTATAAATTTTTCTATGAGAAAAATGAGCAGGAAACACTCACAGTAAAGGATGATTTGTCTGAAATTTTTAAGTACTTTCGGGAAGATATTTATTTTACACTTTTGAGGGATATTCATAATTAAGCCCTTAAAACATTGTAGATTTCGCAGATAACTGTGTTGTTACTGTCGCTGATAATTAGGGCTATTTTCCCTTGGTTAGCGATTGTAGTGGCGCGAAGCGTTGCGGAACAAAATAAAACAATGAACCTGCAAAATAATCATGCAAAATTTATTTTGATTTTTTCATAAATTGTGATAAAATCTTAACTAGTGGATTTGTTTTCAGGAGGGTAGAATGCCGATTTTAACAAGACTTGATGGTATAGTAATCTATCTGATGTTCAATGACATAAAACAGCATAATAAACCTCATGTGCATGTTTTTTATGGTGAATTCAGGGCATCCGTAGCAATAGACGGAACTCTTCTTTCTGGAAAACTTCCTTCAAAACAATTAAAGTCAGTACAGGACTGGCTTAAGAAGAATGAGGAAAAAGCTTATACAGCCTGGAATCTTGCCGTTCAGAATAAGCATTTTGATCAGATTGATTCATAAGAAAGGAGAAAGAAATGCACGAAGAAAATGGTATTGTTTATTCAGACAACCCGGAAGAAATGCTTACCGTACTTGAAATTAAGCATATGTATAGTGGGGTTTATTTAATAAAATTTTCAAATGGAAGTATAAGACTGTTTGATTCGTCTATATTAAAAGGTGAAGTTTTTGAAAAATTAAAAGATCCTGATGTGTATGAAAATCCTTCGATAGAATACGGAATCGTAACATGGGACAACGGACATATTGACTGCTCACCAGATTATATGTACGAAAACAGCTGTGAATATAATACAAAGGAAGTTATTTCTGCATGATATAATTTATTTCTTCCCTCCCTCCCATCAATGCTAATTTGCAGGATTAGAGGTGCTTTCTTCTGAATTTGTGCAAAAAAAGGTCCAAATTCAGCACTATTAAAACGATTTTACCCTGAATTTCCTTTAACAAAAGTGAATTCCAGTGTAAAATATAGATACATTTTTAGGGAAGGAAGAAAAATTAGCAGAAGCTTCGTTGGAAACTGCTGATTTTCGCGCGAATTAGGCAGATTTTGCTGAATTTTGGGTAGTTATTCCTACAAATACAGGTGGTCAAGGGACACTCCCGTTGGTCGTTCAAGCCCTTGACTCACCTTTGTTGACAGGGTAGCAAGAGCATACCCTGTCAATACCAATTTGTACCACTACGCCGGGAATAATCCGGTGAAGTATGTGGACCCGGATGGAAGAAATGATGATTTCACACCCGACGAAAAGAAATTTATTATTGAATCACAGAATAAAGCAACTTCAAATCTTAATTTATTGATTTCAAGAATACAAAAATACAATAACAATGATAAAAAATTGGAGCAGAGTGTTTTTGACTATTTAGGACTCGATATCAATAAAGAAAAAGATAAACAGTACCTCTTGAATTCCTTGACTTTAATACGAGATGATTTGAAAAATATGACAATAAATGATTATGCAAAAAATAATAGCATGATGAGTTCAGTAATAAAGCAGACTCATAAAAATGCTTATGGAGAAATTGTAAAAGTGGAATACTTAAAAACAATTTCTTTAAGTAGTTTTGCTGTTTCAAGAATTCTTCAAGATGGGTTATCTGCGCCATTACATGCACAATTAATTCATGAAACATCACACAAGATGTTACATACTGATGATATTGGTTATGCAATTGACATAAATGTTGTAAATGATATCCCTGTAGATCAAAAAATCTACAACGCAGATAACTGGACGGAGTTTTATTTAGAGATTATGGGAAGATAAATTATGAAGAAAGTGGTTTTATATTTAATTATTTATTTTATGTCCATTTGTATATATTCAGAGAATTCTTTTTACAAACGAGGAGATTTGAATATAGTTTTAGAAGCTAGTATTCAAAATAAAGCAATACATGTTTATCTTATTTTGAAGAATAACAAATCAGAAAATTGTTATATTCCTTATGATTATCTAAATTTTTATTGTGAAGATAATAATGAGCAAACTATGAAAAATGATTGGCTCAGAATTTACGACGATAAAAACAGAAGAATTCCGTATACGGGACTTGTTTCCAGTCCAATAAAAAAATGGGAAATTAGTGAATGCTATTATCTGGGTAAAAATCAAGAGTATATTATTAGCTTGAATGATTTGCAAAATAACTATGCTATAAATAATACAAAATGGATTACTATTAAATATCTAGGACCTTTAGGAGAGTCAAATACTGTTAAACTAAAAATAAAATAGTAATCAATATCAAGTGCTTTTCGAGGTGAAAGAAAAATATACATTTCGCCTACAAATACTAATTGATGGGAATAGAGGTGCTTTCTACTGAATTTGTGCAAAAAAAGGTCCAAATTCAGCACTGTTAAAACGGTTTTACACTGAAATTTATTTAAAATAAGTTTAACCCAATATATAAGTTTGGAGGGGGCAGTGCAAGTGGTTCTTGGAAGTTTTTTTAGACTTGTTTTAATTTTATTATTATTAATTTTTT
>JAZUSR010000119.1:0-5912 GCA_045606765.1 Treponema sp.
AAGCGTGCCTTGACCGTACGTATTTTTATAGTGTTTTATAAACTATTTATTACTTGTGATAAATAGTTTATGACAAAGAAAAATTAATAAGAAGGTAAAAAAAATATGACTCCATATATTCATAAAGTAAATTATTACGAAACTGATAAAATGGGAATTACTCATCATTCAAATTATATTCGATTTATGGAAGAAGCTCGTGTAGATTTTTTAAGTCAAATTGGTTTTCCATTTGAAAAAATTGAAGCAGAAGGAATCGTAAGTCCTGTAATTCGTGTTGAATATAATTATCGAAAAACTACAACTTTTGCAGATGTAATTTCTATTGATGTAAGCGTTGAAAAAATATCTGCTTTAAAACTTTGTTTAAAGTATGAACTTACTTGTAATGGAGAAGTTTGTGGAACTGGAAAATCAGAACATTGTTTTTTGACTCTTGAAGGCCGCCCAATGATTGTCGAAAAAGAAAAACCTGAATTTTTCAACGCGTTAAAAACTTTAGAAAAATAAAAATTTTTTCAAAAAAAATTGTAATATAATTTTGTTGCAATGACTCATTTATTTTTGAAATAAAAAAAGCCGTGTCCTTTTAGAAAGGTTTTCACGGCTTTTTATGTATTAAAGATTTAATTTTTTTTAGTTCAAAAAATGGTGGTTAAAAAATTAAGTGTACAATAATTTGGATGCACTTCAAATTTAGATGGCTAATTTTTATTTGATTCGATTAATTCTTTGTACCAATAATAACTATCTTTCGGAGTGCGCTTTTGAGTTTCGTAATCAACATGTACAAGACCAAATCGTTCTCTATAGCCATGAGCCCATTCAAAATTATCAAGTAATGACCAATGGAAATATCCTCGAACATCAGCACCATTTTCTATTGCGTTTTCAAGATTCATAAGATAACGGTGTGTGTAGTCGATTCGTTGTGGGTCGTGACATTTTTGATCTAAAGAAATTATGTCTGCGTTGCTCATACCGTTTTCTGAAATATAAATTGGTTTTTTATATCTTTCACTGATGAATCTAAAGTAATAATCCATGCTTTGTGGAGTAATAGGCCATCTTGCTGCAGTTTGATTCATTCCTTGTGGAAATGGTTTAATATGCCAACTATCATCTTTTTTATTTGGAGATGAGCCTGCTGAAATTGGTCGACCTTCGTAAATATTTATTCCTTGAATGTCTACTGGAGTAGAAATGATTTTCATATCTCCATCTTTTATTTCTGGCATTTGATCTTTAAAAATTTCAAAGGCATGGTCAGGATATTTTCCAAAGTAAATTGGATCTAAATAATATATTAAGCTATCTGATAAAATATGTTTTGTGCCAAGTTGTGGACCGTACTCACAATCGCTAGCTTCGATACATTCCATAGCTTTGTAAAAAGCATTTATATCTTCTTGAGATTCAGTTGCTGGATAATTTCCAAGACCGTTGTGGGCACATCCAATTTGAACAGGTTGCTTTGCATTTGCTCGAATTGCTTGGGTCATATTTCCGTGGGACAAAAGCATGTTATGAATTATATTAAGATGTTCTTTGTTACTACATTTAAGTCCTGGTGCCATCCATCCCATGTATCCTCCTAAGATACATGGCATCTCGTTTAGTGTAAAAAAGTGAGTCACTCTGTCACTGAACTTTTGCGAAATAACAGATGCATATTCTGCAATCCAGTTCATAATGTCTCTGTTACGCCAGCCACCTTTTAATTCAAGAATTTGTGGTAAATCCCAATGATATAATGTAATCCAAGGGTCAATATTATTTTTCAATAATTCATCAATAATTTTATCGTAAAAGTCTAAACCTTTTTGATTAAGTGTTCCTTTTACAAAATTTCCTTTTGAATCAGAATCATATGAAAAAATTCTTGGCCATGCAATAGAAAATCTATATGCATTTACACCTAAGTCTTTAATTAATTTTATATCTTCTTTGTAACGATGGTAATGGTCACAAGCAAAGTCACCAGATTTTGAATCTTCAATTTTACCTGGGACCTTTGAAAATTCATCCCAAATAGATGGAATCCTTCCGTCTTCATTTACAGCTCCTTCTATTTGATAACTTGATGTTGAAACGCCCCAAATAAAATCTTTTGAAAATTTCATATTGTTCTCCGTAAAAATTGTTATAGAAGTTTGATGTACAAACTTTTAATAGTTGATATTATAGCACAGAAAAGTAAATAGTCTAATGAATTTTTGTATCAATAATTTGAAAAAATTGTTATTATTAATATAAATATGGATGTAAGATAAAAACTGCCTAAAATATCGTCAGTTTTTATTTTTTTATAGTTTACGTTGCAAACTACATATATATTGTTGTTTCTCACTTTGTTGCGAAACAACATAAAAAGTCAATTCCTAAAACTGAAGTTTTACTCATTGACTTTTTATGGGAGAATTAAATGAAAAAAAGATTTTTATCATTAATTATTATTTTCTTTAGTTTTTCTGTTTTTTCAAATGAACAAAAAAATATTCAAAATGGTTCTTTGATTGCAGAAAATTGTTATATGTATAAATTAGAAAATGGTTTAACGCTTTTTGTTGCAGAAAATCATAGTGTTCCACTAGCATATATTGAAATTGCGGTAAGGGCAGGTGCAATTACACAAACCAAAGAAAATGCCGGTTTGTTTCATTTGTATGAACATATGATGTTTAAGGGGAATAAAAAATTCTCTAATACTGGAAAAGTTCAAAAGGCCTTGTCTGATATGGGAACTGCATCTTGGAACGGAACAACAGGAATTGAATGTGTAAATTATTATTTTACAATTCCATCAAGTGAGTTAGAAAATGGTCTTGATTTTTGGAATAATGCAATTCGTTTTCCTTTGTTAGATGAAAATGAATTTGATATTGAAAAAAAAGTTGTAATTGCAGAAATTCAAGGAGATACTTCAAGTCCATCAAAATATATTGGATCTTATATTAATAGTCATTTGTTTGACAAACCTTGGCAGCTTGATCCAGGTGGAAGTGTAGAAAATATTCAAAAAGCAACTCTTGAACAATTAAAAGAAATTCAAAAAACATTTTATATTCCACAAAATGCAGCTTTATTTGTAGGTGGGGATGTGGAACATAAAAAAGTTTTCGAACTTGTAAAAAATATTTATGGTGATTGGTCTAACAATGGAATAAATTTTGAGCAAATTGAAGAAGCTGTAGAAACACAATCTTCAAAGCCATTTGATAAACCTTATTTTTGTGTAGTTCCTTTTGACAAAATTGATTCGCGACAAACTCAGATTATGATTTATTTTCGTGGACCTGATGCAGACTTTGATGAAGATGCAACTTACCCAGCCGATCTTTTAGGATTTTATATGGAAAATCCAGAAAGTGATTTTGTTCAAGATTTTGTAAATGATCCAAACTTGATGATTCCTTCAGAAGATTTTCTTGGTTCAGGTTATTCAACACGAAGACGAACAGGACTTACTTCTTTTCTAGCAATTAGTTTGTGTCCACCTGAAAAAGTTGTAGAAACAACTAAGAATTTTTATTCAAAAGTTATGAGTTCTATGAAAATGTATTCAAAAAATGAGAATATTGTTCCTTCTGAAAAAAGAAAAAAAATTATTCAGAGATTAAAGGATGATAAGATTTTTCAAACAGAAACCTTTATGGGAATATTAACTACATTGCGTTATAATTGGATTACAAATTCTGTGGATTATTATCTTAATTATGAAAAAAATATTGAAAATGTTTCTAATGAACAAATTCAAAATTATTTGTCCAAATATATTGTTGAAAAAAATCCACTTGTTATTGTGTTAGTAAATCCTTCTGTTTATGAAAAGAATGAAAAGATTTTTAATGAAAGTGGATTTGAAAAAGTTGTTTCGGAAAATTCATTTTGGTGGAATAAATAAGAGGAAAAAAAATGAAAAGAAATATTTTAAGTTTTGCTATGATTTTTGCTGCTAGTATTTGTTTTGCAAAAGGGAACAAAGTTTATAATACTTTTAAAATGAATTCTGGAGATGTAAAAGAATATAGATTAAAGAATGGGATTCCTGTTTATATAAATGATAGCTTTCCAAATAAAGTTTGTTCTGTTTTTATAATTGTTGAAGGTGGAACTATGATTCAAAAGGTAGAATATTCTGGGCTTGAGTCTAGTTTGTTCGAAATGATGACGATGGGATCAAAAAAGTTTTCTTACAATGATATTCAATTAATTAAATATGAAAATCAAAGTTCTATATCGCATTATTCGATGTATAGTGGTTCTGTCCTTACTTTGAATTGTATTAATTATTATCTTGACCAAATGTTGCCAATAATGCTCGATGGTTTTTTAAATCCTGCATTTAATCAGGCTGAATACGATTTAATGATGAATAATTATTATCAAGATATTCAGTTTAAAGAAAATGATCCTGAATCAATTTTATTTGATGCAATTCATAAAACAGTTTATAAAGATCATCCTTTTTTAACAACATCATCTGTGAATAAAGATTCTATCAAAAATATTACGATTGAGAATTTAAAACTTCATCATAAAGAAATTTTATCACCATCAAGAATTAGAGTTGTTGCTGTTGGTAATATTAATATAGAAAAATTTATTAAGCAGTTAAATGTTTCGTTAGGAAAATTAAAAGGAAAAAGAACTTTTTCAGTTTCAAAAAGAGCTAGTAATGTTGAATCATCTTTAAAACCTTTAAATATTAATTCCCAGAAAATTGTTTTAAAAAATAAAAATGCAAAGGGTGCAGAACTTATTTGTAGAGTTTTTGCAAGTCCATCAGTTTTAAGTGAAGATTATATTGCTGCTAGAATTACTGAAGATATTTTTACATCTTTAACTTTTAATATTATTCGTGAAAAATATGGTGCTTGCTATAGCGTTGGAACTCAAATTATTTCAAGCCCTGATGCTTATGGATTTGATTACGGTCTTCAAGTTTCTGATATGGAAAATTTTCCAAAGTATTTAAAAGAAACTCAGGAATTATTAAAATCTGGTAAAATAATTTCTTCTATTGATAATAATTCTGTAATTTATGATACTTTAGAGAATTCATTGCCGGGGTATATAAATTCATACTTAACTAGAAAATATTCATCACAAAGTACATCAAATGGAATTGCTTCAAGGATTACATCAAGTATTCTTCAGTTTGGAGATATAACATCTGCTGAGAAAATTCCAGAATTGGCAAAAAAAGTTACTAAAGATGATGTCTTGCGTGTATTCAATAAATACTGGCTTTCGGAAAATTGTCAGTGGTTTGAAATGCGTGGGGAATAAATCCTATGTAGGTAAAAATATTTTCGCACCTTGACAATAGATGATGTTTTTAATATTTTTAAATGACACGAATTATATGTTTTTCTATTATTTATGGTGTAAAAAGGGAAAAAAGTATGAAAATTTATGTAGGTAATTTAAGTTATAATTCCACAGAGGAAACTATTCGTAATCAATTTTCGCAATTTGGAGAAGTTACTTCTGTTGAGATTGTAATGGATAGAATTTCTGGCAAGTCAAAGGGATTTGGTTTTGTTGAAATGCCTGATGAAAATAATGCAAGAAGTGCAATTTCTACATTAAATCAAAAAGATATCGATGGTAGAAAGGTTCGTGTTAGTGAAGCTCAAGAACGAAAGCCTCGCGAAAATTCATAATTTTGTAAATAATTTTTTTAAATTATTATATTAATCCATTAACAGGGGAATCAAATGATAAAAACAGTAAAAGACATCGACCTTAAAGGTAAACGCATTATCATGCGTGTTGATTTTAACGTTCCAATGAAAGACGGTGTAGTACAAGATGACACACGTATTATGGCTGCTCTTCCAACAATTCAATACATTTTGGAACAAGGTCCACGTTCTTTGGTTTTGATGAGCCACTTAGGTGATCCA
>JAZUSR010000120.1:0-8036 GCA_045606765.1 Treponema sp.
AAAAGCATCAAGATTAAAATAGTATTCTTCATTATCGTTACATTTTCCATAAAAAGTAGAAAGTGTATCATGATAATTATAACCATATGATCCAGAACCATAGAAATACGGTTCATTTTTTTTACTTAGTTTTATTATTTCTTCAGGAATTATTAATTTCCCGTCGCCATCTATACCTGCAAACATTTCTTTCTCAGTCGAGCCATATGTCTTTTCTATACATCTATATTCAATTTCTTGTGAAAATATAAATACAGATGCGAATAATAAAATTAACAAACATAAATGTCTTTTCATTTTTAAATATCTCCTAATCAAAATAACTTTGATTATAGTCAAAAGGATTAATCAAATCTTTTGACCATTTATAATTATCATAATTTTCTCCGCTTAAACCAGAAACAATATCTTTCCATTTATCAGCTTTATACACGGAAAGATGTAAATGTGATCCGTCTCCACCTCCAGATGATTTACAGTTTCCTGTATTTCCGACCTTTGCAACAAGTTTTCCAGGATAAATTGTCTCTTTTTCTTGTACACATATTTCACTTAAGTGCCCAAGAAGATACAAATAGCCATTTGGTGACTTAATAACAAGATTCATACCATAATGTAAAGCACCCTGACTTTTTGGTATTTTTTCAACAACCCCATTTATAAAGGAATATATTTCTGTTCCAATTGCTCCATCAAAATCAAGTCCTTCGTGTCCATATGAACCATTTCTGCCAGAATATTTTTCTCTAAATAGACCGTTTGGATTAGCAAATAATTTATCGAATGCTTTTACGCCTTTTCCATTTATAGATAATGGAGCAAAACCAGGATTTGAATTAACAATTTGTGTTTGGGATTTAGATGTTCCATCGACACAATAATATCCCCATCCATATTCATATTTTTCCCCTTTATATGGATTAAACTCAAGTACCCCAGCTTTATCCAGATGATTTAAGAAATATACAGGATGAACAAAGAAAAAATTATTATTTTTGAAAACATTGCAAAGTCCGTCGGTCCAAATATCTCTTATTTTTGTTTGAGCTTTTAGTGCATTTGCAGCATTTTCTGATATTGTGCCCATAGTCCACTCTTTTCTATTTTTATATTCATCTGCAATGTTTTCAAATTTTGTTTTGTCAAATTCTAAAGGATGTTTACATTCAATTTTTCTAAGTTTTTTAACTACTTCTTTCATTTCAAGAGAATGTTCGTTTGGTCCAAAAAGCATTTTCATTTCATCATCAGAAATCATTCTGTTTGCTCCGAAAATTTCTTTCAGAATATTTGATTTATCAATTTCTTTTAATATCGATAACTTATCACAAAATATATCATCTTCAAACTCTTCTTGATTATCAAAAAAAGCTTCCCACTTAAATGCATTTTCATAACATTTTTTTTCAAAAGCCTGTTTTTCAACATAAATATCAGGTAAGCCATCTATTTCGCAATATTCCTTTTTATTCTTATCAAAACATGTGTTTGAGGTTAATCCCCTAATTTCTTCAATTGTACTTATTTCTTTTTTATTAAATGAATATAATAACGGACACTCCTCATAATAATCTACATAGCCATTTTTGGTATAAATACTTTCTTTATCAGTTTCAGAAGTAAAATCATTATTATCAACTATCCAAACAGGTTCACAACTCGAACAATCTATAAGTATCTGAGTTTGTCCATCTTCAAGAATATAAGTAACTGTATATTCTTTACCACTTTTACAAGTGCTAAAAAACGAATCAAGACTTGTATTTATCAAGTTATATTTGCTTGTGTTATTTTTATCAACTTTTGTTCTATTCAATGTTATATAATTAATATTAGTTTTATCTTTTATTTTTCCCTTTGTTAATTTAACTTCTGTTGGTAAATAAGCTGCAATACTTTTTATTTGAATTTTTTTCGCAATTTGATTTCCTGAAGTAATTATTTCTTTAACAATATAACGACTTCTATTTGTAAAATAAATTTGTTTTTTTTCACAATTTAATGGTTCTCTAATGAAAAAGTCCTTATAATTTTCTGCAGATAAAAAAATGGGTTTATTTAATTTGAATTTATTGTCAAATAATGATTTTTCCATAAAACAAGAAATTTCAATATATTTTTCATCTCTATCATAGCCAGCAGGTCCTATTAATGAGCAACAAAAGGTATCTTCGTTTGTTAATATATGTATTTTTCCATCAGTTATAAAATTTTTTTGATAAGCTTGTTTTTCACTAGTAGAAGCAATATTTGTGTAAAGAGTATAGAATATTAATGAATTTTTACCATCATTATCTTGAATGTGATGTTTAAGAAGAATAAAGTTACTGGCCAAATTAATTTTTGTTTCACTAGTTGGTATTTTTTCGTTTAATTGAAAAATCTCATCTTTTTCATTATAAAAAAATTTATGTTTATAATATTTTTCTTCTAGTTTTTCTTTGGTCAGTTTTTTAGGTAAATCTATAGTCTGATAAATCTTTCCAATACGATATGCAATAACTTGTCCGGAAACTAATGGTTTTACAGGAGTATCAGAAGATATTGGTAAATGAATTCCACTATGCCAGAAGTTACCGACACTTATTGGATAATATCCACTTAAGCCATTTTCATTTAATCTATATACACCAATTTCATTACTCAAGTTATCTGGATAATTAAGCATTTTTATGAATTCTCCTTTTGTTCAAAATTCATAACAACTTCTGATATATTTTCTATAGATATAACTCCTGTAGTATTGTATACATCAGCTCCATTTATTTTTTGTATTTCATACTCATTCTTTGTTTTTACAGAGTATTTACTAGGAATTAAATCATCTTTTTCTATAATTCCATCAGAATCTGTAGTCATTGAAGTTTCCTGCATATGGTTATCAATAAGAACAATTTCAAGATCACTAAGAGCTTCCTTTAATTTATCTACAAACTTAAGCTCTATCTTTCCACTAATCTCCACCTCGGAAGATTCCACCTTCTTACACCTGTTGCCAGTCACTTTAAACTTGAACTTTGGTTTTTCCTTAAGAGGTGTACCATCCCAGTGGTAAGTCCATTCCGCCTCGGCTTTGTCCCCCTCAATATCTGCACCAAGGCTTGCCACCTGGCGGCCCTTATCATCATATATCCAAAATGTTACACCGCCTTCCATATCCTTAGTTTCAGCAACCAATTTCAACGGCCGCCCTACAAGGCCTTTGCTTGTAGAACTTCCTTCTTCATCCTGCCATTCAGCTTTCTTTATTTCAGGGCGAACAAGTTTTACTTCAAGGCTGTTAGAACTCTTTTCAAAGTTACACCATGCACTATGTGCTGTAAATACAAACTTTGGATCACTGTCTGGAGGAAGTTCTCTCTGGTCTGCACGGTAGAGCCACTTTGCACTAACACTTCCACCTTCTACTGTAAGTGGGAACTTTGCAAGAGCAACACTATCTTCTGGTCCTTTTCCTTCCGGGAACACCTGTAATGTTACCATATTTCCATCAGTTATGTCTTGCACATTAGCAGTTAATTCAATTTCTTCGCCTTCTTCACAGCTACTTTTTGCCCATTTTACGCTACTAAATTTAGGCTCTTTTTTTTCAGCCTTATCCCGTTCACGTTTCCATTCTTCCGTATTTGCAGGATTAATAATTGCCGGCATAGGAATACTTGCACCCATAGCAATAATTGTGGAGTTATTCTGCATCCCCATATCATTACAAGTCGAAACCTGCGAACCAATTACAGCCGCTTCTTTGCCATTTATCTTTACCTTTCTACTAGTGCCGCCAGTTACCTTTCCTTCTTTTTTCGGATTCTTCTGGAACTTTATTGTCCCCGGAAGCTGCATGTGCATAGAATCATCATGCTTTGCAACACTATCTTTTGTTGCACAATTTTTATCTTTTATTTTTACATCTTTTGAAAGTTTATCTTTTAGTTTTCCTATAAATGGGTGAGGTAACGGAACATTTGCTGTACTCATTCCTGCAGAAACTACCATTATATGAGTATCCATACCCATAACCTTATCGCCTTCCACAGCAATCTGTTTACCTTCTGCTGTTACACCCTTACTTCCGCTCAGCTTGATGTTCTTGCCTTTAAGAGTAACTTCCTTATCTGCAGTAAGCGAAAGCTTTCCTTTTTCTTTTAAGGTCAGATTATCATCTGTTTTAATTGTAAAATCTTTTTTTGCTGTCAGATTTATATTTTTGCCTTTTATATTCAGTTTTTTACATTTTACTTCGATTCCACCATCAAGTTCATTTACAAGTTCAATTCCTTTTGGACCAAGGATCGCCCTCATCTTGCCTTCTGCGGTTTCAAAACGGATTTCTTCCTTGCCCTCTTCATCTATTATTTCTAGACGGTGTTTCTTTGTCTGAAGAAGATAACTGTGGCTCGGATTATCAGTACTGTGCTGTGGAGGCTTATGCTTCATGTCATAAATACAGCCGAGCACGATTCCCTGAGAGCGATTTCCATACGGAAAGCATACAATAACCTGTGTGCCGATATCAGGAAGTACCCAAAAACCTGCCTTATTCTTTCTGTTATTACCAACCACCTGATACCAGGGGGTTACTGCATTTGGCCCGACCAGAGGCAGCATAAGTTTAAGTCGTCCAAGACAATCTGGATCCTTATTATCAACTACAATTCCATAAGTTGGCGGACAGCTTTCGCGATATTTTTTCTCCCTGAAATTGTATACACCTGCAGGATCTCTCGGATCAGGATATTTTTGCAGAAGTTCTTCTATCTCTTTTTCTATGTAAAAATTCATTAAATACTTCCTGTCAGTTTAATGCAATGCCAGAACCTTTTACGGTCACATCTTTGTCCGCTTCCATTTTTAGTTCCTTGCTAGCCTTTACCTGAAAGTTTTCGCAGGAAACATTAACTTCTTTTTCTGCTTCAAGATTCATATTTTCAGCGTTTATACATACATCTTTTGTCGATGTCATATCAATTTCTTCATCTGTCGAAATTGAAAGCTTTTTGTCTTCCGCAATAAATTCAATTCTGCTGTTAGTCTTGCTGTCTATAATCTGAATCTTTTCTTTTCCATCCGTATCATCAAAAATCAGCATATTCTCTGACTTTGTTTTGATAAACGTCAGTGAATTTTTCCCATCCTGATTTAAATCAGCATCACCATTTTCTCCTGTTTCTGGCGGTTGAGCTGCTTCGCTCCATATTGAGCCTATTGCAACCAGTTTCGATTTTTGTATATCAAGTGAAATGACAAGAACCTGATCATCTACATTGGGCAGCACACTGATTCCAGTTGTGTCTCCTGCGAAAGAAGTCATATAGGGTATCCAATTGGTTACAACTTCATTTTCATTTTGGTATGTTACGTTGATTCTGTTTAAGCCATCAGGATCCTTGTTATCAGAAACTTTTGCTAAAAAGAAATGATTTTCAAACATTAATTCACCACTTTATATAAATATCATTTTATTATATAATAAATTATAGCATATTTCTTATAAACTGCAAGGGCATTATTAATACATTTTTTTTACTATGACAGAAGATGATATTCAGAAAAGATTAAGTGACAACATACGTAAATATCGAAAACTCAAAAACATGACCCAGGGAGAACTTGCAAAAGCTGTTGGAATGTCAAAAGAAGCTATAAAAAGCATAGAAAGCGGCATCAACTGGCCAAGTAAAGTATCATTATCTAAAATATGTAATTTTTTTAATATTGATATTTATAGACTATTTCTTCCTACTGATGATATTAAAATTTTTGAATCAGTTCCTGAAATGAGACAATTTCTTTTTGATAATATCAAAGGTATAATTTCTGATGCTTATAAAGATTTTCAGCAAGAGAAAAAAGAGTAAATAAATTGTTGGAAAGCACTCGTATGTACGCCGGGACTATATAGACTTATTCAATAGTCCACATTGAAGTTTTCTTATCAAAGGCAATTTTGATTTTACTCTTCATTTTTGAAACATCACGTAATATTGTACGGCGGTCAACTGCAAATTCTTCTGCAATCTGGTCTACAGAAATACGTCGATTCTGTAAAATCATTTCTCTGATTTTTTGTTCACGTTCTGATAATTCTGTTGCTGCCTTTTGTTCTTCTGCAGCTTCTTTGTTAAGCGGAATCTGAATTTTAAATATATCATCTTCAAACAAAACAGGCTTTCCGCCATCTGAATAAAGTGGTGTGTATTGATAGAGATTTTTTACACCAGAACCAATAGTTTCTGAACGGCCCATAACTGTAAAGAAATTTGCGATTAACGGATTTTTTGGATAAGGCGAAAATTCGTCCTGCAAAATATTTCCATGTCGTCTAGGGCGGCACCAGTTTTCTGTTTTAAGCCAGTCTTTTTCAATAATCAGTTTAGCAGGGAAGGCACTTGAAAAATCCCGGTGAACCAGAATGTTTGCAACAACTTCACGCGCAATTATATCTCTGATTGAAGTATTGTTATTATTTATAAGAAAGAATTTATCTGAAGTATGAACCTGTATAAATTTCATAAGCTGATCATAACTTTCTATAAGATTTGTCTGAATGCGTAAACGGTCATCATAGCGGTCTGTATTATCTACACGATAAATTGCATCTGTGATATAACCCGGACAGCAGGAACGGATGGTTGTATCTTTTCCGAAAAGCATTACGGCTGCAAGGTTATATCCTTTTTCTCCGGTAACAAAATCTTTTTCATAGAGACCTGCACTGATAAAAAGATCTTTGTCTGACATTTTGAGCCATTCATGCTCTGAGTTCTTGTTTTCTATTAAGCGTCTTACTTGAGGTAATAAGTCAAAACGAAGGTCGGAATCTTCAACATAAGGAAAAATTTTATGCTCATTAAAAGCTCCGATTTTTCTTGCATACATATTTTCAACCTGAATCGGAGAATCTGTAATATCCATATCACCATCTTCGTTGCGGTCGTAAATACGACCATTACATTTGACCACGGTTGAAGAGCAGGGAACAAAACATGAAAGAAGAATTTTTCCTTTAATTTCAAACTCTTCAAGTGACAGGTACAGTGTGGGCGACATTTTATCTGGATTATTCAATTGGTTAGTAAAGTTCTTTTTCATGTCTGCAAGGCAGTTAGGATTTATGCCGACTGGAATTCCCTTGTCATCAGCTCCAAAAATGATATAGCCGCCATAACGATTTGAAAATGCAGAAATTGATTCATAGGCGTTTGCAGGAATTGCAGACTTGCTTTCCTTATATTCAACTGTTATTTTTTCGTGATTAGAGAGTAACTCTTCAAGTTTTTCTTTTGTCATACTAACCTCTGTTATATTATATAACAAAATTATTTAAATGTCACGTTCTTGTCAAAAATGTCACTTCATCATGTCACCTTGTCACTTCCAAGTGATTTCCGCAAGAAAATCGTGGCAATCCATTCACCCGTCATTGCAATGACATTTTTTCCATGCTCGCAATAACTTTTTCTCTTAATTCTTCATTCTTAATTCTGAATTACTTGCATTGCTTTTGCCTTATCATAGGCTTTTTTAAAACTTAGCAAAATTAAACTTGGAATCAAAACAACACCCATCTTAAGTCCGACTCTCCCCCCACGGATTTTCCAAGCTTTTTTTAGTTCATCCCACATTTCAAAAATCATTGGAATAAAAGTCAAAAACAAAAAGATTGTGGTTGTAAAAAGATTTGGGCCTCTAAAAATAAAATCAATTGCAGACTTAATTTTCAAAGTAGAAAAAATTGTAAAAAAAAGTCCTGTAAAGAACATTACAACAAAATATTTACAAAACATTATTGCAATTGTTTTATTCAAAAAAGTCACTCTTAAAGATTCAAAAAATCCCAACTGTAAATTACTAATAAAACTAAAAAGATAAAACAAAATTGCGTAATAAAAAATGGGAATTAAATATTTTAAAATGCTCTTTAATTTTTCAAAAAACATATTCTAACCTTTTTTTTACCAAATTAAATCTTCTATTTTTGAATAATTGCAAATTGGATTTTTTAAATTCCACTGTTCCAAATCTTGCAATAAACCATC
>JAZUSR010000121.1:0-55526 GCA_045606765.1 Treponema sp.
CGGTAACATCTTATGAGCACATGTTAATGCCCACATATTAAAAATTTCTCCATTAGATGTTTGTTTTCCATGAAAATCCCCTGCATAATAAGAAGCAATTGCAGAAGTTTTATAAATATTCGCTGAGTACCCAAACTGAACCCAAAGTAAAAATATTAATATCATAAAAACATGTTTTTTCATATTTTACTTATCGGAATAAATTCATTAATTAGATAGAATATTTTGATAACACAAAAAAGGCTGCCTTTTGTGAAGTTTGAGAAAACTTCCAAGACAGCCACTTTTAATTTAAGTCGAAATAAAAACCGTAAAATCGTCCAAGTCAAGGGCTAAAACAAAGTTCCCTCGACAAGACATATTATTTTATTTATTCAAAATTTCTGCTAATTTTTCTGCTGTAAATCCAAGATATTCAGCAACTTTGTTTGCAGGACCAGAAGTTCCGAATCTGTCGATACAGAAACAATCTTCTTTTTTAGCAAACTGTAACCATTCTGTAGAAATACCAGCTTCTGTACAAACTACGCGTTTTGGATTTCCAATGATTTTTTCTTGTTCACAAGGACAAAGACTTGCAAATTTTGCCAAATCAGGAACAGAAACAACGCGAATTGATTTTCCGCTTGTAAGACTTGCAGCTTTAAGAGCCATGTTAACTTCAGAACCACTTGCCAAAATTGTAATATCTGGGTTAGCAGCATCTTGTACAACATAAGCACCTTTTGTTGCCATATTTTCTTTCCAGTTTTTGTCTGCTTTTTCGTAAACAGCCAAAGCTTGACGTGTAAATGCCATACAAACTGGGTGATCTTTTGAAGCGTAAGCCATGTTCCAAGCTTGCATAGATTCTTCTGGGTCACCAGGTCTAATTGCTTGAACACCAGGAATTGCGCGTAAAGAAGCCATTGTTTCAATTGGCTGGTGAGTTGGTCCGTCTTCTCCAACGTAGATTGAATCGTGTGTGAAAACGTAAATAACTGGTTGTTTCATTAAAGAAACTACGCGTAAAGATGGGCGTAAGTAATCTGCGAATACTAAGAATGTAGCACAGAACGGGCGTAATCCACCGTGAAGAGAAATACCAGCACAAACTGCCGACATAGCAAATTCACGAATACCGTATTCAATTGTGCGTCCTGCGCGGTTAGCTGGGCTAAATGTTCCGTTGTCACATTTGAATGCAGTTTTGTTTGGTCCCATAAGGTCAGCAGAACCACCAACAAGGTTAGCAAAACGTTCTGCAATTACGTTTAATGCTTTTCCAGAAGCATCACGAGTTGCACAAGCATCTCCAACTTTGTATTCTACATCACTAACTTCTGCTGTTGCAGCGTCTGAGTGGTAAGCATCCCAAAGTTTTTTAAGTTCTGGATTTTCTTTTGCCCAAGCGTCGAATGTAGCATTCCAATCTGCTTCTGCTTTTGCAAATTCAGCTTTTTTATCTTCAAAATATTTGTAAGCTTCTGGAACAACGTAGAAATCTTTGTCTGTTGGAAGACCAAGAGTTTTCTTAGCTTCAATAATTCCTTCTGCACCAAGAGGAGCACCGTGAACATCAGCTGTGTTTTGTTTTGGAGCACCTTTACCAATAATTGATTTAAGCATGATTAAAGATGGTTTGTCTGAACAAGCTTTAGCTTCTGCAACTAATTTAGCCATTCCTTCAACATCATACATATCACCACGCAAAACTTGCCATCCGTAAGATTCGTAGCGCATTTTAATATCGTCTGTGAATGTAATATCTGTACAACCATCAATAGAAATTTTGTTTTCATCATAGAAAACAATAAGTTTACCAAGTTTTAAGTTACCAGCCAAAGAACAAGCTTCAGAAGCAACACCTTCTTGTAAACATCCTTCACCAACTAAAGAATATGTGTAGTGATCTACGATTGTGTGTTTTGGTGTGTTAAATTTAGCAGCGAGCATAGATTCTGCAACTGCCATACCAACAGCCATTGAAACACCTTGTCCAAGTGGACCACCAGTACATTCAACACCGTCTGTATCACCATATTCTGGGTGACCTGGACAATGTGAACCAACTTGACGGAATGATTTAATATCGTCCATTGTTACTTTGTATCCAGCCAAGTGAAGGATAGAATAAAGTAACATAGAACCATGTCCTGCAGAAAGTACAAAACGGTCTCTATCTGCCCATTTTGAGTTTGCAGGATTGTGTTTCATAACTTCGCCGTATAAAACAGCAGCTGCTTCTGCAGCACCAAGTGGAAGACCTGGGTGTCCTGAATTTGCTTTTTGGATTGCATCCATTGATAAACTACGAATTGAAAGAGCTACAGCTTCAATTGCTTTTTTGTCCATAAAAAAACCTCACACTAATTCACGAGCAGCTTTAATCAGTTCATCCATTCCTGCACGATTTTCGAGCAACTGACGGAATTCACTATTTTTAAACAAAGAAGCCAACTGTGAAAGCACTTGCAAATGTGTCTGTGAATTACTTGTCAATAATACAAACATCACAAAGACATGTCTTGCATCTGGTGCATTCATATCAATTGGATCTTTTAAATAGCAAACTGATATCTGCTGATCATTATTATCTTTAAGAATTGTGCCTCTGCAGTGAGGAAGTGCAATCCCATATCCGACCGCCGTACTCATAACGCGTTCACGATCGCATAGTGCTGCATAAACACCTTCTTTAGTTACACCATCAGGCAACGAAATTTCGTTGCTAACTTTTTCATAAATTGCAGATGTATCTTTTCCTTCAACATCAAATAAAACAACACCATTTTTTAATAAATCTGCAACTTTCATATCTGCCATGATTTCCCCCTTTAATCAACAAGTTTAAATTCTTGTTTTTTACATTTAAACAAAGCAGTTCGCAAATCTTGTTCTATAGCATCAAAATTAAATTCCATTCCATCTAACACTTGCAAATACATTTCTGTATCAAAACTTTCAAATCCTTCTGAAGAAATTCCTAAAATTATTTTATTTAAACTTTCGTCCATCTGAGATAGCATTACTAATTCTTGCTGTGGAAAAAAACGAAAATTACATTTTACTCTTTTTATTTCATAAATTAAAAAAGTAACTTTTTTATATACTTGTAATGCTTTATGACGAACTTTTCCAATTTGTTGATCTTTAAACCAATTATATCTTCGCAGAATTATATCATTTCGATTAGCTATATTCAATAATAGACCATTTCTATGATTGTCTGAAATTTTATATGAACTAGGAAATATATTCGATAGCATATCATCCATATAATTCTTCTTTTGATAAGCCATATCTTTTATATATTCATCAATAATAAAATCTGGCACCTCGTAATCAACTTCAGTAGATTGATTACTTTCAAAATTATTCCATGGTCCAAAGGCAGGAACCAACTCTCCAGTTCTCCACAACCTTAAAGTTACACCATATTCCTCGATTGAAACTTTTTTTGTCCATGATAAAAATTCTTCGATTGAGCCACAATTTTTAATTGCTAATTCATCTATACGATCTTTAAAAACATTTAAAAGCTGTTGTTCAATTGAGTTACAAGGCCCAAAAGAATCAAACCCATCTAATAAATATTTTTCTAATTTTTTGAACCATCTATTTCTTTCTAAAAAATCTTTTGAAAGTTCAAGAGTTTCTTTTTTTTCACGAGTAAAGGGAATAATTTCGATTACACATTGATCCCAATTTACAACTCTTAATAAAATCCTATCACCTGCTTTTAAATTATGTTCTTCAATTAATTCTGAAATATCTGCGCAACGAAGTTTTACCTCGTTAGGCAAATCATAACCATTTTCACGAAAATCAAAATTTTGCATTTCAGGATCATTGCAGATAAAATCTACAGAATATTCTGGACCAAAAAGTTCATAATGTTCTAAAGCTGTATCCGTAGAAAAAATCCCTTGCTTATAATTTAAAAATTCTCCATTATAAACGAATGAATAGTAATGAGGATAAACTTCTTGATCCACAAAAGGAATACATCTGTGTCCCGGAAGAAAACATTTATTATTGATTTCTTCCTTTGTCAAAACTACACTAAAAAATTTATTTGAAAACAAACCAGCATGAGTTATAAAATACGAACCTTCCAATTTAATAACGCACGAAGAAGATTCTATATAATTATTTGCTTCTTCAGTTGAAATTTCACAACCTACACATGACAGATAATATACAAAATCTTCTACCGTAAACGGATCTGGAAAACATCTGAGAATTTTTTCAATATAAATATCTCTTGTGTCATGTCCCATTTTTTTTAATTATATAACCCTAATATCCTGAATATCAAATTCATGTTTTTCGAAAATTTCTTTTACTTTTGGTTCATCAATTCCTGTAACCTTCAATGTAAGACAAATTCGATTATCCACATCACGATTTGTAGTAACAGCACTAATAATATTTGCATTCAAATCAGAAAACTCTTTTGAAACATTTGCAAGTTTTCCTGGAACATCATTTACAAATGCAACAACGCGAACACCTTTTTGGCGAGCACCAAACATTTTTATAAATAATTCGAACAAATCGCTTTCTGTAATAATTCCAATTAAAGCATCATCCTTTACAACTGGAAGACAACTGATTCCTTTATCAACCATAATTCGAGCAGCTTCTTCTACAACTTCATCTGGAGAAACTGTTACAACATTGCTTACCATTACTTTTTTTACAGTTAACTTAGAAAGTAAATAACTGATTTCGTACATATCAAGAGTTGTAGCTGATGAAGGTTCTGCCTTTAATAAATCATTACGAGTAATAATTCCAACAAGTTTGCCGTGATCAACAACCGGTAATTTATTTACCTTATTTTCAGACATTAAATTTTTTGCATCTGTTGCCTTTGTATCAGACGAAACAAAAACGACATTTGTACGCATCACTTCTTTAACAATCATATTAACCTCCAAGATATGCAGATTTTACAGCTGGATCTGAAATCAACTGATTTGCATCACCTGCTTTAGTAACCTTTCCTGTTTCTAAAATATACGCTCTATTTGAAATTGAAAGAGCCTTATAAGCATTCTGCTCAACGAGCAAAATTGTTGTACCAGTTTTATTAATTTGAGTGATAATTGAAAAAATCTCATCAACCAAAATTGGAGCAAGCCCCATACTTGGCTCATCAAGTAATAGCAACTTTGGACATGCCATAAGACCACGTCCCATTGCAAGCATTTGTAATTCTCCACCACTTAAAGTACCAGAAACTTGTTTAATTCTTTCTTTTAATCGAGGGAATAATTCAAAAACTTTTTCCATATCTTGCTGGATTCCTTTTTTATCTTTACGAAGGAAAGCACCCATTTCAAGGTTTTCTTTAACCGAAAGATTTTGGAAAATTCGACGACCTTCTGGTACATGAATCAAATTCTGTTTAACAATTAAATCTGGTTGCATATTCGTAATATCACACCCATTAAAAATTACAGAACCACTTTGCTTTTTTACAATATTACTTATAGAATGAAGTGTTGTAGTTTTGCCAGCTCCATTTGAACCAATCAAACTAATAATTTCACCTTCATTTACATTAAAACTAATTCCTTTAAGCGCATTAATTGCACCATACGAAACAACTAAATCTTTTACTTCAAGCATCACAAGCCTCCGATCCAAGATATGCTTTTATAACTTGAGGATTAGACTTAATCTCTTCTGGTTTTCCATTTGCAATAATTCGGCCATAATCTAAAACCATTAATTTTTCACAAATTCCCATTACAAGTTTCATATCGTGTTCAATCAATAAAATTGTTAATTTAAATTCTTTTCGAATAAATGCAATCAAATTCATTAATTCTTCAGTTTCTTGAGGATTCATTCCTGCAGCAGGTTCATCAAGCAAAAGAAGCTTTGGATTACTTGCTAATGCACGAACAATTTCAAGTTTTCGCTGCTCACCGTAAGGAAGATTTGAAGCAAGTTCATCTTTTTTTTCTGCAATATGAAAAAGTTTAAGAAGCTGTTCAACACGAGCAGACATTCTTTCTTCGTCACGACGATATCTCATTGTTCTAAACATTGCATCAAACGCATTACTTTGGCGAGAAGCATGAAGTGCAATTTTAACATTATCACTCACTGATAATTTATTAAACAAACGAATATTTTGAAATGTTCTTGCAATTCCCAATTTATTAAGTTGAGATGGTCTCATTTTATTAATTACTCGAGCTTTTCCTTTTTTATCCCAAAAAGTAATTAAACCTGATGTTGGGGTATAAATCCCACTGAGCATATTAAACATAGTTGTTTTTCCTGCACCATTAGGACCAATTAATCCAACAAGTTCACCTTCGTATAATTCACAATTGAAATCACTTACCGCATGAAGTCCACCGAAGACAATTCCAACATCAGATGCTTGTAAAACTAATTTTTTTCCGTCTGACATTATTTTGCCTCCTTGTCTTTATTTTTTCTATCTTTAATTTTTTGAACATAACTTTTTACTTGAGACGGCAACTTTGCAAAACTTAATTCTTTTGTGCCTAACAATCCTTGTGGTCTAAAAATCATTACGATAATTAAAACAACAGGATAGATTAAAAGTCTAAAGTCTTTTAAGAAACGAAGAACTTCTTGTAAATAAGTTAATACATATGCTGAAAGAATACTTCCAGTTGTAGATCCCATTCCTCCAAGAACAACGAAAATCAAATAATCAATACTTTTGGTAAAAGCTGCTTGATCAGGTTTAATAAATCCAATTCGACAAACATATAATGCACCACCTATTCCTGCAATAAACGATGCGATTACAAAACCAATCATTTTATATTTAAATACACTTACACCATTTGCATTTGCCGCAACTTCATCTTCACGAACAGCTAAAATTGCACGACCATATGTAGAACGAATAAAATTCTGTACAAAGATAATTATTAAAATCAAAACTAGTGTTATAACAAAAAATGCAGGGCCATCAAAAAAAGTTAAATTTGTATTAAATTGTTTTCCATTTGGACCACCTGTAATTTTTTTGAGATTTACTAAAATTACTCGAATAATTTCACCAAAACCCAAAGTTACAATAGCAAGATAATCACCTTCCAATTTTAATGTAGGAAACCCAATCAAAAATCCAAAGATTGCAGTTATAATAGCAGCGATTAAAATTGCAACTACTAATGGAATTCCAAAAGTTTCGTTCAATATAATTGTTGAATAAGCACCTATTGCCATAAAGCCTGCTTGTCCCAAAGACAACTGACCTGTAATTCCACAAATCATATTTACGCTCAAAGCCATAATTGCATTAATGGCACACATTATTAAAATCTGTGCATTGTACCCATCAAGCAAACCAAATTGAATTAATACAAAAGGAACAACAGAAACAATAACTGAAACAATTCCAGGAATCATATAGCTTTTTAAAATTTTATTTTTCATCAGATTCCTCCATTAAACTTTTACAACAGTCTTTTTACCCAAAAGACCTGATGGTTTTACAAGTAAGATAATAATCAAAATACTAAATGAAATTGCATCAGCATAATTTGATGGACCATACCCTTTTGTTAAAGTTTCGGCAACTCCCAAAATAAAACCACCTACCATAGCACCAGGAATAGAACCAATTCCTCCAAGAACGGCAGCAACGAATGCCTTAAGACCTGGCATATATCCCATCATAGGATCAATCATAGGATAAGCTGTTGCATATAACATACCACCAGCTCCAGCTAAAATTGAACCAATCGCAAATGTTATTGCAATTGTCTTATTTACATTAATTCCCATCAAACTCGAAGCTGCCATATCATAAGAAACTGAACGCATTGCTTTTCCTGTCTTTGTGTAATTTACAAGGAATGAAAGAGCCAACATTAATAAGAAACTTCCAATAATTACAAGAGCTTTAATTCCATCGATTGTAACAGATCCAATAACTATAGGTTCAACTTGAACTGTTGGAAATTGACGAGGATTTGGACCAACAAAAGGAAGAACTCGCATCAAATTTTGTAAAATCAATTCAACAGCAATCGCAGTAATTAGTGAATTTAATCTAGGAGCATTTCTTAATGGACGATAAGCAAGTCTTTCGATAGAAATTCCAAGAACAGCACAAAATGTCATTGCAACAAACATTGCAACACAAAATCCGATTGGAGTAGGTCCCATTGCAACAAGAACAAAATATCCTGCATAAGCACCCATCATCATAATATCGCCATGTGCAAAGTTAATTAACTTTACAATTCCATAAACCATTGTGTAACCAAGAGCAATCAAGGCATAAATACTACCAAGAGAGAATCCATTTACAATCTGTTGTAAAAAAACTGATCCGTTATTCACAATATCCTCACATATATTTTCTAACTAAAATTTTAAATTACAAAATAAAAACTTAGCACTATATTTTATAATATTTTGAGACATTTTACAATGTTATGTATTTCTTTTTGCATTAATAAAATATTCTTTTTTTTAGTTTCCATAACAATTACATAATTAACTCAGCGACTACTACATACTCTACCCCACTGCACTTATCGTTTTACTACAAACGATAATTAATCCAAAAGTGAAGTTTTATATGTTCACATATTCAAGCGTTTTTGTTTTATTAAAAGCTATTATAAAGCAGAATAATTAAAAAATACTCAAAAAAAAAGCACCTTGTCATTTGTTTTTTTTACAAAGACAAAGTGCTTTTTTAGCTTAACTAAAAATTAAACTTATGGATTAACAGTTGTTTTATAAACTGTTTTTAATGAACCATCATCAGCTTTTACAATTTCAAGCATTACAGCAGATTTTACAGGATTATGTTTTGCATCGAATGATAAATTTCCTGTTACATATTCACCAGAAATTGAAGACAACGCATCTTTTACTGCAACTGAATCAGCAGAACCAGCTTTAAGAATTGCATCTTTTAAAAGGTAAACTGAGTCATATCCAAGAGCAGCAAATGCATTTGGATCTTTTGAATATTTTGCATTAAATGCTTTTACAAAATTCTGTACTGAAGCACTTGTAGAGTCTACAGCATAGTGGTTTGAATAAAATCCGTTAAGAACTTCATCTCCTGCATTACCAAGAATTCCATCCCATCCGTCAGCACCAATAATAGGAACGTTGATTCCTTGTGCTCTAAGTTGTTTTGAAATCAATGCAACAACATTGTAATAATCAGGAAGATATATTACATCAGGATTTGCACTTTTAATTTTTGTCAACTGAGCATTAAAGTCTTTATCATTTGTTGTATAAGCTTCTTTTGAAACAATTGTTCCACCTGCAGCAGTAAATGCAGCTTCAAAGTTTTCTGTAAGACCAACTGAATAGTCATTTCCTGTATCATAAAGAATAGCAGCAGTTTTTGCACCTAAATCTTCTGAAGCAAATTTTCCACCAACTTTTCCCTGGAATGGGTCAGTATAACAAGTGCGGAAAATAAAGTCTCCAGCATCAGTAATTGCTGGTGCTGTTGCAGCAGGAGCAATCTGTACAACTTTCTGAGCTTGTGCACGGTTAGTAATAGCCTGTGTACATCCTGATGTTAATGAACCAATAATAAGTTTAACACCATCTTTTGAAGTAAGTTTCTGGTAAGCGTTTACTGTTTTATCTGGATTTCCTTCATCGTCTTCACTGATTAAAACAATATTTTTTCCATTTACACCACCAGCAGCGTTAATTTCTTCGATTGCAAGGTCAATACCATTTTTACATTCAACACCGTAAACTGCAACTCCACCTGAAAGTGGGAAAATACCGCCGATAACGATTTCGTTTGTTTCTTTTTTACCACAAGAAGTTAATGCCATAACTGAAGCTAAAAGAAACGAAATAACTGCCGATTTTTTCATATCAGCCTCCTAAGTAAGTTTTTAAAGAACACAGATTTTCTATGAACTTTTTTAATATAGTTAAAAATATTATATTTTAAAAGTTTATTCAATACATAAAAAAAAAGAGCCACTCTGAAAAACCTAGAGTGGCTTGTTATAAGGCTTAATTTACAAAATTATGCTTCTGCAGGAGCTTCTGTAGTTTCAGCAGGAGCCTCTTTAGCAGCAACTGCTGCTACTTTAGCATCTTTTCTTGCCTTATTTTTAAGTTTTGCATTACAGAACTTGCAAACCATTGCTTTATTTCCGTCAATTTCCTTTTCGTAAAGAACTTTAATGTTCTCATTTCCACAAAGTGGACATTTTCCACGCCCACGAGATGGCTGCTGACGAATTCCAGTTCCGCGATGTGATTTAGACATATTCTACTCCTTAATTGTTTGCTGCTTTTGGAGCGGCTGTCTTTGCTTTGTCATTTGACTTAGCTTTCTTTTCAGTTGTAGCTGAATCCAAGTTGTAGTCAACGAGTTCAAGAATTACAACATCAGCTGCGTCACCCTGACGGAAGCCGAGTTTAAGAACTCTAGTATAACCACCATTACGATCCTTCATTCTAGGACCAATTTCAGTAAAAAGCTTATTAAGAACTTTTTTATCCTGAATAAACTTTGCAACTTCACGACGGTTATGAACACTGTCTACTTTACTTCTAGTAATGAGTTTTTCTGCTGATCTACGAACTTCCAAAGCTTTTGCTTTAGTTGTTGTAATGCGCTCAAATCTAAAAAGTGAAGTAACCATATTACGTGTCATAGCACGACGATGAGCTGTTGTTCGTGAAAGCGGATTAAAACCAATTTTATGATTCATCTGATTCTTCCTTCTTATTCTTCATATTGACAGCATTCTTAAAATGGCTGTAATCAGTCATTCCAAGAGTAAGATTTCTCTCAAGGAGTTTTTCTTTAATTTCTGTCAAACTCTTTCTACCAAAGTTTCTAAATTTAGCAAGTTCATCTTCAGTCTTTTTAGTTAATTCACCAATTGAGTGAATATTTGCACTTCTAAGACAGTTAGATGATCTAACCGATAATTCTAGCTCTTCAACAGGTGTATTTAGAAGACTTCGAACACGTTCGTCACCTTCATCAAGTTCATCGTTACTCAATACATCACTATCATTGAAATTTACAAAAATTGAAAAATGATCTTTTGCAATTTTTGCTGCTTCTGCCAAAGCATCATCTGGAGCAATTGTTCCATCAGTCCAAACTTCTAAAATCAACTTGTCATAGTCATTTCTGTGACCAACACGACAAGGTTCAATAGAATATTTTACTTTACGAACTGGTGTAAAAATAGCATCCATAGGAATTGTACCAACAATACCTTCCATGTAATTTTCATTTGTTTCAGCAGGAACATAACCTCTACCAAAATCAACTTGAATTTCTACATCAATCTTAGCCCCTTCCATCATTGTAAAAATGAGCTGATCTTTTGTCATTACTTCAAGCTGACCTTCTTTTTCAAAGTCATCACTCTTGACAGTTCCTGGTCCTTTAAATTCATAAAGGATTGTATCCTGTTCGATGTCCTCTGGAAGCCGCAAACGTATCTGTTTCAAACTGTTCAAAATTTCCAATGTATCTTCAGCTACATTAGCAACTGCTTCAAATTCACTAGAAATAACATGAGGAACACCATCAGCATCATAGGAAGTAATGCGAACACTTGTAATTGCATATCCCTGAATACTTGAAAGAAGAACACGTCGAAGTGTATTTCCAACTGTTGTTCCAAATCCAGTTTCAAAAGGATAAGCTGTAAACTTACCATAATCCGCATTATTTTCGAGATGCTCAAATGTAATGCTCTTTGGTTTTTTAAACCCTTTAAGCAGATTTTTGCGAGCCATCTATACTCCTTATCTCGAGTAGAATTCTACTACGAGCTGTTCTTTTATATCAGCTAAATCAGAAACTTCATCACGACGTGGATAAGCCATGTATGTACCCTTAACTGCATCTACATCTACAGATACATAAGAATATGTTCCTGACTGTGAAACTTCTTTAAGACCATCTTGAACGATTGCAAGTCTCTTACTTTTTTCTTTAACTTCAATAGTATCACCTGGACGAACACTGTAAGATGGAATATTTACAGCTTTTCCGTTTACTAAAACATGTCCATGAAGAACTAACTGTCTAGCCTGGCTTCTACTTACTGCGAAGTGAAGTCTGAACACAACGTTGTCTAAACGTGATTCAAGAAGACAAATAAGATTTTCACCTGTAACACCAGGCATTCTCTGAGCACGTTCATATGTTAAATAGAACTGTTTTTCGAGCATACCATACATACGGCGAAGCTTCTGTTTTTCATGAAGCTGAATACCATATTCAGTACGTTTGCCTGTACGTCCTTTAGGATCTTTTCCAGGTGCACTACGTTTTTTGTTAATAGGACATTTGTCACTCTTACAACGGTCACCTTTCAAAAATAATTTTTTCTGTTCTGCTCTGCACAAACGGCAGACAGGTCCTGTATATCTTGCCATTACTCGATATTCTCCTTGCTATTACATACGACGTGTTTTACGTGGGCGACATCCATTATGTGGAATAGGTGTAACATCTGAAATAGATTTAACCTTTAAGCCCAATGCACCAAGAGAACGGATAGCATTTTCGCGTCCTACTCCAGGTCCTTTCACGTATACATGAACTTCACGCAAGCCATAGCTTACTGCCTTCTGTACAGCTGTTTCTGCAACTGACTGAGCGGCAAACGGAGTCGATTTTTTTGCTCCGCGGAATCCGAGACCACCAGAAGATGCCCAAGAAAGAGCATTTCCCTTTAAGTCTGTAATTGTTACAATTGTGTTATTGAAAGTAGCTTGAATATATACGTTACCTTCATATACACTTTTCTTTTCTTTTCGCTTTTTTACAGTAGCCACTTAACTTACCTCCGCCTTATGCCTTTTTCTTATTAGCAACAGTCTTTTTCTTACCCTTGCGAGTACGAGAGTTAGTGCGTGTGCGCTGACCACGAACAGGAAGTCCTTTTCTGTGGCGAAGTCCACGATAACAACCAATATCCATAAGACGTTTGATGTTAAGACCGATTTCTGAGCGAAGACGTCCTTCAACCTTATATTCTGAATCGATAACTTCACGTAATTTACCTAAGTCATCTTGAGAAAGATCATTAGCCATCATATTTGGATCAATTTTTGCTTTTTCACAAATTGCCAAAGCAGATGAACGACCAATTCCATAGATATAAGTCAAAGCGATACTAACATGTTTATTAGGGAGGTCAACTCCCGCAATTCGAGCCATCTATTACTCCTTGAGCTTAGCCCTGACGCTGCTTATGTTTAGGATTAGAACAAATAATACGGATAACTCCGTTTCTTTTAATTACCTTACATTTATCGCAGATGGGCTTTACGCTTGTTCGTACTTTCATAAAAGTCCCCCAAGAAAATGTGATATACACTCAATTATGGCAATTCACAATGAACTACAATTGAGTTTTAATAATATATCACAATTTTCTATTTTTAATCTACTGGTATTTCAAAAAAACTACAGTTTTCTTGAACGAATTTTACCTTTTTTGATAAATCCATCTTGATGATGCATTTTCAAAAGAGCTTCAATTTGTGCCATTGTATCAGTTGCAACACCAACCATGATTATCAAAGAAGTTCCACCCATTAAGTTTGTTACTTCCATTGGGAACTTAAACATAATCTGAATTACTGTTGGAACAACAGCGATCAATGCTAAGAACAATGATCCTGGCAATACCAATCTATTCAATATTTTTTGCAAAGTAACTTCCGTTTTGTCTGCACTTACACCAGGGATGGAGCCGCCATTTTCCCTAATTTGCTTTGCAATTTCTGTAGGGTTCAGTGATACCTGAGTGTAGAAGAATGCAAAGAATAGAATAAGAGCAACCAACAAAATGTTATAACATAATCCCATTGGATTTAAGATACTATTCATAACTTGAATCCATTTTGGTGCCGATTCACCTTTTGATGCTACAGATGAAATAATCTGAATAGGCAACTGTAAGAATGAAGAAGCAAAAATCAATGGAATAACATTCGAAGGATTAACCTTAAATGGAATATATGTACTTTGACCACCAATCATTTTTCTGCCAACTACGCGTTTTGCATAGTGAACAGGAATCTTTCTCTGTCCACCTTCTTCAAAGGCAACAAGAGCTATTACCGCAACATAAATAATCAATGCCGCAATTACAAACATAAAGTTTATAGAACCAGACTGAACTTGTCTAACAAGCTTAATAATTGCATCTGGAATTCTAGCAACGATACCTGCGAAAATCATAATAGAAATACCATTACCAAGTCCGCGTGCTGTAATTTGATCACCTAACCAGATAGTAATCATTGACCCTGTTGTTACTGTTAATATAGCAAGAAGTTTAAATGCAAGTTCATTTTGAAGTGAAATTACACCAATATTTTTTGCATATACTGTTACAGCAAATGACTGTACAATACAAACTGCAATTGTACCAATTCTAGTCCACAATGCAAATTTCTGTTGCCCACCGTCTTCCATAATAGATCTTTTTAAAGAAGGGAAAACGATAAGTAAAAGCTGCATAATAATCTGTGTTGAAATATAAGGCATTACACCTAACATAAACACAGAAAAATTAGAAAACGCGCCACCTACGAAAAAGTCCATGTAGTTAGCAAATGCATTGCCTTTGTTCTGGTTTGCTGCATTTTCAAAAACTTCAATCAATGCTTGAGCATCTATGCCCGGGATAGTCAAAACACATCCCAAGCGATAGATAGCTAAAACAGCAAGGGTAAACAAGAGTCGGTTACGAAGTTCTTTTACTTTAAACATATTAACTATTGAGTTACTTGCCATTTATTAACTCCAGTTCTACTCTTTCTTTTCTGTCGAAATAAGATTAACTGTTCCACCAGCAGCCTCAATTTTAGCTTTAGCAGAAGCAGAAACCTTATCTACATTAAAAGTAAGTTTCTTTGTAATTTCTCCATTAGCAAGAATCTTAACAGAAAGAACTGAACCTTTCAAAAGACCTTTTTCTACTAGAGTTGTCTTATCAACAGTTTCTCCATCTGAATATTTTGCATTAATGTCACAAACATTAAAACAAGCATATTCTTTTTTGAATGGAAAATTAGAGAAACCTCTCTGTGCGATACGACGGAATAAAGGCATCTGACCACCTTCAAATCCGATATATACTTTTCCACCTGAACGAGACTGCTGACCTTTATTACCACGACCTGCAGTAGAACCACGGCCAGAAGAAGAACCACGGCCAACTCTTCTGTCCTTTTTATTTGCACCGTATGGAGCATTTAAAATTGGATTATAATCTGCCATAATTAGTTCTCCTCTACCTTAACCAAATGAGCTACTGCAGCAACCATACCGCGAATAGCAGGTGTATCTTCCTGTACAACTGAAGAATTAATTTTCTTTAAACCAAGGCTGCGTACAGTTGCAACTTTAGATGGTTTTTGACCAATTGTACTTTTTGTAAGTGTAATCTTAAGTTTTGCCATCGATTAACCCCACAACTCATCTAGAGTTTTACCTCTATTTTTTGCAATACTACTTGCATTCATCATATGTTCAATTGCATCAAATGTAGCTCTTACAACATTAACTGCTGTACTTGAACCCAACGATTTAGAAAGAACATCTGTTGCACCTGCTGCTTCAAGAATAGCACGAACAGCACCACCGGCAATAATACCAGTACCCGAACAAGCAGGTTTCAAAAGAACTGATGAACTCTTATATTTTCCAATTACATCATGTGGAATAGTACCATTTTTCATTGGAACAGTGATAAGATTTTTCTTTGCCTTATCGATACTCTTTTTAATAGCTTCAGATACATCATTAGCTTTACCAAATCCATATCCTACACGACCAGCTTTGTCTCCAACAACTGTAAGAGCAGCAAAAGACATACGACGTCCACCTTTTACTGTTTTAGAAGTTCTTTTAAGAGTTACAAGTTTTTCAACAAACTCTTTTTGATCTTTATCAAAATTCTTCTGGTGTTCCATAGTGTCTCCTAGAATTGAATCCCGGCATTACGGGTTCCATCTGCAAGGGCCTTTACAACACCATGATAGAGATATCCATTACGATCGAAAACGACAGCATTGATATTCTTATCCTTAAGGCGTGCACCCAGTGCTTCACCAAGTTTTGTAGCACCTTCTGTATTAGGTTTAAGTGCTGCAAATTCTTTTTCCATTGTCGAAATTGAAGCGAGTGTTTTTCCCTCGTCATCATTAATTACCTGTACAAAAAGGTTCTTGTTACTTCGAGTTACTGTCATGCGTGGGCGTTCAGCCGTACCATAAACAGACTTACGAATATGAATCTTTCTGTGAAGGCGTTTTCTGTCTTTGTCATTCAGTTTCTTAAACATATAGCTTCACCTTATTTAACACCAGTCTTACCGACTTTACGTCTAATAACTTCGTTATCATAACGAATACCTTTTCCTTTGTAAGGTTCAGGCATACGCAATGTGCGAAGCTGCGCACTGAATTCACCAACACGCTGCTTATCAATACCAGCAATTGTAATCTTTCCACTTGGATCTGTTGTAACAGTAAGTCCTTCTGGAATAATTGCAATGAAATCATTTGAATAACCTAAGTTCATTACAAGTTCTTTTCCCTTAACTTCTGCACGATATCCAACACCATTAATAATAAGAGTTTTAGAGAATCCTTGAGATACTCCAATAACCATATTATTAATAAGTACACGATAAAGTCCATGAGCAGCATTTGCTGCTTTTGAATTATCAACAGGATTAACAACAACTTCTGAACCTTTCACTTCAACAGTTACTTTATTATTTACAGCCTGTTTTAATTCTCCCTTTGCACCTTTTACAGTAACAATTCCAGAATCAACAGAAACAGTTACACCTGCTGGGATAGAAACAGGAAGTTTACCAACTTTTGACATACTTTCCTCCTAATTACCAGATAGTGCAAACTAATTCACCGCCAACCATCTTTTCTGCTGCTTTTTTACCAGTTGTAACACCAGATGAAGTTGAAACGATAACTGTACCATAACCGTTATAAACGCGTGGCAAGTCTTTGTAACTAGAGTAAACGCGACGTCCTGGTTTTGAAATTTTTTCAAGACCATGAATTACAGGAGCGTTTGCCTCATCATATTTAAGGAAGATACGAATAATACTCTTATTATCTTCCTGTACTTTTTTGAAGTTTTTAATGTATCCTTCAGTTTTCAGGATCTTCACGATTTCTAGCTTAAGCTTAGAAACAGGTATATCTACCTTTTCGTGGCGGGCCTGTGCCGCATTACGGATCTTTGTGAGCATATCTGCTACTGGATCTGACGCACTCATATTTCTTCTCCTACCACTACCAACTAGATTTTGTTACACCTGGTAACAAGCCTTCACTTGCATACTTACGGAAGCAAAGACGACACATCTTGAACTTTCTTAAGTATCCTCTTGGGCGTCCGCAGAGTTGACAGCGATTATACTGACGTGTGCTGTACTTAGGTGTGCGGGCTGCCTTAATAATCATAGATTTCTTAGCCATAGTTTCTTCTCACCTACTTTCTGAAAGGCATATTAAACTTGGTAAGCAAAGCTTTTGCTTCAGCATCAGTCTTTGCACTTGTTACAACAGTAATATTCATACCAGCAATCTTAGTGATTTTATCAAAGTCGATTTCTGGGAAGATAATCTGTTCTGTAATACCAAAAGAGAAATTGCCGTGTCCATCAAAGCCAGTAGCTTTGATACCACGGAAATCCTTAACGCGTGGTAAAGCAACATTAATTAAGCGATCCAAAAATTCATACATTGTTGTACCGCGTAATGTTACCATAACGCCTACTTCTGCACCCTCACGAAGTTTGAAGTTTGCTATACTCTTTTTAGCTCTAGTCTTAACCGCTTTCTGACCAGTAATTGTTGTAAGATCAGTTACTGCAGCGTCAAGAAGTTTCTTATTTGTGAGAGCTTCGCCAACACCCATACTTACGATTATCTTCTTGATAGAAGGAATCTGCATTGGTGTTGTATAATTGAACTCTTTATAGAGTTCCTTAGCGATAGTGTCATTATAGACTTTCTTAAGCCGAGGTATGTAATTTGCCATTACAATTTTTCTCCACATTTGCGGCAGACACGAGTTTTCTTGTCTCCGTCAAGCTTATAACCAATTCTTGTAGGACCGCATTTTTTACATACGATTGCTACATTCGAAATATTAAGCGGAGCTTCGATCTCAGCGATTCCACCTTGATCTTGCTGACTACGCTTCTTCATTGCTTTTTTAACAATGTTAATACCAGATACAATTACTGCATTTTTAGCAGGAATAACACGAACAATATTTCCACGTTTTCCTTTGTCTTTTCCTGCAATAACCTGTACTGTATCGTCCTTACGGATTTTGAATTTCTTTTCCATATTCAATTCCTCTTAGAGAACTTCTGGAGCTAATGAAATGATTTTCATGAAATCTTTATCACGAAGCTCACGAGCTACAGGTCCAAAAATACGTTTTCCAACTGGGTTTTTAGCATCGTCAACGATAACACAAGCGTTATCATCAAAACGAATGTAAGTTCCATCTGGACGGCGATATTCTTTCGCTTGACGAACGATTACTGCCTTTTTAACTGCACCTTTTTTGATTGCAGATGTAGGGATAGCATCCTTAATAGCTACAACTACAATGTCACCAATTCCTGCATAACGGCGATGTGAACCACCGATTACTTTGATACACTGAGCAATTTTAGCACCAGAGTTATCAGCAACTGTCATACATGACTGCATTTGAATCATACTTCTAACTCCTTACCTTATTTTGCACGTTCAATAATTGATTCGAGGCGCCAGCATTTATCTTTGCTGAGCGGGCGACTTTCAACGATTCTAACAGTATCTCCGATGTGTGCATCATTCTTTTCATCATGTGCTTTACACTTCTTTGTACTAGTTACATATTTTTTGTAAAGTCGGTCCATTTTCTTTGTTGAAACTGAAACTACGATAGTTTTATCCATTTTATCACTAGTAACGATTCCAACATAAGATCTTTTACCAACTTTAGCAGTCTGAATAGCCTTATCTTCCATGAGTCAACTCCTACTTATCTAACCCAGCAGCTTTTTTCTGCTGAATGAACGTATTCAAACGTGCGATTTCGCGACGAATTGTACGAATTTCCATTGGGTTATCTACATGGGCGATTACTTTCTTGAACCGCAAATCCATATACTTCTGTTTAAGCTCATCACGACGAGCAACAAGTTCAGCATAAGATAGTTCATTGTCTTTTTTCTTTGTTTTTGCCATCTTATTCCTCCTTAGTCCTTTGTCGGTTTAAAAGCTATTTTTGTAGTAATTGGTAATTTACTTGCTGCAAGACGAAGAGCCTGTTCTGCAAGTTTAATATCTACACCACCAATTTCGAACAAAATCATCCCTGGTTTAATATTTGCTGCCCAAAATTCTGGAGCACCTTTACCTTTACCCATACGAGTTTCAGCAGGTTTCTTAGAAATAGGCTTATCAGGGAATACACGAATCCAAACATGTCCTTTGCGTTCAAGTTTACGGTTGATCGCAACACGGGCAGCTTCGATTACACGTGCACTTAACCAAACTGGTTCCATAGCTACAATAGCGATGTCACCAAAGTCAATATAATTATCACGAGTGGCAAAACCATGCTGTCTACCACGCTGCACCTTACGGTGCATTACTCTTTTAGGTGCGAGAGCCATCGTTTAACTCCTTTCCTTTGCTGAAGCATCTGCTTTACTAGCTTTGTCTTGACCTGAACGAGCATTTCTATCTCTTCGAGGTTTTCTTACAAGCTGACCAGCATCTTCATTCTGATCGCGACCATAGTTCATTCCGTTGTAAACCCATACTTTTACACCAATTTTTCCGTATGAAGTAAGAGCTTCGTACAAACTATAATCAACGTCTGCTCTGAGAGTATGAAGAGGGACACGTCCTTCTTTATGTTCTTCAGAACGACACATTTCAGCTCCGCCAAGACGGCCAGAAAGACGAATCTTAATTCCCTGAGCTCCACCACGGATTGCACTACTACAAGCCTGTTTGAGAGCTTTACGGAATGAAGCACGTCCCTGAAGCTGACGACCAACATTTTGAGCAATTAAAGAAGCGTTCACATCAGCGCGTTTAATTTCTTTAATCTTAATCTGAACTTTCTTCTTAAGCTGCTTCTGAATATCAGTGCTAATCTTTTCGATTGTAGCACCTTTAACACCAATAATAACACCCGGGCGTGCTGTATGAATTACAATTGTAACACGCTGAGGATGACGAACAATTTCGATTTCTGCAATGTCTGCGTTTTTACATTCTGGAAGTTCAGAAACTAATTTACGAATCTTAAAATCTTCCAAAACGAGGTCTGCATATTCGCGAGGATCTGCATACCAGCGAGACTGCCATGTCTTGTTAATTCCAAGACGCAAACCGATAGGATTAACTTTCTGTCCCACTTTTTATTCCCCCGCCTTCTCGTCAACTACGACGGTAATATGACACATACGTTTTAAAAGTTGGTCTGCTCTACCACGTGCGCGGAACCAAACTCTTTTTAGTCTTGGACCTTCGTCAATACGAATTTCCTTAACAAACAACATATCTTCATCCAACTTGCTATTAGCATTAAGAGCGTTTGCCATTGCAGATTTTAATGTTCCGCGAATGAGCTTTGCACCCTTCTGTGGCATATTTTCAAGTATAGCCATAGCTTCTGAACAAGGCTTCTGGTTAATTACATGAGCTACAGGGCGAACCTTTGTAGGAGATGCAATAAGGAATTTAGTAGTGGCTACATAACCTTTTTTCACTGTCATATCTTCCACTCCTATTTACCAGCTTTTTTATCACTTCCGCCATGTCCACGGTATGTACGTGTAGGAGCAAATTCTCCAAGCTTGTGACCAACAAGCTGTTCAGTTACGTAAACCGGTACCCATGACTTACCATTGTAAACTGAAATAGTATTACCAACCATTTCAGGAATAATTGTAGAACAGCGTGAATATGTTTTTACCATTTTTCTATCTGCTGCTTCAACTTTATTCATTTCTAATACCTTTTTGTAAAGGCTTTTCTCTACAAAAGGTCCTTTTTTAACAGATCTTGACACAGTTATCTCCTAGACTACTTCTTTCTACGAGAAACAATGAAACGACTTGATGTCTTTCTCTTGTTTCTTGTTTTATAGCCTTTACAAGGCTGTCCCCATGGAGTAACAGGGTTACGTCCTTTACCTGCGCCTTCACCACCACCAAGTGGGTGATCAACTGGGTTCATAGCCATACCACGAACAGTAGGTCTAACACCCATCCAGCGTCTGTGTCCTGCTTTACCAAGCTGAACATTCATGTGATCTTCATTACCAACAACACCAATTGTTGCATAACATTTTGCATTTACACGACGAAGTTCACTTGATGGAAGACGAATAGTTACATAATCGCCTTCTTTTGCAGCTACAAGTGCACTAGCACCTGCAGAACGTGCAAGCTGTCCACCACGACCAATTGTAAGTTCAATATTATGTACAGTAAAACCTACTGGAATAGCTGATAATGGAAGTGCATTTCCTACTGAAGGAGTAGCATTTTCACCAGCCATAATCTTCTGTCCTACTGTGAGGCCTTTTGGTGCAATAATATATCTTTTGTCACCATCAGCATAATAAATCAACGCAATATTTGCACTGCGGTTTGGATCATATTCAATTGATTTAACTGTTCCAGGAATACCGTATTTATTTCTTTTGAAATCAATTTCACGATATCTCTGTTTATGACCACCACCCTGGTGACGTACTGAAATTCGTCCACCAGCTCCACGTCCTGCATGAGATTTTTTACCTGACACTAAAGTTTTTTCGGGTCTATTAGTTGTCAATTCATCTCTTACAAGGTCAATACGTGTTCGAGTACCTGCAGTTATTGGCTTAAATATCTTAAGAGCCATCTTTTTCCCCTTAATTTACTAAAGTTAGGCTTATACGCCTTCGAACACTTTAATTGTTTCGCCTTTTGCTAAACGCACAATGGCTTTTTTGTAACTAGATGTAAATCCAGGACGACCACGAAGTCTTTTTTCCTTTCCACTTACATTCATAGTAGTACAAGAAACAACTTTTACGTTAAAAAGCTTACGTACAGCTTCCTTAATCTGAGTCTTTGTTGCATCTGGATGAACAACAAAAACATACTTATCCTGTTCACGAAGGCTTGTTGCTTTTTCTGAACTAACAGGTCTAATAAGAATGTCTTGATACATCATTATTTAGCCTCCTTTTCATTTTCAGCATAAAAATCAGAAAGATTTTTTGCAGCACCTTCAAGAAGAATAACCTTGCGTCCATAGAACAAGTCATGAGCGCGAAGACGGTTATAAGCTAGGAATGAGAGATTAGGAATATTTCTTCCTGCTTGTTTGATTTTTGCATCGTCATCTTTAAGAATGATAACAGTGCGTTCATCTTTTGCAAAATTTGAAAGAATTTTTACCAAATCTTTAGTCTTACCGCTTTCAACAGTAAAATCTTCTACAACAGTGAGTCTATCACTCTGAGCCTGAAGGCTAAGAATTGACTTCATTGCAAGGCGTTTTGCCTTTTTAGGGATAGCATAGCTAAAATCTCTAGGTTTAGGTCCAAAAATTGTACCGCCGCCAACATTAATAGGTGACTTCTTATCACCACGGCGAGCATTACCAGTTCCCTTCTGTTTGTAAGGTTTAGCATTTGATCCGTGAACTTCTGAACGAGTTTTAGTACAAGCAGTACCAACACGTTTATTTGCTAATTCATTTGTAATTGCGTAATAAATTACGTCGTCATTCACTGGAAGACCGAATACTTTATCATCAAGTGTAATAGTACGCAGTTCTTTACCAGAAGTTGAATATACTTTCTTTTCCATATTCTATCTCCTATTTTTTTACTGCGGACTTCACGATAAGTGTGCAGTCTTTGTTTCCTGGTACAGCACCACGAACTAAAATAACCTTCAATTCTGGGTCGATTTTTACAACACGAAGGTTCTGTACTGTAATACGTTCAAATCCCATTCTTCCTGGCATTTTAACATTCTTAAAAGTATGCTGTGGATTAATAGTTCCTGTACCACCAGCTTCACGATGGAATTTAGAACCGTGAGTTGCACGTCCACCATGGAAGCCCCATCTCTTCATTACACCCTGAAATCCCTTACCTTTTGAAGTTGCTGTAACATCAAGGAATCGAGTTTTTTCAAATAATTCAAGACCTACAAGGTCTCCAACTTTAACTTCTGTTTCGAAGTTACGGAACTCTTTAAGAGTTCTCTTAGGTGTGATATTTTCTGGAAACTGTCCGGCATATGCTTTACTTACTTTAGATGCTTTCATATCATCCAAACCAAGTACTACAGCATCATAACCGCAGTTTTCTTTTGTTTTTGTAGCAACAACCACATTAGGTTCAACGTGGATCACGGTGACAGGTGTCAAATTACCGCTTTCGTCAAAAACCTGGGTCATTCCCACTTTTTTTGCGATCAGACCTTTCATTCTGATTTCTCCTATTTAGAAAGTACTTCATTTAACTGAATACTTTCTTTAATTAATTTATGGCCGTCATCCCAGATCCAGGGGACCGTACCTTTACAGTAATCAATAAAGACTTACTGTTTAATATCTACATCTACACCGGCTGGCAATTCAAGCTTCATCAAAGAATCCATAACTTCAGATGAAGGTTCAAGAATATCAATAAGGCGTTTATGTGTACGCATTTCAAACTGCTCACGCGATTTTTTATTAACGTGAGGTGAACGAAGTACAGTTACCTTGTTAATTCTTGTAGGAAGTGGAATAGGTCCGGAAACCTTAGCTCCAGCTTTCTGAACTGTCTGCACGATGGCTTTTGCACTCTGATCGATCAACTCTACATCAAATGCTCTGAGTCTGACACGAATCTTTCCATTAGCCATTATATATGCTCCTACTTTTATACAAGCCCACAAAAGTGAACTTGTATAAAAAATTATTTAACTATTCGATAATCTTTGTAACCTGTCCTGAAGCGATTGTACGACCACCTTCACGGATAGCAAGTTTAAGACCTTCGTCCATAGCGATTGGGTGAATAAGTTCACCAATAATTTTAACGTTATCTCCTGGTTTAACCATGTCTACACCAGCTTCCAAATTTACTGTACCAGTAATATCTGTTGTACGGAAGTAGAACTGTGGACGATATCCAGAGAAGAATGGTGAGTGACGTCCACCTTCTTCTTTTGAAAGAACGTAAATCTGAGCTTCGAATTTTGTATGTGGCTGAATTGAACCTGGAGCTGCAAGAACCTGACCACGGATAACATCTTTCTTTTCAACACCACGGAGAAGAATACCAACGTTATCACCAGCCTGTCCCTGATCAAGTGTTTTCTGGAACATTTCAATACCAGTTACTGTTGAAGTTGCTGTTGGACGAATACCAACGATTTCAACTGGATCGTTCAAGTTAATTACACCACGTTCAATACGTCCTGTAACTACTGTACCACGTCCTGAAATTGTGAAGATATCTTCAATTGGCATCAAGAATGGTTTATTTTCATCACGTTCTGGATCATCAAACCATGTATCCATAGCTGTTAAAAGTTCTTCAATACAAGTTGTATTAGCAGCATCTGAAGATTCATTCAATGCTTTAAAAGCAGATCCTTTGATAATTGGAGTTTCTGCAGCAAATCCGTAAGACTGAAGTGTGTCTTTTACGTCTTCTTCACAGAGTTCAAGCATATCAGGGTCAGCAAGATCAGCTTTGTTCAAGAATACGATAATCTTTGGTACACCTACCTGACGAGCAAGCAAAAGGTGTTCTTTTGTCTGAGGCATTACACCGTCAGTACCAGCACAAACAAGGATAGCACCATCCATCTGAGCTGCACCAGTAATCATGTTTTTAACATAGTCAGCATGTCCTGGACAGTCGATATGTGCATAGTGTCTCTTATCTGACTGATATTCCAAGTGACGAGTATTGATTGTAATACCACGTTCCTTTTCTTCTGGAGCGTTATCAATTTCGTCATACTTAAGAACTTTGTCACCATATTTTGTACCACAATAGTTAGTGATAGCAGCTGACAAAGTTGTCTTACCATGGTCTACGTGACCAATAGTACCAACGTTCATGTGAGGTTTAGTTCTTTCAAACTTCTCCTTAGCCATGTGTTTCTCCTTACCGATAAACATCTATATCGGCATTCAAAAAAATATTTTCTGTGTTGCACTTTAAGCCAGAATAGCGATCTTTAAACTAAAAGAACAACCATTCGCATACACATTTTTTCTACGTGAATAAATAAAAGATAAGATAAGATAGTTTTCGGAAGGAAGATTATAGTAAAATAAAGACCAAAAAATCCATTTTCTATAATCATTCATACAAAATATTCCATCAATTCGGAATATTATGGCCGGCACCACCTATCATCACTAAATTATACACGTTTAATGACTGGTCTGGCATCCTAGAGCCTGGCAGCAAAACAAACTGCAGCAGAAACCCTTAATGCTTTCTCGTCTACAATTACTATCAACGATAATAATTTACTCACCTAAGGGCTGTAAAAACCTGAATACTACTCATTCGCACTCATAGTAAACTTTACGACTTTTACCGGATCAAATCCGCCTGACTCTCAAAGAACCCTTTTTTGCCTATAAATTATATAGACAGGTTCTACTTTTATACACTTTTTTCTAACAAGTTTCAATAGCAAAAAGTAAAAAAAGTCAAAAAAAAGCGCAATTTTGACATATTTTTCATAAAAATAACATCAAAACCACGCTTTATTTAAAAGAAACATACACTAAGTACAAAACTTAGTAAAAAACATTCCTACCAACGGAAATGAGCGAAAGCTTTATTTGCTTCTGCCATTTTATGTGTATCTTCTTTTTTCTTAAATGCAGTACCAGTATTATTAAATGCATCTAAAAGTTCTGCTGAAAGAGTATCAGCCATTCCATGACCACTTCTCTTACGAGCAGCTTCGATAATCCAACGCATAGCAAGAGCTTCGCGACGAGCATCACGAATTTCTACTGGAACTTGATATGTAGCACCACCAACACGGCGAGATTTTACTTCTACAACTGGCTTAACATTATCTAAAGCCTTCAAAAATACTTCTAAAGGTTCATTTCCTGTTTTTGCCTTAAGTTTATCCATTGCTTCATAAATAATTTTTGTACAAGTATCTTTCTTTCCATCAAGCATCATACGAGTAACAAATTTTGAAACAACCTGACTGTTATATTTTGCATCCGGCATAATCGGACGATTAACTGATTTCTTATGTCTACCCATTTTAATCCTCCTTTTCCTTATGCCTTAGGTCTCTTAGCACCATATTTTGAACGACCGCGTTTACGATCTTCAACACCAAGAGTATCTTTTGTACCGCGGATAATATGGTAACGAACACCAGGAAGGTCTTTTACACGACCACCGCGAATCAAAACTACAGAGTGTTCCTGCAAGTTATGTCCAATACCTGGAATATATGCAGTAACTTCAATACTGTTAGACAAACGAACACGAGCTACTTTACGTAAAGCTGAGTTTGGTTTTTTTGGAGTAACAGTCATTACACGTGTACAAACACCACGTTTCTGCGGACAAGAATCAAGTGCGGGAGATTTGGTTCTGTTAGCAGCTGACTTACGTCCCTGACGAATCAATTGATTAATTGTAGGCATCTTAAAAATGTCTCCTTTTTATATATACCGGTCAGCACCCCGGAAAAATTGAATACTAAATACCTAATGATAGGTTCTGACATTTTATAAAATTTAATAAATGAATTCAAGGGAATTCTCTTAAATTTAGCAAATATTTTTAGTTTATAAATTACGAATTTTATAAAATATTTTTTTATTTCTATTTCAAACTTTCTATTATATAATTAGACATATGGCGATTATTGATTTAAACTTTTTTTCAAAAAGTCTTTACCGTAGTGTTGGTGTAAAAATAATTTTACCAATCGACAAATTTTCTTTAGGAGATGATATTGAATGGGATAACAAACCATTTAAAACATTGTATTTATTACATGGAGTTTTCGACGACAATAATTCATGGATTAACAATACAAGAATTATTCGTTGGGCAACTGAAAAAAATCTAGCAGTGGTTCTTCCATCTGGAGAAAATATGTTTTATGTAGATTCACCTGGTATCAACGGGAAAGAACGACTTTCATCAGTTGGCGAACAATACAGCAAATTCATCGGGGAAGAACTTGTTCAAATAACAAGGAAAATTTTTCCTTTGTCGAGAAAAAAAGATGATACTTTTATTGCAGGTTTATCTATGGGAGGATACGGCGCAATTTACAATGGATGCAAATATCATAAAACATTCAGTCACATTGCAGCTTTATCACCTGCTCTAATGATTGATGATGCAGAAAAATCTTCTTACAATAAATCTATTGTCTTACACAATCGAGCTTTTTTTGAAAGATTTTTTGGCGACCTTTCTACAATTCGAGAAAGTGAAAAAAATCCTTACTACCTTATTCAGAAATTAAAAAAAGAAAATGCTAATCTTCCAAAATTCTATTTAGCCTGTGGAAAAAGCGATCACCTTTTTCCTCGTGCTGAAGAATTTGCATCGTTTCTAATGAAACAAGGAGCTGAGTTTATTTTTGAAAAAGCCAATGGAGGTCACGACTGGGACTTTTGGGACACATATATTCAAAATGTATTAAACTGGCTTCCTTTAGGAAATAAATAATTTTTTACACATAGGAGTAATTTATGATTTATTATGTAGATTCTAATTCAAATCAAAATGGGAATGGCACAAAAGAATCGCCTTTTAAAACAATTCAACAAGCTGCAGATATTGCAGTATCAGGAGACGAAGTAATTGTAGCACCCGGAATTTATAGAGAATATGTAAATCCAAAAAACGGAGGAACAAAAGAAAACCCAATTATCTATCGATCTGAAAAACCAAAAGAAGCTCACATCACGGGAGCAGAACCTTGTAAAAATTGGACAAAATTAGATGGGGATGTTTATGTGGCAAGAATTCCAAATTCTACTTTTGGAACTTACAACCCATTTAATACATTTGTCCGTGGAGATTGGTTTGTTGCTTGTACAGCCTCTCACACGGCAGATGTTTTTCTAAATGAAAAATCTATGTATGAAGTTCCTTCATTAGAAAATGTTACAAAACCAAAAACTTACATTCCGTCATGGGATCAAGAATTTACATTACATACTTGGTACACAGAACAAAATACAGAAAAAGACGAAACTGTAATTTATGCTAATTTCCAAGGGAAAAACCCAAATGAAGAAAATGTTGAAATAAGTGTAAGACAAAATTGTTTTCTTCCTTCTGAAATGCACAAAGATTACATCACTTTTTCAGGATTTAAAGTATCAAAAGCTGCAACCCAATGGGCACCGCCAACTGCTTACCAAGATGGTATGATTGGACCTCATTGGTCAAAAGGATGGATTATCGAGGATTGCGAAATTTATGAATCAAAATGTTCAGGAATTTCTTTAGGAAAGTATTATCAAAAAGACAACGATAATAAATGGTTAGAAAAAAAGTACAAAGATGGAACTCAAACTCAACGAGACTGTGTCTGTATTGCACAACTTGACGGTTGGTCAAAGGAAACAATCGGAAGTCATATAGTTCGTCGTTGCGAAATTTATAACTGTGGACAAACTGGTATCGTAGGTCACCTTGGTGGAGTTTTCTCAATTATCGAAGATAACCACATTCATCATATAAATAATAAACAAAACCTTGCAGGTGCAGAAATCGGTGGAATTAAAATGCACGCCGCAATTGATGTAATCTATAGAAGAAACCATATTCACAATTGTACCCGCGGAATATGGCTTGATTGGCAAGCACAAGGAACTAGAGTTACACAAAACTTATTCCATGACAACTGTGTTCCAAAGTCATATAATATGAATAGCCAAAGTATGCAAGGTGCTGCTGAAGATTTGTTTATCGAAGTAAGCCATGGTCCAACTCTTGTCGATAACAACATTTTCTTATCAGACCGAGCTTTAAAAATTGCCACACAGGGCGTTGCATTAATTCACAATATTATTGCAGGAGGATTTACAGCCGTTGGACTTGGAACATACAACGGGGCTCCAAACATTCCATCAGATAGATACACACCATACCATGCTCCTCACAAAACTGACATTATCGGTTTTATGACAATTCTTCATGGAGATAATCACTTCTATAATAATATCTTTATTCAGCAACCAATGAGACCTTTTATGAAAAAGGTTATGAATGTTATGAAAAAAGATGTAAAAAAACGAAAACAACTTTGGGACGATGGAAATATCGAAGTTGGAACTATTCCGTTTAATGATTTTCCGACATTCCATGAATGGGATAAAATGTTTGAAGGATACTGTGGTGAAGGTTCTGTAAAAACTGATAAATATTACTCAAAGCTTCCTGTATGGGCAAATGGAAATCTTTACTTCAATGGTGCAAAACCTATGAAAAAAGAACTAGATGCATATGTTGATTCTAAAAACAAAATAACTCTTTCGTTAGAAGAAACAAATGAAAAATATTTCTTAAAAACGAATCTTTACGATTTTATTCCAAATAATGATTGTAAAATTTATTCTACAAGTGACATTCGAGAAGCTTTTGAAACTGAACAAAAGTACGAAAATCCAGACGGCACACCTATCACTTTCAACACAGACTTTTTTGGAGAAAGTCGTAGTGCAGCACCAATTGCAGGACCTTTCGCTTCTAAGGATATTTGTAATAAAGAATTATTTTAAAAGTAAAAGCGGTTAAAAAATAATAACGAAAAAAAAATGGCTTAAGTTAAAGAAATATATTTTATTCTCTAACTTAAGCCAAATCTTTCTATAAAATATTTTAATTTTTACAGAATTAATTACTTATTAATCAGATTCTTCAGAATCAAAACTTGGTTCTTCAACTTTAATAGTTTGTTCAAGTTCTTTTTCCTGACGACGCTGTTCAAGAACTTCATTCATCTTAACATCTAAGTCCATTTCAGATGAATCATATAATTTTACATTTCTATAGTTCTTAATACCAGTTCCCGCTGGAATCATATGACCAATAGTAACATTTTCTTTGATACCATGTAATCCATCTACTGCACCAGAAATTGCTGCATTTGTAAGAACACGAGTAGTTTCCTGGAATGAAGCAGCCGAGATGAATGAATCTACATTCAAAGATGCTTTTGTAATACCTTGGAACATTGGGCGACCAATTGATGGTTGTCCACCTTCAGCTACAACGCGAGCATTTTCTTCATGGAATCGATATTTATCAACCTGCTGTCCGTAGATAAAACGAGTATCTCCTACAGATACAATTTCTACCTTCTTTAACATCTGGCGTACAATGATACCAATATGTTTATCATTAATTGATACACCCTGAGCACGGTATACAGACTGAATTTCATCCATAAGATAATTCTGTAATGCATTTTCACCCAAAATAGCAAGAATGTCATGTGGGCTTGGAGCTCCGTCACACAATCTTTCTCCAGCTTCAACCTTATCTCCGTCACGAACTAACATTCGTTTTGTAACAGGAATCAAATGGTCAAATACCCTTCCGTATTTATCTTCAACTGAAACTTTTCGTTTACCTTTTGTAGCTTCTTTAAACTTAACAATTCCAGAAATTTGAGCAAGCACAGTCGGAACCTTTGGTTTACGAGCTTCAAAGAGTTCAGATACACGAGGAAGACCACCTGTAATATCGTTTGTCTTAGCAGCTTCTTTAGGCATTTTTGCGATAATTTCACCTTTAGAAATTTTCTTCTTATCATCAACAAGCAATAACGCTCCAGATGGAAGGAAATAACTTCCTTTTTCATTTCCATCATTGTCTGTAATAAGAACACGAGGTTGCATTCCTTCAAGGTGAAGGTCAGAAATATAGCGTTCTTTCTTTTCAGTTTCACTATCAATCTTAACTTCAAGAGTAGAACCTTCTACGATATCTTCATAATGAACATATCCGTCAATTTCTGCAATAATTGGATCGCTTGTTAAGTCAAATTCTCCAAGAGTTTGATTTGCTTCAACAAAATCACCTTGTTTACAGAAGATTACTGAACCATTTGGAATTTCAATCTCCTGAACACTACTTACAAGATACAATTTGTTTTTTGCAATAATAACTCTAGAGTTTTCTGAAGCAAGTACATCACCATCTTTTCTTGAAACAACCGGTGTATTAGATTTTACTTTTCCACCATGTTCAACAAGAACTTTATCACTTTTCGAAATATCAATATTGTCGATAATTCGAGAAACATTCATATGTCCCTTTCTTGTAAACAACATATTTTTGTCTTTTGTAGGAACATTTGTACCAGCAATATCTTCAATAATTGCAGGATATTTTAATACAATTCGGTTATCTTCAGATGCTTTACTAGCAGTACCACCGGCATGGAAAGTACGCATAGTAAGCTGTGTACCTGGCTGTCCAATTGATTGAGCGGCAATAATACCAACAGCTTCACCAATTTCAACAATTTTATTGCGAGCAAGATTTTTTCCATAACATTTTACACAAATACCATGTTTTGCTTCACAAGTAAGTACAGTTCTAAGTTTAACCTTTTCAACCCCAGCAGCTTCAATTTGCTTAGCAAGTTCATCAGTAATATAAGTATTTACATCACAAATCAATTCACCTGTCATTGGGTCAATAACTAATTCATTTGTAAAGTGACCTACAATACGATCAGAAAGGTGTTCTTTTATTTCATCCCCTTCTTTTATCGCAGAATAATCAATACCATTAATTGTTCCACAATCTTCTTCATTTACAACAACATCTTGAGCAACATCAACAAGACGACGAGTCATATAACCAGCATCGGCTGTTTTAATAGCAGTATCTGAAAGACCTTTTCGAGCACCAGAAGTTGAAATAAAGTATTCGATTACTGACAAACCTTCATAGAAGTTTGATTGAACAGGAAGTTCAATAATATCTCCGTTAGGTTTAGCCATCAAACCACGCATTGAGGCAAGCTGAGAAATCTGTTTTGAAGAACCTCGAGCTCCAGATTTAGCCATCATCCAAATTGTATTAAATCCGTCTTTGTGTTTTTCAAGATTTTCCATCATTTTTTTAGAAAGCTCTTTATCTGTTTTATCCCAAAGACTTGTAACTTTTTCATGGCGTTCATCAGCAGTCATAACACCTTTGTTATAATCATTAACAATCTTTTCTACTTCTTTGTTAACTTTATCCATCATTGATTTCTTTTCTTGAGGAATGAGGATATCGTCCATTGCAATTGTTGCACCATAGAAAGTTGCATTCTTATAACCAATAGCCTTAATTGCATCAAGCATTTGAATTGTTATCCAAGCACCACCTTTAGGAGGTTCTGCATGGTAAACGCTTTCAATCATCTTTTTAAGTTCTTTTTCACCAAGCTGTTCATTTACAAAATCAACTTCTTCAGGCATAGCTTCATTGAATGCAAGTGTACCTGCAGTTGTTTCGATGATATCACCTTTTTTGAAAAGTCCTTCTTTGAAAGAATCTTTTGGTGCTGGAACTTTAATTTTTGCTTGCCATTCAATATTTCCACATTCCGCAGCCATACGAACTTCGTCTGAATCTGAGAATCTTTTTCCTGTACCAATAGCGTTAGGTTTTACAGCAGTCATATAGTAAATACCTAATACCATGTCCTGAGATGGACCAACAATTGCGTTACCATTTGCTGGGTCAAGCAAGTTACGAGCAGAAAGCATCAATGTCCAACATTCCATCATAGCAGCTTGTGTTAAAGGAACATGGATAGCCATTTGGTCACCGTCAAAGTCAGCATTAAATGCCTTACAAGCAAGAGGGTGAAGTTTAAGAGCTTTACCTTCTACGAGAACAGGTTCAAACGCTTGAATACCTAATCGGTGCAAAGTAGGCGCACGGTTAAGCATTACAGGATGTTCACGAACAACTTCATCAAGGATTGCAAAAACTTCTGGCTTTTCTGCTTCAACTACTTCTCTAGCTTTTTTTACATTTGTAGCAATTTCTTTATCCAAAAGTTTTTTCATAAGGAATGGTTTGAATAATTCAAGAGCCATTTTTGTTGGAACACCACACTGCCAAAGTTTTAATTCTGGTCCAACAACAATTACAGAACGACCTGAATAGTCAACACGCTTTCCTAACAAATTCTGACGGAAACGACCTTGCTTACCTTTAATCATATCAGAAATAGACTTAAGAGCTCTATTTGAAGCACCTTTTACAACTCTCTTTCTTTTTGAGTTATCAAACAATGCGTCAACTGCTTCTTGAAGCATTCTCTTTTCGTTTCGCAAAATAATATCAGGAACAGAAAGGAGCATAAGTCTATTCAAACGGTTATTTCTATTAATAACTCGTCTATATAAGTCATTAAGATCAGAAGTTGCAAATCTACCACCATCTAACTGAACCATAGGTCTTAAATCAGGTGGCATAACAGGAATTACATCCAAAATCATCCAAGATGCTTTATTTCCAGATCTACGGAAATTTTCTACAATTTCAATTCGTCTTAAAAGTCTCTTATCAGATTTAGCACCCTTTTCGATCATTTTTTCACGAAGTTCTGCAGCAAGAGCATCAAGATCAATATTTTCGAGCAAAGTCTTAATTGCTTCTGCACCCATTGCAGCAGAAAAAGAACCACCGTATCTCTGTTCTGCATCAAGATATTCTTCTTCTGTCAAAAGCTGATTCTTTTTAAAGTCAGAATCACCTGGATCAATTACGATATATTTTTCATAATATAAAACTGAACGCAATGCAGCAACCTGAAGATCTAGTAAAAGTCCCATTCGACTAGGAACAGAACGATAATACCAAATATGACTTACAGGAGCAGCCAATTCAATATGACCTGATCTCTCACGGCGAACTTTAAAGTGAGTAACTTGAACACCACAACGATCACAAATTACACCCTTATAGCGAACGCTTTTAAATTTTCCACAATAACATTCCCATTCCTTAGTTGTACCGAAAATTCGTTCACAAAAGAGACCATCTTTCTCAGGACGCAAAGTTCTATAGTTAATAGTTTCAGGTTTTTTTACTTCACCATATGACCATGCACGAATAGTATCTGGAGAAGCAAGTTTTAATCTGATTGAATCAAAATCCTGAATTCTCTGATTATCTTGATCGAGATCATTACGCATTTGTATTCTCCTTATTAAAACCAGAAGCTGCTTTAGAAATTAATTCTGAATCGCGTTCTGTAAGAGCAATTTGCTTACCTTTATCATCATAAATTGTAAAATCAAGAGCCAAACTTCGAAGTTCCTGTACCATAACATTAAATGCTTCAGGAACACCCGCAGCAGTTGAAGGTTCTCCTTTTACAATTGCTTCGTATACTTTTGTACGACCAACCATATCATCAGATTTGATTGTCATCATTTCTTGAAGTGTATTAGCAGCACCGTAAGCTTCAAGAGCCCAAACTTCCATTTCTCCAAGACGCTGACCACCAAACTGAGCTTTACCACCAAGAGGTTGCTGAGTAACAAGAGAGTAAGGACCTGTTGCACGAGCATGCATTTTATCATCAACCAAGTGATTCAATTTGAGATAATAAATTACACCTACGAAAATTGGGTTTACAAATGGTTCACCAGTACGACCATCTCGAACAACTTGTTTACAGTTTCCATTAAGACCTGCTTCTTCAAGTTTTTTAGAAATTGTTTCCTGACTAGGCGATTGGAAAACAGGTAATTCAAAGAATTGATTCAAATATTTACCTGCAATTCCTAATTCAGATTCCATAATCTGACCAATATTCATTCGTGATGGTACACCAAGTGGATTCAAACAAACATCAAGTGGAGTTCCATCTTCCAAATATGGCATATCTTCTTCAGGAAGAATTCTAGAAACAACACCTTTGTTTCCGTGGCGACCAGCCATTTTATCACCTTCACGAAGTTTTCGTTTATTAGCAATAATAACTTTTACAATTTCTTCAACACCAGGATTTAAATCGTCACCTTCATTTCTTCGCAAGCGCTGTACATCAATTACAACACCCTCAACACCATGAGGAACTCTTAATGAAGAATCTCTAACTTCTTTTGCTTTTTCACCAAAGATAGAATTAAGAAGTTTAAATTCTGGAGTTGTTTCAGTTTCACTTTTTGGAGTAACTTTTCCAACAAGAATATCACCTGAACGAACTTTTGCACCAATACGAATAATACCTTCTGCATCGAGATTATTAATTCTTTCATCATCACGACCAGGGTTTGGAATTTCGCGAGTAATTTTTTCAGGTCCAAGTTTTGTATCACGGATTTCTGTCTGGAATTCCTTAATATGAATAGAAGTATACATATCTTCTTTTACTACTCGTTTGCTAATAAGAACAGCATCTTCGTAGTTATAACCATTCCAAGGAACAAATCCAACTAAGAGGTTTCGACCAAGAGACAATTCTCCGTTGAAAGTTGCAGGACCATCTGCAATTACAGCACCAGCTTCAACTTTTTCACCAACAGCAACAGTAGGTCTTTGGTTAAAACAAGTATCTTGGTTAGTACGCTGATACTTTAACAATGTATATTCATCAAGTTCACCACGTTTTCCACCTTCTGGTTTAACTTTGATAAGTTCACTTGAAACAAATACAACTTCACCAGCACGACGAGCTTTAACAAGAACTCCTGAATCATAAGCACATCGCTTTTCCATACCAGTACCAACATAAGGTGGTTCAGGAAATAACAAAGGAATAGCCTGACGCTGCATGTTACAGCCCATGAGAGCACGGTTTGCGTCATCGTGTTCAAGGAATGGAATCAATGAAGCAGAAACAGAAATTACTTGCTGTGGAGAAACATCCATGTACTGAACATCCATTGGACTTCGCATTGAATAATCACCACGGTGACGAACAGAAATCATATCAGTTGCAAAAGAACCATCTGATTTCATACCTTCAGAAATCTGTCCAATTGTATATTTATCTTCATCAATTGCTGATAAGTACTCAACTTCTTTTGTAGCCTTTCCGTTTTTTACTTTACGATAAGGAACTTCAAGGAATCCGTATTCATTTACACGAGTATAAAGTGCTAAGTTCACAATCAAACCAATATTTGGACCTTCAGCTGTTTCGATAGGACACATTCGACCATAATGAGTATAGTGAATATCACGAACTTCAAAACCAGCTCTTTCTCGAGACAAACCACCATCACCTAATGCACTAAGACGACGTTTGTTAGAAAGTTCTGCCAATGGGTTAACCTGATCCATGAACTGAGACAATGTTGAAGAACCAAAGAATTCTTTAAGAGAAGCAACAATAGGTTTAATAGAAATTAAATCCTGTGGCTTCATAGTTTCTGTTTCTTTTGAACTCATTCTTTCTTTTGCGATTTTTTCCATACGCATAAAAGCAGAGCGCAAGTGATGAGTAATCAATTCACCAACAGAACGAATTCGACGATTTCCAAGATGGTCAATGTCATCTGTCATTTCTTCACCAATATATGCTTTGATCAAGAATTTCATTGTTTCGATAACATCTTGTTTTACTAAAGACAATTCTTTTACAGGTTCTTTGTATCCGAATTTTTTATTTAATTTATAACGACCAACTCGACCCAAATTATATCTACGAGGAGAGAAATACATTGCATGCAAATCTTTTTCAGCAGCTTCAACAGTAATAGCTTCTCCTGGCATTAAAACTGAATAAACAGCAGAAATTGCATCTTCTTTAGTAGGTTCATCATTTTCAAGACCTTCTTTTTGGAATTTAATTTCTTCTCGTTCAAAACAGTTAATAATAATCTGCGAATTCAACGAATCATTTTTAACATCTCGATTACCAGCATTTTTACGAGTATCAAATTTAATTACTTCAATAGATTTAATTCCATGAGCAATCAAATCATCGATTTCATGAGGATGAAGTCTTTTTCCAGCTGGATAAAGTTTTACATCTTCACCAGTTTCTTCACTCTTAACCATAACTGGTTTTGAAAGAACTTTTCCAACAAGACCGTCACGAACATCACGAGCATCAGAAACTTTTGTAGTTTCAGTTAAATAGAATTGTTTAATAATTTCTTCACGAGTTTCAAAACCAAGAGCTCTCAAAAAAATTGTTCCAAGAATTTTTTTCTTACGAGCAAGTCTTGCAAAAATCAATTCTTTTTTATGATCAATTTCAAATTCGAGCCATGATCCCTGATAAGGAATAATGCGGCTTTCATAAACGTTTTTTTCGTGTGTAAAAATTACACCCTGAGATCTTTGAATCTGAGAAACAACAACTCGTTCAGCACCGTTGATAATAAATGTACCACGGTCTGTCATAAGAGGAATGTCTCCCATGTATATATCTTTCTGAAGGATTGCACCAGTTTGCATAAAATTAAGATTGATACGAGCCTTCAAAGGAACTGAATAAGTAAGTCCTTTTTGTTTACATTCATATTCAGTAAACTTGATATTATCTTTATCAAGTTCATAAAATTCATACTCTAATGACATATCGCCATTAGGACTTTCGATTGGGAAAATTGAAGTAAATACTTCCTGTAATCCCTGGTTTAACAAAGGTTCTTTGTTTTCTAATCTTTCTTTCTGAAGAAAATATTCGTAAGAAGAAGTTTGTACATCGATAAGATTAGGAACTTCCATGAAGTTTTTAATATCTTTACCGATATATTTACGATTGATAGTCCGACTTTTTGCGAACATCATGCCCCCTATAAAAAAAACACCTTCCGGTCCATGCCATTTGCTACATGCGGAAACTCCTGCACAGCACAAAAAAACAGGCCTTATTTAATGTTTTGGAAAAACACTTTTTTAATATTTATAAACGACTAAAGCAGACAACGGAATTTTTACTAATTTTCCGTGTCTGCTTCTTAAAAAATTTATGAAATAAGACTTAACTTATTTCTTTGATGCTTTACCACCAGCTGCTTCAATTTCAGCAATCCATTTGTCTGCATCAGCTTTAGAAAGTCCTTCTTTAACTGTTGCTGGAGCACCTTCAACGAGAGCTTTAGCTTCTCCAAGTCCAAGGTTTGTAAGAGTTTTAACTGCTTTAATAACTCCAATCTTTTTAGCTGCATCGAAGCTATCAAGTGTTACTGTGAATTCTGTCTGTTCATCTTCTGCTGCTGCACCAGCTGCTGCTCCAGGAGCTGCTGCTACTGCTACTGCTGCTGTAACACCGAATTTTTCTTCCATTGCTTTTACGAGTTCTGAAGCTTCAAGAACTGACATAGATGCAATTGCATCAAGAATCTGATCATTTGTGAGAGCTGCCATATTGTCTTCTCCATAATAAATAATATGTTTTCGTTTACAAGTTTCCTTATAAAGCGTGCAGTAAGTTATCTCAAGAAAACTCCTGCTATTTGTAACACGGACAGTCGACAGCTATGAAGCCTGACCGTGCTTAAATAAAATTTTACAGAACAGATTATTCTGCTGCAGGTGTTTCAGCAGCTGGTGCTGCTTCTTCTGCTGCAGGAGTTTCAGCAGCTGGTGCTGCTTCTTCTGTTGCTGGTGCTTCAGCAGCTGGTGCTGCTTCTGCTTTAGGAGCTGCTGCCACAGGTCCTTCTTTTTCAAGCTTTTCAACATATGCTTGTAATGTAGCTGCAAGTTTCTGAGCAGGTCCATTGATAGCTGACATGAGCATTGCGATAAGTTGCTTTTTGCCAGGAACCTTTGAATATGCTTCAATTTTTGCAGAATCGTAAACTTCGTTGTTTACATAAGCACCTTTTACTTGAAGTGCAGGTGCTTCTTTTGCGAAATCAAAAAGAATTTTTGCTGTTTCATTTGAATCTTCTTTAGCCATTGCAATAGCAGTTGGTCCTGAAAGATATTCTGAAACATTTTCAATTTTCATATCTGCAAAAGCAATCTTAGCAAAGTTATTTTTGATAACTTTAATAGCTGAGTTACTTTCACGAAGTTTATTACGAAGTGTTGTAATCTGTTCTACTGTAAGACCACGGTAATCAGCAAAGATAAAATCGTTATATTCACTGAGAGTCTTTTTTGCAGCTTCAATAGCTTCTGTTTTAGCAGGCTGAATTTTTGTTGCTTTAATTGCCATTTATCTATTCTCCTTTACTAAAATCAACCCATACACCTGGGCCCATTGTTGAGCTTACAGAAACAGTCTGAACATAATCACCTTTTGCTTCTACAGGTTTCTTTCTGATAATTTCTGAAAGAAGTGTAGAAATATTTTCTGCAACTTTTTCTGCATCCATAGAACATTTACCTACTGCAATGTGAACTACACCACCTTTGTCAGCACGGTATTCTGTACGTCCTTTCTTTAATTCAGCAATAGCCTTTGCGATATCAACTGTTACAGTACCTGTTTTTGGGTTAGGCATAAGACCTTTGCGTCCCAAAACCATACCAAGACGACCAACATCTTTCATCATATCAGGTGTTGCTACAGCAACATCAAAATCAAGCCATCCGCCTTTTACTTTTTCGATGTATTCATCTGCACCTGCGAATGCTGCACCAGCATCGAGAGCTTCTTTAATACGATCTTCTTTACAGAAAACTAATACTTTCTTTTCTGCTTTGAACTGATTAGGGAAAACCAAAGTATCACGAACTGTAGCACTCTTTCCAAGACGAAGAGCAACATGTACTTCTACAGTTTCATCAAACTTTGCAAGTTTCATATCCTGAACCATTTTACAAGCAGTTGAAACATCATATTTCTTTGATAAATCGAATTTGGCCATTGATTCGCGATATTTCTTTCCGTGTTTCATTTAGGCCTCCACTTCTACGCCCATACTGCGAGCAGTACCTGCGATGATTTTCTTTGCTGCTTCAATATCATTTGCTGTGATATCAGGCATTTTTGTTTTTGCGATTTCTTCAAGATCTTTCTGAGACAACTTAGCTACTTTATCGCGAAGTGCATTGCTTGAACCTTTATCAAGTTTACAAGCCTTTTTGATAAGTACTGCTGCTGGTGGAGTCTTGAGAACAAAAGTGAATGATTTGTCAGAAAATACTGAAATAACAACAGGAATAATAAGTCCTTTTTCCATTGACTTAGTTCTGTCGTTAAATTCCTGAACAAATTTTGGAGCTGGAACACCATGAGGTCCTAATGCAGGTCCAATTGGTGGAGCAGGTGTCGCAGATCCTGCAGGGCACTGCAGTTTGATGACAGCTGTTACTTGCTTCTTTGCCATTTTTTTATCTCCTAAATTGGTGTAAAAGGAAGCATTTTAGCATTCCTCTTTAACGAAATATCTGACATCCAACGGATCGATATTTCTCCCAATATCAGGTTTATATTCTTAGCTTTCGCTAAGCCTGAATTGCTATAAAACTAACTTTTCAACCTGTCCAAATTCTACTTCGACAGGTGTAGCACGACCAAAAATCTGAACCATTACGCGAAGTCTTTCTTTTTCTACATTTACTTCTTCAACAGTTCCGTTAAATGTCGCAAATGGACCTTCAGTAATCTTCACTTGGTCATTTATATCAAATGTCTGTTTTACAAATATTGCTTTTTCACCTTTAAGATCTCCAGATTTTTGAAGCATTCTTTTTGCTTCATCTGAAGAAATAGGCCTAGGTCGTTCACTAGGATTTGTTCCAACAAAACCTGTTACTCCCTGAATACGACGAATAGTATTACAAGTTTCTTTCCAACCTAAATCCGGCAAATCTAATTCTAACATTATATAGCCAGGTAAAATTTTTACTTTACGAGTTTTTTTCTTTCCGTCTTTAGTAGTTTCTACAACATCTTCTGTAGGTACTTTTACATCACATACAATAGACGAGTCTAACTCACCTGATTCAACATTAGAATGAATTACTTTTTCAATTTTCCCTTCATAACCATTGTATGTATGAAGAATATACCAACCCTTTGCCATCAATAAACCTTCCTATTTCATCAAGAGGCGGAATAACTGTGAAAAACCTAAATCAAGAGCTCCAAGAATAATAGACATAACTAAAGTCAATACGATTACAACTTTCACAGAAGCCAATACGTCATCTTTTGTTGGCCATGTTACTTTTTTTAATTCACCAACACATTCTCTGAAAAAACTTCCTATCTTAGCCATAATTTCCTCAACTTATTTTAAAATAAAAAATAACAGGCCAGGCAGGACTCGAACCCGCGACACTCGGTTTTGGAGACCGATGCTCTACCAACTGAACTACTGACCTAAAAAATATATTAAGTTACAACTAAGTTGTAACATTAATAACTATTTAATTTTTGTTTCTTTGTGCAAAGTATGTTTTTTATCCCATGGACAATATTTATTTAATTCTAATTTTCCTTGGATATTTTTACGATTTTTTGATGTAGTATAATTCTTTCTTTTACATTCTGAACATTGCAAAGCGATGAGTTCTACTGCACCTTTTTTCTTGCTACCCATAATATATACTCCTAAATAAACAATTTCTAACTATCAATCCATTCCACACGATAGCCCCCGTGCGGGATCGAACCGCAGACCTCAACCTTACCATGCTTGCGCTCTTCCGACTGAGCTACAGGGGCAAATACCCCATTGAAATGATATGTTCTAGAAATATACACAAGAGAACGATTTTAGTCAATAACTAAAATATAAAATAAATAAAAAAATTTATTTAGAATTATTCATAGCATATTATGCAAATATATGTTATTTTTTAATTATAAAATTTTATAAAAAAAAGGTACAAAATGGCAATCGACAATATTATCCAAAATATAATGAATTCATACGAAAATCTCGGAGGAATAAATCGAGCAGGAGCAGAAAACTTTCCAAATAGACAAAATGTTGTTTCTGTTTTACAAGATTTACAATCCCTTATTTTTCCAGGATTTAAATATGACGAAGATATTCAAACAGGAAATTTAAAATTTGTGACAGGGATGAAAGTAAATAGAATCATTTCTATGCTTACAACAGAAATTCAAAAAGCCCTTGTTTATGTCGTATCAAAAAAAGATTGCGAAAATCACGATGTTCAAAACTCCCATTGTTATGGACTTGCTGAAAAAACTGTTTATGCTTTATTAAATGAAATTCCAGAAATCAGACGAAAAATTCAACTTGATGTAAAAGCTGCAGTTCTCGGAGATCCTGCCGCACAAAGTTCAGAAGAAGTAATTTTATCCTATCCCGGACTTGAAGCAATTACAGTCCATAGAATTGCACATAGTCTATACACAAAAGGAGTTCCTATTATTCCTCGAATAATGAGTGAACACGTTCACGGAAAAACAGGAATAGACATTCACCCAGGAGCATCAATCGGAGAATCATTTTTTATTGACCATGGAACAGGAATTGTAATTGGAGAAACTACAATTATTGGAAATAATGTAAAAATCTATCAAGGTGTTACACTAGGTGCACTTAGCGTAAAAAAAGAATTGCAAGACAAAAAACGACATCCCACAGTAGAAGATAATGTTACAATTTATGCCGGAGCAACTATTCTTGGTGGAAATACAATTATTGGAAAAGATTCTATAATCGGTGGAAATACTTGGGTAACAAAATCAGTCCCAGAAAAAACAGTTTTAACACAAGAAAAAAGTTAAAACAAAAAAAAACGAATGTCTCAAAGAGCAACGCTTTCTAAGACATTCGCCGTCCAGCAAGCTGGACATCGGAGAGAGTTTATCAGCTTATTTACAAGCTATCTGTAATTTATAATATGTTAAAACTTATGTCAAGCAAATTTAAACCTATTGATTATTTTATAAGTGCAATTTTTTTCGCAATATTTTTTCTATCTATCCGTATGATATCAAGTGGAAAAAGCGAACCGATTTTATTCATTTCTTCAGGAAATGAAAAATATGAATACGACTTAAGTTCAAACAAAAATTTTTCTATCGAAGGAGCCCAAGGAATAACAAATTTTTCAATATACAAAGGAAAAGTTTTTATAACTGATTCACCATGTCAAAATAAAATTTGTATTCAATCTGGAAAAATTTCTAAAAATGGACAATGGCTTTGTTGTGCACCAAACAAAATTTTTGCAATAATTAAAAGTGAATCATCGCAAAAAGAAAATGAAGTTGATGCTATTTCATTCTAAATATCAGTTAATTTAAAGTGAACAAAACAAAACGAGGATTTTATGGCAAAAAGAAAAGTTCAAATTAATTACAAATGTTCAAATTGTAACTTTACACAACCACGATGGCTTGGAAGATGTCCTGAATGTGGCAGTTGGAACACAATGGAAGAATGTATCAACGATAAAAATGCACTCAGCTCAACTACAACAAAAAATCTTTCAATCAAATCAAAACCGATTTCTCTAAAAGATGTAATTGCATTGGACGATGATAGAATTTCCACAGGAATTAAGGAGTTCGATAGAGTCCTCGGCGGTTTGGGCGCTACAAAAAAATCCGCAATCCTACTGGGAGGAGAGCCTGGAATTGGAAAATCAACACTCCTTTTACAAACAGCTTCTTCTTTTAGCAACCAAAATAATTCAGAAAGCATCAACTCAAACTCAAGCGACAAAGAACAAATAGCTCTTTATGTTTCTGGTGAAGAATCCACAAGTCAAATAAAAGCGCGCGCAAACCGCCTCGGCATAAACTGCGACAATATTCAAATAATGTCAACAATGCGCCTTGAAGATATCATCGATGCTCTAAACGAATTAAAACCACTTTTAGTAATAATAGATTCAATCCAAACAGTATATTCTCTTGAAGGCGGAATAATTCCTGGTACAATAAATCAATTAAAGTATTGTACAAATGAACTTGTTGGTTGGGTAAAAGAAAATGAAAGTGTTTTAATAATGACTTGTCATGTTACAAAAGATGGAAATATCGCAGGTCCAAAAGCTCTTGAGCACATGGTCGACACAGTAATTTCTTTTGAAAGAAATAATGATGAAATTCGCTTTCTTCGAGCATACAAAAATCGATTTGGCTCTGTAGACGAACTTGGTATTTTTAGAATGTCGGAAAAAGGTTTAATTGCAATTGAAGATCCAAGTACAATGTTCATCACTAGACGAGAAGGAGCTATTCCAAATGGAGTAGCCATCGCCGCCGTCTTCGAAGGAACTCGAGTATTTCTTGTAGAAATTCAAGCCTTAACAGTTCCTGCTAAATCTTCAATTACAAGAGTCTTTAGTGAAAAAATTGACAGTGCAAGAGTAAGTCGCATTGCGGCTGTCTTAGAAAAAAGAACAAATCTTAGATTTAGCGATCAAGACATTTATATAAATGTTGCCGGCGGCGTTCGATTGACAGAAAGTGCAATAGATTCAGCTCTTGCAGCAAGTTTATATTCTGCCCGAACAGGGATTCCACTTTCTAACGAAACTGTTCTAATCGGAGAACTAAGTCTTGCCGGAGAGATTAGACCTGTCGGAAGAATTAAACAACGTGCAAAAACTGCTTTAAGTCTTGGCTACAAAAATATAATTGCCCCGGAATCTGAAGACGAGGTTATAAAAGTAACTGATATTTCAGGACTAGTAAAAACTGTGTTCAGTTCGCAAAAATAATTAAAAAAAACGGGCACTCATTTGAAGTGCCCTTAAATAATAATTTATTTTAATTTTGAAACTGTATATTCAAACATGCTATAAAATTTCTAAACAATGCTTTATTTTACTCCGATTTTTGTAAGCAACGAAGCTATTTTTCCTGTGGCAACAAAAGTTCCAATCGTCGAACCTAATGATGACAAGAAAAATACAAGTAAAACTTTTAGTACACGATTTTTATACCAACCTTTAAGACTTGATACATCTTCTTGCAAACTTTCAATATCTGAAACTTTTGGTTTACAAATCAATGCCTGTACAATTCCTGTAAAAAGTCCTACCCCAACTAACGGACAAAGAGAAGTTAAAGGAGCACCAACAAAAGCAACCAAAACCGTAATCGGATTTGCGAATGCAACCAAAGCACCCAATGCAGACAAACATCCGTTCCACAAAATCCAAGAACCAATCATCTGAGTCCCAATTGTTCGGCCACCCATAAAAAATCCTGCTACAATAAGTGCTACAATTACAATTGGAATTCCCCAACCGATTACTTTTCCAGCGATAGACTTTTCCGAAACTGTTTCAATATCACTTGTATCAGAAATCATTATACCATTAGCTAATTTTTCTAAATAAGCTTTTACACCTGGTAAATGTCCAGCTCCCAAAACTGCAACAATTGTATTACCTTCAGACTCCCAGATATGCGATGCAAGATATCTATCTCGCTCGTCAATAAGAACTTCTTTTACAGATGGAAGATATTCAGAAAGCTCTTTCATCATAGAATCCATTTCGTTTCCTGATTTTAACTTTTCAATTTCATCTTCTGAAATTTCTTCATTATCAAAGGCGCTAGCAATCATTGATGCTAAAAGTTTACATTTTCCCCACAAAGAGTTTTTTGCCCAAGCTCGTCTCAATGTAACCTGAATTGGTCTATCAACTAATGTAAACAAAATATTATTTTCTTTTGCACAATTAATAGCCGCTAGCATTTCGTCACCAGGTTTTACACCAACATTTTTTCCCATTCTTTTTTGAAATGAACTTAAAACTAAATTTGCTAGCATTAAAAAACCTTCTCGCCTTTTTAATACTTTTACGATATCGAGATTTTTCCAACTTTCAGGATCCATCATCGAGTTATATCTTTTTTCATCAAGTTCTACTGCTACACAATCAGGCTTTAATGATTCAATTTCATTTTTTACTTCAGCAATACTTTCTTTTGAAACATGAGCTGTTCCAATCAAAACTATTTTTCGCCCAGCAAGATTTACTTCTTCTCTTGTTCTACTCATTTTTGCAATCCCCATTCAGCAAGTCTATATTCAAAAAACAAAGGACTTTGCATATTTGTAACTTCTGCAAAATATTTTGCCGCTAAATTTGTATTCCCTTTCATAGAGTAATATAATCCAAAATAGTAAAGCATTTTTCCCTTTTGAGTTGCTTTTTCTTCCTTCTGAATTTTTAAAGCAATTGCCGACTCTGCATTTCCTGGTCCTTGGTCATGAAACAAACGCAACATCATATAATCTAACGAATTGCGATCTGTTTTTGTTTTCATAACAGGTGCAAGAAACATTTTTGCTTGTGGTAATTTTTTCATTTTAATATAACAAGCACTTATCATCAAAGGGTATGAAATATTTTCTTTATTGTAAGAATAAGCTTTTTCAAATGCCACACGAGCTTCTTCCCAATTTCCTGCATACCATGCAAGAATTCCTAAAGCTTCATACGCAAAGTAATACTTAGAATTTGTTTCAATAACTTTTCGATAATCGTTCAAAGCTAAATCAAATTTTCCAAGTTCATCATAAAGCCCTGCTCGATATGCATAAGCTAAAAAATAAGAAGGATTTAACGAGATTGCTTTTGTCCAAGCTTTTTCTGCTTCATCAAACTTTCCAAGGAATCTTTTGTATGTTCCTAAATCCATATAAAAATCAAAATTTGATGAATCAAGTAAAACTGCTTTTTCAATAAACTCAGTTGCCTTTTTATAATTTTCATCTTCAGCTTCTAATTTTCCAAGATATTGATATGCAATCGCTTCATTTGGATTAATTACGAGCATTTTCTTAAATGCTAATTTTGAATCATCTAAATCGCCCAAATAATACGATGTCTGTCCAATTCCAAAAATCGCACTCAAATCTGTTGGTGCTTTTATAAGTGCTTTTTGAAAATATCCTTTTGCAAGTTTATATTTTTTTTGCAATACATTTTGCTGTCCTAATTCAATATTTGCAACAGGATTATTTGGATCTAACGCAAGCACTTTTGAAATTGCCCGAGCTTTTTCTTGATTAATTTTTTGCGAAGAACCAATAGCCTTTGCAAGAATAATTTTCATTTCAAGAACATCTATATTTTGAGGATTTTTTGATTCAAGTGAATTTAACAAAGTTTGAGCTTCAGTATATTTTCCTGCAGAAATTAACAAAGATGCTTTTATTAAAAATAATTCATTATCATTTTTTAATTCTTCTGGAACAGAATCAAAAAGTGCAATCGCCTTTTCTAATTCTCCAACATTTGTAAAATCTGCAACTCCTTGAATAAATTCTAATTGAATTTCTCCAATAGTTTTTTCGCTTTTTTCATCTGTCATTTTTAAATCTGATTCCGCAGAAAATACAGTTCCAGCAAAAACTAATGAAAAAATCATAAATAAAACAAAAATCTTAACTTTCTTTTCTTTTTTTACCATTTTTTTTTCCCTTAAATTCGATACAAACAGTTGATTTTCCCTTATCACTTACTATAAAATGTATAAAATGCGAAAACATATTATACGAAAGTCACTTGGGCTGATTGTCCTATATGCCGCTATTATTATCGGCATTTTTGTAATTCAATTTAGAAGCGATTCTATCATAAGAAAAACAATTCATTCAATGAGAGTTACACTTACAGCGGATGAAAATTCAACAGAATCTATTTCTCTTAAAAACCATTTTCAAATTAATTGTAATGGAATTCAATTTTCTGCAGACGATTCAAACCCTGTTGAGTATTGTGAAAAAAGTAGAAACAAAAAAGCATCGCTTATTAACTGGGAAGAAACAGAGACTTCTGTTACTTTAATTTTTTCTCATGATATAAAAATTACTTTTACGATGCCAGATTCTTCAGATAAAACTCCATTGATGGTTTCTGCAGATTTCCCTGAAAATTTTACAAACATTTCAATTCCTACAAAAACATTATCAGGATTCAATTTTACAGACATCAAATCAAATCAAGCAATTATCGAAGGAAAAAATTCCACATACTCACTTATTGCTCCAAAATTTGAAGACTCTCGACTCATATTCTTACAACATTCAAAATTTGCAAGATATAGTCCATTTGTAAAACAGGCAGAATTTTCTATTGACTCAATTGCAGATTTACCTGGTACTACAAAAACTGAATGGGAAGGAACTCTTTCTACATTCAATTCAACAATCATAAATGAATTCTCTAAACAAAGCCAAAGCGATCCTTCTTTTGTAACAAACTTAACAGAACAAACTGTAATTTCTTATGTTGCAGCAATGAGTGAACTTGGTCGCTACAACGAAGCTCTTAATACAGTTCCAGATTCTTTTGTCAAAGGAACAAAGCGTACTTACCAGTCAGCTCCTTTCTTTGGAACTCTTTCAAAAGTTGCTCCTGGATTGCAAGTACAAATGGAAAACTACAAAAATATGATTACACATGCAATTCAATCTTCTTCATGTGATATTTTCACAATGGAAAATATTGTTAATTATATGATTATTTTTGCAGATGATCCTGCTATTAAAAATCTTCTTTCACTTCCTGCATCATTAACAGAAAATAACTTTACTGTTTTACAAGCAGCAGGAATCTTAAAGGTTTATTCATCACTAAACGAAGAAGGTCTCGAAATTGCAAGTTTATTAGAACCTGTTCTTGAACCTTGTGTAAAAACAATTTCTGATGCATGTAAACTTGAAGAAAATAAAATCCGAATTGAAGAAAAAGATACAAACCTTTCAGTTCTTTCATCTGTATTAGTAGGAGATTCTTTAATTCGCTATGGAAGAACATCTTCAAATGTTAATATTGAAAAATGTGGATACTTAATCATTACATCGTACCTTTCAACTTTGTCAGGTTTAGACTTGCGTACATTGTGTGAAATTTATCCATTTGTAACTCACGATAATCCATACTACCCTCATTTTGAAAAAGTTCGGGATCTCGATGGAAAACCAATTTGGGCATGGACAATTGCGCGAGATATTACAATTACTCAAGATGAAAATAGAACTCTTTTCATAGATATAAATTTCCCTCTTGGTCTTACTCACTATGTAATTCTTACAGGAATCAATCCATTTAGAAGAATTCAAATTTACAACATGGACTTTAGAACTGACCCTCAATTTGAAATTTACAACTCATCTGGTTATGTCTACAGATTATCAATGAAAAGTTTGTTGCTAAAATCTAGACATAAATCTCAGCATGAAATTGTAAAACTCTTCTACCGAGATGTTCAAAACCCTGAACCTATAAAAGAAATAGAATAAAAAATAACATAATTTGATTACAAACTGCAAAAAAAACATATATTTTTATTGCAGTTTGTAATTTTTTTAATTTTTTTTTCTAAAAATCTGTCTAAATTTTAAAATCTATGATATAATTAACTTTGTACATTCGATAAAATAATTCGAAAATTTAAAAAATATTTAAATTGGTGTCTTTATAGGAGTTTTTGTGAACAAGAAAGATTTCCCGAAAATCCACTTTTACGATCAGGATTTCGTTGACATTTATAGTAAAACTTGGAATTGGCTTAATGACTTTTGGATTGATCCAAAATCAGGAGAACCTTCAGCAGATGGATATTTTGTCTATCCAGAAGATAAGCAGTACACTATAAATCAGTTTGATTCTATTTTTTCATCATTTTTCTTAGTTTATTCAAATAGAAATTATCCTGCTAATCAAAATTTAGATTATTTCTATGCACGCCAAGAAAAAAATGGTGCTATCCGAAATAAATACGATTTAAAGAAAAATAAACCAATTTTAGATAAAACAAATCCAGATGGAATTGGGCTACCTCTTTTTGCATGGGCAGAATTCAACTTATATCACAAATCTGCAAACAAAAGACGTGTAAAAGAAGTTATCCCAATTTTACAAAAATATATAGAATGGATTGATGAAAACTTCAAAAAACCAAATGGACTTTATGCAGTTCCTCATTGTGCATCTGGAATGTTTAATTCACCACGAGACAAAGCATGTTACCCTATTGATTTTAACGCAGCAATGGCAATCAATGCTACACATATGGCAGCCCTTGGAGACATTCTAAACGACAAAGAAATTAGTTTCCAATACAAAAAAATGTATTTCTCTTTAAAAACAAGAATCAATTCAATGATGTGGAATCCTAAAACTGGTTTCTATCACGACTTAGATAAATCAGAAAATATGCTTCCTCAAAAAACAATTGCAGGATTTTGGCCTCTTTTAGCAGAAATTCCCAATGCCGATAAAGCTGAAGAATTGATTGCACATTTAAGCAACGAAAAAACATTTGGAACAGATCATCCTTTCCCTACACTTTCTGCAGATAGTCCTGACTTTAAAGAAAATGGAGAAGGTTACCGTGGAAGTGTTTTCCCAGCATTCAATTTTATGGTTATAAAAGGACTTGAAAAATACCAAAGATATGACCTTGCCCGTGAATGTTCAATCCGACACTTGTATTATATTCTCGAAGGACTTTCTCCAAATGATTCAAAAATCAAAGGAGACTTGTTTGAAGCATACCTACCAACAAAAGAAGGTAAGCCAACTCTTCGAGGAAAATCTTATTTCCCACGACCTCGTTACTTGCAAACTGTTGGACTTTCGACAATCGCTTTAATGATTGAAAATGTAATCGGGCTTTTAATTAGCCTTCCACGAAAAACAGTAGATTGGATTATCCCAAACCTTGAAATTATGGGAATTGAAAATCTTTCTCTCAAACGAAACTTAATTACAATTTTAAGTAATAAAAGCTCTCGTGGTTGGAAGATTCAGATGGAAAGTGAAAAACTTTATTACTTTACAATAAATATTTTAGACCAAAAGAAAAAAACTTTACCAATTCCATCGGGCAAATGTTCAATGTTAATTGACAAACTTTAATCAAATGAATGGAGAAAGTCTATGGCTACACCTAAGGCAGTTATTGAAATTGGTTCAACAGCAATTCGTCTTTTAGTAGCTCAATTAAATGAAACTGGTCAATGGGATGCTATAGACTTTTCCGAATTACCAATTTCTCTTGGTCGTGATGTTTTTACAAATGGCACAATTTCTAAAGAAAACATAAACCTTTGCGTAGAAATTCTTTCACAATTTAAAGAACAGCTAAAAAGTTGGACAATTTCTCCTGAACAAACAATTGTATTGGCAACTACTGTTTTTCGAGAAGCAAAAAATCCAGACCCTGTTCTAGACCGAATCTACATAAAAACTGGATTCAAAGTAAAAATAATTGATGGAATCGAAGAAAATCGACTGATCTATTTAGCAACTATCAATAAAATCAAATCATTTGCTCCAAAAAAAAATAAAGACGATGCAATAATTTTAAAAGTTGGTGGCGGCTCTTCTGAATTAATGCTCATTAAACAGGGAAAAATAACAGGTGCACATTCTCTAAGGCTTGGAACAATTCGGGTAGAAGAAAATTTAAACATTCCTACAATTACGCAAAACGATATCCGTAGATATATTCATCAATTTATTTTAAACACAAAAGGCTCCCTTTCTGAAGAACTTGATTTTTCTACAATTAAGTATTTTTATTCAATCGGTTCTGCCCAAAAAGTTGCAGCTACCTCCTGTGGAAAAAAAATCACCGAAGATATTTGGGAAATTTCACGCAACGACTATGAAAAATTTGTTAAAGAAATTCACAGTTTTTCTACAGAAGAAGTTGTAGCAAAATATGATTTAAACTATTCAGAAGCACAACAATTTTTTATTGGATTATCAATTTATGAAATGTTCATTCAATTAACAAATGTAGATAAAATTTATGTCATCGATACAAACATTCGATATGGAGCATTAATCAATAAAATTTCAATAAATGAATCAAATCTCCAAGATGAATTTAATTCACAAATTACAGCCTCTGCAATAAATTTACTAAATAAATTCCATGGGGATATTGATCATGCACTCTATGTAAGAGATATCAGTTTACAAATTTTTGATTCTTTAAAAAACGAACATGGACTAGACGACAAAGCAAGACTTTTCTTAGATATTGCAAGTATTCTACATGACATCGGAACTTTTATCAGTATGGCAGATCATCACTTACATAGTATGTACATAATTTCTAATTCTGAAATCTTTGGCCTTCGAAAAAGTGAGATTAATATCATTGCACAATTGGCAAAATACCATCGAGGCAGTGCATCTTTACAAGACAGCGACCAATTTTTAATGTTGCCTCATTCCGATAGAATGATTATTTTAAAATTAACCGCAATCTTAAGAATTGCAGATGCACTAGATCGCTCACATCAACAAAAATTTAAAAACTTAATTATTTCAAAGCAAGATGACACGCTGATAATCAGTGATAAATCAGAACATAGCATCGTACTTGAAAAATATGCTCTTTCTGAAAAAGCCAATGTTTTTGAATATATATTCGGTTACAAAATTATTTTGATGTAAATTTAAATTTGGAGGAATTATGTCTAGAAATATATTCTTTAATAGAGAACTCTCTTGGATAGAATTTAATGCACGTGTTTTAAATCAAGCAACCAGAAAAGACTTGCCACTTTTAGACAGAATTCAATTCCTTTCAATTGTGACAAGTAATTTTAATGAATTCTTTCAAGTTCGAGTTGCATCGATAAAGCGATTACTAAAAATCAATCCTCATAAAAAAGATATTTCAGGATTCACACCATCAACACTTTTAAGACAAAGTTCAGAACGATCCAATCAAATTATCAAACAAAAAAATCAATGCCTACAAACTGAAATTTTCCCTCTTCTTGAAAAAGAAGGATTTACATATGTTAAACCAGAAAATTTTACATCAGAGCAAAAAAATTTTTGCCAAAAAGAATTTAATCAAAAAGTATTACCTCTTCTAACACCATTAAGAACAGATACAAATATTTTTCCAAAAATAAACAACTTAATCTATCATGTGGCTTTTTTATTAAAACCAATTCAGGATATAAAACCAACAAATAAGGATTTATTCGTTCAAACTGGAAAACAAGCAATTGCCCTTGTTCAAATTCCAATCGGTATTCCTAGATTAATTTGGCTTCCAAGCCATTCAAAAAATAAACAATTTACTTTTTTAGAAAACTTAATTTTAGAATACGGAACCCAATTATTTCCAGGATTTCAAGTAAAACAATCCATGCTCTTTAATGTAATTCGCGATGCTGACTTTACTGTAGACGAAGATACAAATGAAGATTTTATTGATGCAATGAAAGAAGTATTAATACAACGACAATCTTCTTTTATTGTTAGATTAAATTGCGATAATTCAAGTCCTGAACTTAAAAAATTTTTAATGAAAAATTTGCATTTATCAAAAGATGACATTTTTGAATTTGATTCACTCATTGAACCAAGTGCATTACTTGAAATTGAAAAGCTTGAAGAAACTTCAAAATTAAAATCACAACCTTGGGAACATTTTTATTCAAAATCTCTTCCCGAAACAGAACCTTATTGGGACACTCTCAAACAAAAAGATGTATTACTCCATGTTCCATACGAAAGCTACAATCCCGTTGTAAAAATGATTACCGATGCTGCAAATGATCCCGATGTTATTGCAATCAAAATGACCTTATACCGAACAGGAAATAATTCACCAATTATAAGTGCGTTAAAATCTGCAGCTCAAAATGGAAAGCAAGTAACAGTTTTAGTTGAACTAAAAGCACGCTTTGATGAAGAAAGAAATATTGCTTGGGCAAATGAACTTGAAAAATCTGGCGTTATTGTAATTCAAGGAATTGTAAACTTAAAAGTTCATGCAAAGATTTTAATGATAATTCGAAAAGAAGAAGCAGGACTCACAAGATATGTTCATTTGTCAACCGGAAATTATAATCCAAAGACCGCAAAACTTTATAGTGATTTTTCTCTGTTTACAACAAATCAACTGATTGCAAATGATGCAACAATGTTTTTTAATGTTGTAACAGGGTACTCTGCTCTTCAACCAATGAAAGCATTAAGCATTGCTCCAGTAAATCTTAAAACAAATATTCTTCAAATGATTCAAAGAGAAATTCAACTATCCACAATCCAAAATCCAGGCTTAATTATTGCAAAAATGAATTCTCTTACTCACGAAGAAGTAATTTCTGCTCTTTACGATGCAAGCCGAAAAGGTGTCAAAATTTTGCTAAACATTCGCGGCATTTGTATGCTTGTTCCTGGAGTAAAAGGAATGAGTGAAAATATAAAAGTAGTTTCAATTGTTGACCGCTATCTTGAACATGAAAGAATTTTCTACTTTAACAAAGGTGGACAACCTGAAATGTATTTAGCTAGTGCAGACTGGATGAACCGAAACCTTGACCGCCGAATTGAATTAATGTTCCCAATTTATGATAGTGAAATATTTTCAGAAATTAAATCGACCTTGGACATTTATTTTTCATCAAATACAAATGCCCATGAACTAAACGAAGATGGTTCTTGGTCATATAAAACGCCAACAAAAAATCAAGAAACACTCCGTGCTCAAGAAATTATTTACAAAAAATATAAAATGCTTTCTGAAAAAAAAGCAGATAAAAAAATGCAATTTAAAATTCGCCGTCGAACAAAATAATTTTTGCAAATTCCGCACATCTTAAGCCGCACAAAATAATTTTCAAGTACAAACTCAATCCATTTGTAATTTACACGCGCTTTTGATATACTTCTTACAATTCGATTCTTTCGAAAAACTAAAATGGTTAATTATGGTAGGAAAATAAATTGACAAAGCTTCCAACACAAAAACTCGATCCAAAACTTATTGCATTAGATTTAGACGATACTCTTTTAACAAAAGATTTAACTATCTCACCAATAACTGTAAAAGCCCTTCAACAAGCTGCTGAAAAAGGAATCTACATTGTACCTTGCTCAGGTCGAGCAGAAAATGGTATTCTTCCCTTTGTTAGAACATTAAATATCGCCGGAACGGAAGCTGGTCGCTACATCATCGCAATCAACGGTTCTACAATTTTTGACCTTCACACTAGACAAACAATTTACACTCAAAAAATCCCTGGCGAAACTTTAGTCTATGCTTATGAACAAGCTCTCGAAAGAGGTTTTTCTTGCCAAGTTTACAAGTCTGATACAACAATTGCAAATGTTGACAATGAATTTACAAGAATTGATGCAAAACTTTGTAACCTAAAAATTGAAATAGAACCAGACTTTAAAAACTATCTTATGCAAGGGCATACAAAAATGCTCATTCCCGGAGACGAATCAAAAATTGCTGATTTCCTTCAATTTTTAAAAGAAAAACTTCATGGAAAAGCAGAAGTTTTTACAAGTAAACCATACTTCCTTGAAATTATGCCTGCAAACTGTGGAAAAGGGGAAGCAATTCAATGGCTTACAAATCACCTCGGACTTTCGCAAGAAAAAACTATGGCCTTCGGCGATAGCATGAACGATGAATCAATGCTTCGTAAAACAGCTTACTCTGTTGCTATGTGTAATGGACTTGATTATATTCAGCAAATTTCAAAATATGTTACTCGAAAATCAAACAATGAAGATGGAATCGGAGATTTTTTAAACGAATTTGTTTTATAATAAATTCATAACAAATTTGATAAAATTCGTACATTTTTCA
>JAZUSR010000122.1:0-3511 GCA_045606765.1 Treponema sp.
GAAAAAATGGAAGATGTTATTTTTGCAGGAACTGCAGATAGACCTGCATTAAATGTAGCTGAAGTTGCACTTACAATAATGAACGAAAATAGTCTTTTACCGCTTGAAGATACAGAAATAGAAATTAAACGAAGACTTTACCGTTCCGGGGAATCTCAATATTTTATAAACGGTAGACAAGTAGGACCATCTGAAATCCGAAAACTTTTTATGGATACAGGTGTTGGAAAAGCTGCCTATTCTGTTATGGAACAGGGAAAAATTGACCAAATCCTTTCTAGTAAACCAGAAGACCGCCGTTACTTGTTTGAAGAAGCAGCCGGAATTAGCAGAAACAAAGCACAATGTGCAGAATCAGAACGAGAAATTGAAAAAACTCGTCAAAACTTAGCTCAAATCGAAGTTACTCTTACAGAAATAAAAAGAAGTTACGACTCTTTAAAAATTCAATCTGAAAAAACTGTCAAATATCGAAAGTTAAAAGAAGAAATTTTTAAATATCAGCTTGATATTCATCTTTTAAAATTAAAAGGCTTTATCGAAAATAAAACTCGAAACCAAACTTCCATCAAAGAAGTTGAAGAAAAAAGAGACCAAGTTAGACGCGAAATTGAAGAAATTCAAAACTCTCTTACTGAAAATACAGACTTTGTAAAAAACCTTCAAGAACAACTTTACGCTTGCCAAAACGAACTTACTGAAATTCAAAGTATGAAAAATGGTAAACTCGAACTTCAAAAACAGCAAGCCCATCATCTTCAAGAAATTAAAGATAAAATTTCCCAACTTGAAGTAAAAGGTTCTCAAATTCAGTCACGAATTGATGATTTTGCAGAAGAAATTGGAGAAGCCGAAAGTAATCTCCACGAAAAAACAAAATATCTAACTGATATCAAAAATAACATAGAATCTTTTGGTCAAAACATTAATATTGCTTCAGCCCAAATTACTGAAAACGAAAATAAAATTAAAGAAATGCACAATCAGATAGACTCTCTTGATGAACAGCGTGCGTCTTTACAAAAAGAATTAACAGCCATTACAGAAGACATCGTAACAAAATTAGATGCAAAGCTAAAAGATGCAGGATATTCTGAAGTTGCTATGAATAATGCAAAAAGCCAACTTGAACAGGTTCTTGGAAAACTTCGCATCTTTGCTGAAGGTCGAAAAAATATTTTTGGCGATACTGCAAAAGTTGGTTGTAAATCACTTGAGGAAGGTAAAAAAATTACTTCCGATGCAGCCGAGGCATTCTCTGAAGTTCATACAATGGTAATGGAACTTGAACAATCTCTAAAAAAATATATCGACGCCTCACCTGCTTTTATCAGTGAATTTTTAGCTCCAGAGGGAATCATTACTAAAAAACGAGATATTGATGCAAAAATCGAAAATAATCTAAATAAAGTTTCTGAATTAAATCAATCAATCAGAGAACTTAACGATGCAAATGTTAATCTTTCGATTAAAATTGATGAATATAAAGATACCCTTTCAAAATTAAAACAAAACGAAGCATCAATGAGTGAGCAACTTCGCTCAACTGAAGAAAAAATTTCTATGTTAAAACGTAGTATTCGTTCTGAAGAAATAAATCTTAAAACTAACGAAGATGAAATTTACACTGAATCAAAAAGAATGGATGATGCTCAAGAACAAATCGAATCTATTCAAGAAGAATTAGCTGAAATTGATCGTCGTGGTGCACAAACTGCAGAAAAACAAGCAAATCTTTACAAACAAATTGACGAATGTAATAACAAAGTTTCTAAAAAAGACAACGACTTAAAGAAAAAACAAGAATTACAGAATAAATTCCAAGGACAATATGAACAACTATCGATTTCTTTGGGAACTTTAGAAACTGAAATTAAAAACTTAAAGCAAAATTTCTTAGAGCAATATTCTAGTGATTTGATGGACTATGAAGAACATATGTACACAATTACTACTCCAATTGCAAAAATAAAAGAAGATTTAGCAAAAGCCAAAGAAGTTCATTCAAGTTTGGGACAAATCAACTATATGGCTCCAGAAGAATTTGCAGAAGTTAAAGAACGATATGAACGACAGGAATTCCATTATAATGATACATTAAAATCATTAAATGACCTTGTCCGTGTTTCTGAAGAAATTAAAGCAAAATCAAGTGATATGTTCCTTGATACATATAATAAAATTAAAAAGAATTTCCATAATATGTTTAGAAGATTGTTTAATGGAGGTCATGCAGAACTTAGACTTGAAGATCCAACAAATATTCTTACTACAGGTATTGAAATTCTTGCCCAACCACCTGGAAAAAAACTTGAAAACATCGCACTTCTTTCTGGTGGTGAAAAAACAATGACAGCCATTGCCCTCTTATTTGCAACTTATCAAGTTCGTCCAAGTCCTTTCTGTTTATTAGACGAAATTGATGCAGCTCTTGATGATAAAAATGTTTTAAGTTTTGTAACTGCATTAAGATCTTTTGCAAATATCAGTCAATACATTGTAATTACTCACAACAAAAAAACTGTAATGGGTGTAAATACAATGCTTGGTGTAACAATGGAAGAATCTGGAATTTCAAAAATCATCGCTTTAAGACTTGAAGATGATATTGAAAAAATTCGAAAAGATGTACTCAAGGAAGATGAAGAATTCGTTGAAGAAGATGTTCCTCCAGAAGAAGGAGTCGTTCTTCCTCAAAGACCTTTGCCAAGAAATAAACAGCAAATTGGAGAAAATGAATGATTGGTTTTATAGAAGTCTTTAACTCAATAAAAGATTTCTACAAAGAAAAAAAAATTGTCGCAATAATCTCAACAGTGTTAATATCACTTTTTTTAATTGCACTAATTTGTGTTATTGTTCAAACATCAAGTTCTCCCAAAAAAAATAAATCAATTCCTCGAGAAGAAACAATTTTAGTTCCAGACCAAAAACTTTTACTTCCTCAGTCAAAAACTTATTCAAATGAATATGCTCTTACTCGAGAACCAAAAGAAAAATGGGACGAAGAAGAAGCAAAAAAATATTTTACAGTTCCATCTTCAAAAGAACTAAATGAACTAGAAAAATCAAATGACAAATTAATAGATGAAATTTTAGGAGAAACTCCGTGAAAAAAATAATTATTATTTCAATCATTTCAAATCTATTATTTTTCTCATGCTTATCTACAAGCAAAAATTCTGATGAATTAGATTTAAACGAAGCTCCAGTTTCAAAATCAATTTCTCCTACTCAACAAAATAATTCATCTCAAAGTGAACAAACTGATAATAAAAATCAAATAACTGCACAATTTGATGACACAATGCAAGATAAAACAACGAATGAGCCGAATATTTTAGAAAAGCAAAATACTCAAGATTTATCAAAAAACAAAATTTCCAAAAATTCAACTAATGAGCAAATTGAACAACAAGAAAACAATTCTCCAATTCAAGAAAAAATTCTAGAATCTATCGAAATTGATCCAATTAAACCTATCATCATTGAAGAAAAAATTTCTAATGAA
>JAZUSR010000123.1:0-6007 GCA_045606765.1 Treponema sp.
TTTCATTTGTAAAAGGCAAAACCAGCTTGGTGTTTTCTGAGCTAGGAATTACTTTCAAAGGTGTTTCTGGCTGTATGTGTTGTAAATCGGAATACAACGATTTCATATCTTATTCTGATGTTCTTTTTTATGATTGGTCTGCAAGATTTTTTGGCTTGGCAGGTTATAAAATAAAAGGTGGCGGACAGACACAGTTTGAATTCAAGGGATTAAAGAAAAAAGACTGTTTGGATATTTCGCAGTGGTTAATAAATCATGGAGTTCCTCTTTCTTCAGAGAAAGTACCTCAAGAACAAACATATTCACATTCAGGCTTTCACCCTTTGAGCGAAGAATCCATTACAATTTTGGATAATGCACTTGCCCATCATCGTAAAACAATATTTACAAATAAAGATTCGATTGTTCCTTACAACAAGATAGATTTTTTCATTGCAGAAAAATCATTTTGTGGTTGCAACAACAAGCTTGGTGTTGTGGGCGAACTTTCTTTCACAACAAACGACAACTTTTCTAAAGATTGCATTAATGAGGTTGCTTCTGCATTGAAGGCAAAATCTGTGGAATTGGCAAAAGGCAAGATATATCATCCATGTATTTTCTCTAAGGTAAAGAACAAGAAGCAGTCTTCGTTGATAGTGATGGACGATAAAATCGTTTACATGGGATATATTTATAATTCCGGCAGTGTTGTTCCTGTTGAAAAAGTTATAAAAATAAAACTTTTCCGTTCAATTTCAAAATACAAATGTAAGCCCATTTTTTCTTTATTTAACCGTTATTTGATTATAGAAGGAAAAGGAAGTACAGACTTACGCACGAATGAAGTTCTAGAACAAGATTTGGTTTTCCCCGGAGTATTCTTTTTCTGGTGGTTCTGTTGTGGACGCTTGAAAGCGGCTTGTAAAAGGCTTTATAAAAAATAAAAAAATGACACACGGTTTTGCTAGATTTTTATACTTGAATACCTATGGATTCTTGTTTTTGCTAGGCGGAATTGTATTTTTGTTGATTCCATTGTGGGTGTTTTCTTTTTGGTGGTTGATTTTGCAAGGCTGTGTGTTCATAGTTTGTATTGCCTTTGGAATACATTTACTAAGTATGCATGACGACAAGCAAAGGCAATACGAGATTTTGTTTGAGCATAACAAAAAGGAATTCCACCCTGAATCTTTTTCAATTTATATGGACGCTCCGTGTGGAAGAAAAGTTGTCCGTGCTGTACTAAAAGATTTGAACAAATCCCATGAATACAAGAACCTTTTAAAATACAAAAAACAATAAAGTATAATGAATTGGCATCCGTACATGAAATGCGAGGGAATTGGCGTTTTCATTTGTTTGGGTTATAACAAACTTTTCTTCCCATAACTATTCCATCAGTTCTCTTTCAATCAAATTAATCATAATATTTGTGTTTAGTTCCATTGCATCAATTGGATAAATTTCTTTTACATAGCCAACATAATATTTTTCTTTGAATTGTTCCAAAATCTGAACTTTAGAAACTCCCGCTTTCAAACTTGCTAAAATTTCATTTGCAGTTTCTATCGAATTTTCTTTTCCCTTCTCCAAATAAAATGCCGATTCCTTTTGGTTCAAAAGTCCGTAATGTGGAACTAATATATTTTTGATTTTTAATTTTTCCGCTTTTTCAAAAGATTTCATTGTCAAATCAAAACCAACCAAATAAGATGGAATGATTTTTTCTGTTCCAGTGTAAACGCCCAAAGTTTCTGTTCCAAGCAAAAGTTCATTTTCTTCAAGATAAAAACCCACCGAACATTTTGTATGCCCCGGAAGTTCCACAACAGTAAATGACATTTCCCCACATTGGATTTTATCACCATCCAAAACTTCAACATCAACGCAAAGATTATCAATTAAATCTCTATAATTTTTTACTCCATTTTTTGCAGCAAATTTTTGGTCCAAATCTCTCATCACTTTTTTAGCAGACTCTTTTTTAAAAATTCCCGCAGCATAACTTCCTGCCACAACTTTTGCTTCTGGAAAAATTTCTTTTACATAAACCGCCCCCAAGGCGTGGTCATAATGAGAATGTGTCAAAAAAATAAAATCAAGATTCCGATTCCCAAGCAGATTTTTTACATTTTGAGCAAGTTTTTCTCCAGAAAAAGCAAATCCAGAATCGTACAAAATAGAAGTTTTTCCATCATCAATCAAAAACCCAGCATCCCCAGGCAAAACTCGAACATCACTTATAGAAATTTTATGCATATTTTTTCCCTTTTTTATTAGTTTCCAAAACAACTCCCCCATTCCCAATTTTTCATTCTTCATTCTTAATTCTAAATTAAACTCCCGTGTCCTGGGCAAATTGTGTAATCTTTAAAAATTTCTTTTATATATTCTCGTTCTGTTTTTGCAATGTCGGGGTTTTCGTCCACACCTGTCATCAAAAATGGAGCAAGTTGATTAAATTCTTTTTGTTCTGCACTAAAACCTTTTATGTTTACAAAAATGTCTCCTGTAAAAACGAGTTTTAGTTTTTCGCACACAATCAAACTTTCGCCTTTTACATGGCCTCCATTTCCTTCAAAAAACAAAAAGTCATAATCAGAAAATTTTACGCTTCCCAAATATGAAAAAATAGTTTTATCAATTTTATTTACCAGATTTAACGACTCTTCTGGCAAATTTAAATTAGAATCACTAACAAAAGAACATTTTTCTAAATTTGGCTGCTGATAATCAGAAATTATTTTGCTCAAAATACAATATGGTTCGTGGGCCGGATTTTGTTCTCTAAAATTCTTTTTGTGATTATGTTCCAAAACAAAGTTTTCATAACAGTTTTTGCTCATATAATTTTTATCAAAAGTGTTCAAAAGTCCAACGTGGTCCACATCGGCGTGAGTTATGAAAGAAGTTTTGTTTTTGTTATTAAAATCAGAAATCAATTCTCTGAATATTTTTGCCATTTCGTTTTTGTAGCAAGCAAATCCTGAATCTACAAATAAAAGTTCGTTTTGAATTTGCAAAATGTACGTGTTACTTCCGCAAGGTGGCTCAATCACATAAAGTTTTGAAAGATTATTTTCTTCCAAATTATACGAATTGATGTTGCAAGAAAAATTTTCTCCTTTTCGCTCTTGAACCAACTTTGCAAAACGACGGATATAATCAAAAGTTTTTAGTGGAGATTTTTTTTGTTCATCAAGAATCTGCATCAATAAATTTGCATTTACCAAAACAGAATTTGTTTGTTCTTGATTGAGTTTTAAAATATTTCGCATTTCGTTGGCAAAAGAAATATAAAAAACAGTTCCGTCCAAAAGTCTATCTGTAACTTGGTAATCTAAAATTGAAATTTCACAAAATTTAGAAATCTCGTCGATTAACTCTTTTATTTCTTGGGTGTTTTCTATCAAGAGTCCCATTTTAAAATATTGAAATTCAGTTCCGTTTTCCTGAGAACTTATATAAGAAATATTTACTTTGTAATTTTTTAAGATTTCCAAAACGGGAGTAAGACTTCCAGGTTTATCAACAAGTTTTAAAACAATCATTAAAATTTTTTGATTTTCTTTTGTGTCAAACAAATAATTTGATTTTTTTAATTCTTCTTCAATTTTTTCATGATTTTCAGAAGATGCAGAAACTTCAATAAAAAGTGTGTGCAAATCGATTGCCTTATTATAATTCACACGAACAATGTTTCCACCAAAAGAAGAAATAATTTGACTTGCCTTTAAAAAAGTTCCAGCTTTATCTGGAAGCTTTGTGATATAAGTTTTTCTCATAAAAACAATATAGCGAAAAACAGAATACAATTTCAAGTAAAATTTTTTAATAATATTAAATTTCTTTACTCATACTGTAGTGGCACATAAGGTAAAATGCCCCACGTAATTTCGTCTTTGTAATGAACTTCAGTGTGAATCATTGAGCGGTAGTCGGCAGATGTTGCTTTTATGCAAGGATATTCGGGGCAATCTTTACAGTTGGAAAGATTTTTTTTAGAAAGGCATTGTTTTGCGTTGCAATCTTTACAGCCGCAGTTTTCGCTATGGCAACCTTGGCAACTCATGGACCAATCTGTGTTTTCCCACATTTTGTTTAAGTTTGATATCATCAATTGTTTTTGTTCTTGTGAAGTCCCTTCGTAATGAACGCATAAATCGCAGCGTTGACCACATTTTGAATAAAGTGCATTTTCCTTTGGGAATGGTTTTCTGTTTGGTTTCTTTTTGATTTGTATAAGTTTCTTGATTTCTTCTAATTGTTCTAAAGTTGAAACATCAATGAACATCCATTTACCATCGTGAAAAGTTTTTGAATTGTCGTAATAATTTAAAATGAATGGTGAAAAATCATTTCTTGTAGCGTCAAAAAGTTCTCGTTCTTTTTTTCCAAAAATTACTAAAAATGTAAATTTATCATCATGAATATAAACTGTTAATATTGTTTTTTGCCCTTGTTTAAACTTTAATTCGTTTTTACCATCTCCAATTTCATCAAGACAATACTTTCCTCGCATAAATACCATTGTTTCATGACTGATTTTTTCTAATTCATTCATATTTTTCCTCGCAACCAAAGCTTTTACCCTATTATATCACATAAAAGATGACTATGTATGACAGGTTAAAAAAAATGAAAAATTTTACTTTACATTTATTTAATTTTGCTGTAATACTTTAGTATAATTAAAGTTTAATAATACTAAAGAAATTTAGCAAAATTAAACAAATCTAAAATCATTCAAAATTTTGGAGGATACTATGAATGGTGTAGTAATTATGGTTATTTCCATTGTTGTTTTAGGTGGGGCATATTTACTTTATGGACGTTATCTTGCTAAAAAGTGGGGAATTGATCCAAAAGCAAAAACACCTGCCTACGAAATGGAAGATGGTGTTGATTATGTTCCAACAGACAAAGGTGTAGTTTTTGGTCATCAATTTGCTTCAATTGCTGGGGCTGGTCCAATTAATGGTCCAATTCAAGCTGCAGTTTTTGGATGGGTGCCTGTTTTGTTGTGGTTACTTATTGGTGGCGTTTTCTTTGGTGCAGTTCAAGATTTTTCTTCGATGTATGCATCTGTAAAAAATAAAGGTCGTACAATTGGTTTTATTATTGAAAAATATATTGGAAAAGTTGGAAAAAAACTATTTTTAGCTTTTACTTGGTTGTTTTCAATTTTAGTAGTTGCAGCATTTGCCGATGTTGTTGCAAAAACTTTTAATGGATTTGATGCTACTGGTGCAGTTGTTCCTGCTAACGGTTCTGTTGCAATGACTAGTTTGCTTTTTATTGTTTCAGCTGTTGCTTTAGGATTTATTATTAAATATGCAAAATTTAATACATGGGTAAATACTGGAATTGCTATTGCATTATTAGTTTTATGTATTGTTGTAGGATTGAATGTTCCAATTTATTTTTCATTAGGAACTTGGCACATTACAATTTTCCTTTACATTGCAATTGCATCAATTGTTCCTGTTTGGGCTTTGCTCCAACCTCGTGATTATTTGAACAGTTATTTGCTTGTTGCAATGATTGTTGCTGCTGTTGTGGGAATTTTAGTTTTTAATCCTTCTATGAACTTGAATGCATTTACAGGCTGGAAAGTTGGTGGAAATACTCTTTTCCCATATTTATTTGTTACAATTGCATGTGGTGCAGTTTCTGGATTCCACTCTCTTGTATCATCAGGAACAGCTTCAAAACAAATCAAAAATGAAAAAGATATGTTGCCAGTTTCTTTTGGTGCAATGCTTATGGAAAGTTTGCTTGGTGTTATTGCTCTTATTACAGTTGGATATTTGGCTACAAAAGGAAGTGTTCCAACAAATATGACACAGCCACAAGTTTTTGCCAACGCAATTGCAATTTTCTTAACAAAACTTGCAATTCCAGAAGATGTTTCTAAAACACTTATTACACTTGCTGTTTCTGCTTTTGCATTAACAAGTTTGGATAGTGTTGCTCGTGTTGGTCGTCTTGCTTTCCAAGAATTCTTTATTGATAGCGAAAAAGA
>JAZUSR010000124.1:0-1864 GCA_045606765.1 Treponema sp.
TGATCTGCACCCCAAAAAAGTAACACATTAAAAATCGACTGGTGCCAAAAAGGTGACATTTTTGGAGGAAAAAAAATGGAAAGCGGAAGTGTACCAGTCGAAGTAAGAATCAATGCAATAATTGATTATGAAGTAAGAAAAGTGAGTAAAAGAGAAATAGCACGAAGGTATGGAGTCGGAGAATCCACAGTTAGAGGATGGATGCATACCAGAGATTATTTCGTGAACAAATGTCTAGAAATTGCTAAAATAGCTTCAGAAGGAAAATTGAATTATTTTCTTGGTGAGGAAGCAATGGAAGAAAAAGAAGAAAATCCAAAGGAACTTATAAAACAGATAAAATATTTGAAGCAGAAAGTTGCATATTATGAAGCCCTCGCAGAAGAATGTGGACTTAAGATTAATGAAGTATCAAAAAAAAACGATACAATGCAATCAGACAAGCAGCAGAACAAAAAGGAGGAAAACTAACAGTTTACTGCAGAATTGCAAACATCAATCGTAAAAATTACTACGATTTTCTGAAACAAACTGAAAAACCAGAAGACGAAGAAATCCTTAGATTCATAAAAGAAAAACAAATCAGCCGCAATTATGGAATTGGATATAGACCGATGACAGATTTAGTAAGGCAAAAGTTCAAAATAAACATAAGCGGAAAGAAAGTTCTTAAGCTTATGAAAGAAAATGCTCTGCTTTCAACAGTGAGAAGGAAGCGTTTTACACCAGAAGAATATAACAGAATGAGGAAAAACAAGGAAGAAGTCCCTGAAAATCTTCTAAAACGCAATTTTTTCGCCCTAGAAAGTGATAAAAAGTATGTTTCAGACCTTACATATCTTTTTGGAAAGGAATGTGTGAAGTATTTGAGTTTGATAGAGGATTTGTTCAATGCAGAAATTGTAGCGTGGAAAATTTCAGATCATCCTGATGAACAACTATGCGAAGAAACTTTAGATTTGTTAGCATCAGAAAGAAATCTAGAAGGAGCAATTTTTCACACAGACCAGGGTTCAACTTATCTTTCACCAAGATTTAAGGAAAAGATAAAAGAAGTTGGAATGATACAGAGTTGTTCTGCAAGAGGAATTTGTTGGGACAATGCAGCGATGGAAAGTGCAAACGGAATATTAAAAACTGAATGCCTTTACAACAAATTTGGAAAATCAAAGTTCAAAAACAGACAAATTCCTATTGATGATGTTGTGGCAGAAATTGGACCTTTCATTGAATATTACAATAATGAAAGACCTAAAAAATCCCTTGGAGGCTTATCACCGGTGCAATTTAGGGAACAGAATCCAAAAGGAACTTATCTGATGGTCATAAAAGATTGACAGAAATCAGAATATTTGAAATCATTAAATCTGTAACATTTTTGGCACAGATAAAATTATTCTGTTACAAAAATGTCTACAGTTCAATGAATATGCTGTGTTACAGCTAAAATTAAAATAAAAAGTGTCACTAATTTGACACCAGTGACTTTTTTAACTGTCACCTTTTTTGGGTGCATATCAAAGAAGAATCCTGCACTTTGGAACTTCGGGGTTCCATAGCCTAACGCAAAAAATATTTTTTTTTATGAGTATTCCTATTTTTTTCACAAAAAAAATCAATTTTTTTCTCATCAGTATTCCTATTTTTTTCATTTTTGCGACTATTGTAACAGTAGAAAATAAAAAAAAAAGGAGTTTCAGCTATGAATAAAATTAACCGTAAACACAAAGATTCAGTTTTTGTTGATTTGTTTGCCAATGACATTTATGCAAAAGAAAATTTTATTAGTCTTTACAATGCTTTACACAAAACAAATCTTGACCCAAAAACAACAGAAGTAAAACCTGTTATGTTAGAAAATGTT
>JAZUSR010000125.1:0-8714 GCA_045606765.1 Treponema sp.
AACACCTAATGACAATATAACCATAACAGCAATAATATCATGTTTTACAAATATGCAAAAAAATAAACTTATTACTAAATTCAAAATAAATGAAAATAAAGTAATTGTTGAAAAATGAAACTTTTTCTTTAAACAAAAGTAGCAACTCAAAACAAATTTGATGGTAGTAAAAAAAGACACAATAAAAAAACAAGATAAATTACTTAAATTCATTTTTATTTACTCCTTATTTATTAAGTTAATATCATTTCCAAAGGTGTAATACATTTTCGAAAACAACTTAAATTGATATTCTGGGCAAGTAACTTGTGATAAATTACCCACAGTGAAAAAATCATAGGCTTTATCAAATCCTTTATATTTCTCTCTTGCCTTATCATCAATCTTTGGTTTTTGAATTTGTAATCCGGCAGCAGAAATTATATCTGCAGCCAAATCAGCACAATTCTGTTTAAGAACATTACCATTCACATCTTTCTTTTCTATTGTGCTATAGGGTTTATTATAATTTTCTTTTCCAAAGTTTATTGCTTTAGTATCTTGTTCTTTGCTAGTTGTAACTCTAAAAGCCTTATCATATTTCCAAATAAAACTTTCCAATCAACAGGTGTTGGTTTTTCATCGGTTTGAACATCTATTATTGATTTTTGTAACATACAACAAGAAGATAAAAACAATAATAGAAAAAACAAAGCATAAGAAATAGGTACACCCAAAAAAACACTAATAAAACTATAACAAAAAAACAAGTAACTTATAAAAAATTTGAAATATTTTTTTTATTTATTTTCATTATCTATCTTATACAGATCATCCAATACATAAAGAATCAGTTGCTTTCTATAAGATTCATCAATCTCCTTATAACCTGATTTAGAGAAAAAACCGTATTTATTGCAAACTAAACCAGTATTGTTTACCTGCTGAATTTCATTCCAAATACGATTTGTATCCAATTTTTCTTCTCGGAATTTTGCTTCGTAGAAGATATAGCTGTTATCATTTTCAGTAACCACATCAAACTCTCCGTTTTTGTGATTTTCAGGATCATCATACCAGTACTTTCCAATTTTTTCAAAAGAATCAGATAATTCACCAGAACGATTTTTTCGGATTAAAAATTGTCTACAAACCTGTTCAAAAGCCTTAGGTACATGATTCTCTTCAAAATCAGGTTCAATAAATTTGTCATAAAAAATGCCTGAATCCATTACGGCAATCCTTGAAAGATTTCTATAAATGTATTTGAAATAAAACAAAGTCAGCTGGTCCGAAATATAATACCCAGCTTTTTTTTTGTTATTTTCATCGTTTATCGGAGATTCTTTTACTACGATATCCATGCTTATTAACTTATCAAGAACATCTACCAGAGTTGGTGAACTTGAAACCTGAGACTGAGAGAGGATATCCTTAAATCTAACAAATCCTCTAGCAAGAGCTTCAAAAACTTCATATGCATTCTGCATTTTTGAGATTTCGGATTTCAAGTGCATTTGAATTTCATTTTCAAAGCGACTTCCTGGGCTGGCAATTAAATCAATTATATTCTGCTTTACAGTCTTTGATGAATCTATGAGTCTATTGTAATACGGAATACCTCCAAAAACAGAATATAAGCGAACCTTATCTTCATCACTAAAATCTTTATAGAACAATGCCGATTCGTAATAATCCATCGCCTTTAAATTCATGACTAAATCAAATCGACCAAAAAGAGGATTTTCTTCTAAAAGCAAAGATTTCATAGTTTCTACATACGAACCGCAGAGAATAAGCTTTAATTTTGAAGTAAATTTATTATTATCGATAAAAGACTGAATTATGCTATCCAGACCTTTTATGACTTTCCGTATATAAGGATATTCATCAATTACAACAATTAATTCTTTTTCTGCAGCGTGTTTATAGAGAAATGCAAGGGTTGATTCAAAGGAGTCAAAGGCTAATGGTGGCAAACCAAAAATTTCTGCAATAATTTCGGAAAAGGATTTTACATTGTTTATTTCAGAAGTTTCTTTGCATTCATAATAAATAGAAGTTATATTTGTTTTCTTCAGACAATGTTTAATCAGTTCTGTTTTACCAACACGACGGCGACCATAAACAAGGGCTGCTGCATCTTTATCTGAATTAAAAAACTTTGAAATTGCTTTTATGTTTTCTTTTCTGCCAAAAAAAGATTCATCACCTACCATATAAAACCCCTTTACTCGATTATTTCCGACTCGGTTGTATTCGAGTAAAATAATAATACTAAAATAACATTCCGTCAAGATTTCCTAAAAGCATATTTTTTCCAACCAAACTAAAATACCTAAAAAATAATTTCTACTAAATCGAAATCTCTTTCCGTCAATTTTTATTGATGGGAAATAACTTCACCATCATTTAAAATTATTTGTAATACATTATCATGGTTAAATAATTTCTTATACTTTCCAATTATGGAAATCTCTTTTCCAATATAACTTTGCTCTATATACGATTTCATTTCAACAGCAATATAATTATAGACATCAGGCCCGTGATAACCTTGTGGTAAGCCAAAAAAAACAGTACATGGATTTTTTTTATCTTTATATACAGGATATTGAATTCCTGTTATTTTCCCTGTGAATATAAAAACCGTATTATCTAACTCAACATCTAAAAATAGACCATTTTTAAAATCATTAATTATTTCAGTATAATAATTATATTTTATTTCTGTACAAGGTTTTGATTTGCATGAACAAAATAAAATAAAAATGCATGAAAATAATAAAACAAGATAATTATTATTCTTCATTTTTAACGTTCCTCCTATTGTTACTTATAGAATAAAGATAAAAATACTCCCAATTTGTTGCATTTTTTATTTTCTGTTCATCCGACAACTGCAATAAATAATAATATGAATATTCTATATCCTCAGTATTTAATACAAAAAAATTATGACTTACTTCATGTATCAAAACCCCTGAAAATGAAAACCATTCATCACTTTTTTTATCTTGAATTAATTCAAAATTTAGAGCTATTAAAAAATTCCCAACTGCAGGAAATGCTAAGCCGTAATATCCTTTATCTTCATCTTCAGTGAAAACATTACTATTCGGGTTCAAATTATTAAGTTGATTTACGATTTTTCCAAGTTGATTAGTTAATTTTGCAATGTCATTTTTATTCTCACCAAACTTTGATGAAATATAACTTTTGGCAGCTTGATAAATATTTGAATCTATTTTATTAATATTTCCACCAGAGTCTCTTAAATTATTTATAATATAATTCAAATTATTTATTGCTTCGTTTTTTGCCTTCTGAAATGTTTTAATTTGATCAGAATTCATTTTTCGAATTCTTCTTCCATCCGGATCCACATACCGTACCGGATTATTCCCGGCGTAGTGGTACAAATTGCTATTGACAGGGTATGCTCTTGCTACCCTGTCAACAAAGGTGAGTCAAGGGCTTGAACGACCAACGGGAGTGTCCCTTGACCACCTGTATATGTAGGAATAACTACCCAAAATTCAGCAAAATCAGCTCAATTCTCTCGAAAATCAGCAGTTTCCAACGAAGCTTCTGCTAAATTTTCATCCTTCCCTAAAAATGTATCTATATTTTACACTGAAATTCACTTTTGTTAAAGCAAATTCAGGGTAAAATCGATTTAATAGTGCCGAATCTGGACCTTTATTTTTTTAATTCATAATTAAATTTTATGTCAATTTTGATATAAATATGTATTTTTTTGCTTTTCCTATAGACTACTATATTTTCTTTTTGATATATTACTTCAAATAATTAAATTTTGGAGTATTCTATGAAAAAAACACTTGATTGGAACAAATACATTGAATCAGCAAGAAAAGTTATTCACGAAGGCTGTGTATTACTCGAAAATAAAAATAATGTTCTTCCATTAAAAAAAGCCGAAAAAGTAGCAGTTTTTGGAAGAATTCAACATAACTATTATAAAAGTGGAACAGGTTCTGGAGGAATGGTTAATGTCACTGAAGTCTTCGGAATTATGGATGGACTTAAAAAATCAAAACTAGTTCAAATTGATGAACAACTCGAAAAGATTTATCTCGATTGGGAAAAAGATAATCCATTTGAAGTTGGTATTGGTTGGGGAAAAGAACCTTGGAGCCAAAAAGAAATGCCAGTTTCTATGGAACTTGCAAAAGAAGTAGCATCTCGCTCAAATGTTGCATTAATCATTATTGGGCGAACAGCAGGTGAAGATAAAGATAACATGGACTCAGAAGGTTCATGGCTTTTAACATCCGAAGAAAAAGAATTACTTAAAAATGTAAGTTCTGCATTTGAAAAAACTGTTGTCATTTTAAACACTGGCAACATAATCGATATGACCTTTGTAGCCGACTATAACATCAAAAGTGTTTTATACTGTTGGCAAGGTGGAATGATTGGTGGTCTTGGAATTTCTGATATTCTTACAGGAAAAGTCAGCCCTTCAGGAAAATTAACAGATACAATTGCAAAAAATATAAATGACTACCCTTCTGCCAAAAATTTTGGAAGCTTAGAAAATAATATTTACGAAGAAGATATTTATGTTGGCTACAGATATTTTGAAACATTTGCTAAAGACAAAGTTTTATACCCTTTCGGGTACGGACTAACTTACACAGATTTTTCTATTGAATCTGAATATTTTGAATTCGATGCGTCAAAAAGTATTCCTCAAATTTCTATAGATTTAAATATTAAAAACACTGGAAATTTTGAAGCAAAAGAAGTTGTTCAAATCTATGTAAAACAACCTCAAGGAAAATTAGGAAAACCTCAACTTGTTCTAGCAGACTTTGCAAAAACAAAATCTCTCAAGAAAAATAAAAATCAAAAAATAAATATCACATTTGACATATCAAGAATCCGTTCATTTGATGACACTGGTGCTACAGGAAATAATAATTGCTTTGTTGTCGAAGACGGAATCTATGAAATTTATGCAGGAAACAGTGTAAGAAATATCTTTAAAGTTGGAGAATTTGCATTCGATAAAACAATCGTACTCGAAAAAGTTTCAGATGCATTAAGACCAGTTGTAGACTTTAACAGATTCAAACCAACTGAATTTGATACAAAAACAAATACATTTATATTGGGTGAAGAAAAAGTTTTAAAAGTGGACCCTTATCAAAATAAACATCGTTTAGAAAATCTCTCTGAACTAGATAACTTCTTAGAGAATAAAGAATTAAATCCAAACATAGTTTCAATATTAAAAAAACTTACAGATGAAGACCTTGCTTGTATTTGTCGTGGCGAGGGAATGGGAAGCCCAAAAGTTACTCCAGGAACAGCCGCAGCTTTTGGAGGGATTTCAGATTCACTAAAAGAAAAAGGAATTCCTTGTGGCTGTTGTACAGACGGACCAAGTGGAATACGCCTTGATTCAGGAGCACAAGCATTCAGTTTGCCAAATGGAACATTACAAGCGTGTACATTCAATGCAGAACTTGTAAAAGAACTTTATACATATCTTGGTCTTGAAATGGTTTATAATAAAATCGATGTAATTTTGGGACCTGGAATCAATATTCATCGTCATCCACTTAATGGCCGTAATTTTGAATATTTTTCAGAAGATCCACTCGTTACAGGAATTTTTGCTAGTGCAAATATTTTAGGTCTAAAAGAAAATGGAGTAACAGGTTCTCTTAAGCATTTTTGCTGTAATAATCAAGAAACTGGTCGTTGGGTAAGCAATTCAATTGTTAGTGCAAGAGCATTAAGAGAAATTTACTTACCAGGATTTGAAATGGCAATAAAAAATGGTGCTGATGTAATCATGACTTCTTATGGTGCTGTAAACAATATGTGGACATCAGGAAGCTACGATTTGAACACACTGATTTTACGAAAAGATTGGGGCTTTTCAGGAATCGTAATGACAGACTGGTGGGCAAATTCTAATGATGAAGGAGAAGAACCAAAACGATTTAACATTGCACAAAACATAAGAGCTCAAAACGATTTATTTATGGTTGTACCAGAAGCTTCTGAAAATGGTCATGGCGACAATACTCTTGAAAGTCTAAACCAAAATAAAATTACTCGCAATGAACTTTTAAGAAGTGCTTACAACACAATTAATTTTTTACAAAAAAGCCATGCTCAACTTAGATTTGAAAACAAAGATGTAAAAGTCAAAATCAAACATCGAAAAGAAACTGCTATGGACTCATCTGCGGAAGAAATTATTTATCATGAAGTATACGATGGTTTAACAATTCCGTTAGAAGATAAAGACACAAGCCGTGGCAGTTCTATTGGATTTGGATTAATTTCAAAAGATGGAAAATACTATCGCCTTGAAGTAATTGGAAAAACAGGTGACAACGAATTAGCACAAATAAATGTTAGTATGTCATGGAATGGAGTTCATGTAGCAAGTTTATGCTGGAACGGAACTCATGGTGAATATGTAGCCCAAGGTTTGACACCTCATCGCCCTCTTGGAAGATATACTGTAATCAATTTGTATTTTGCACAAAGTGGATTAACACTAAAAGAATTTAAAGTTACTGAAATTCAAAAAAATTAAAAAAAGTTACAATAAAAAACTTTAATAAGATTTTTTTGCGACTGTTACTTAAAATTAAAGAGTACCTCAAAAATAGAATGAACCTATAAAAATTCTATTCTTCGAAGTACTCTTTTTTTTTACTATTGTGAAATTGTTGTAATTCCCCTTTTAACATATCCAAATACTTTTTGAATCATCTTGGAAGAATATTCTAAAGGATTTGCACGAATATTTGCTTCTTCTTTTTCAATCATAGCAAACAATCCATCCAATGCTTTTTCAGTTGCATAAGTTGCTAAATCAACTTCAACTTCCGGGCAAGGTGGTTCTTTACCAGCTATAATTGCAATTGAATTTGGAACAGCAGCATATTTATTATAATTTGTCACTAGATTTGTCCAAGCAGTATTTGCTGAAACATTTAAAACCAAAGGTTTATTTAATACTGTAGAAATTTTTGGCTTGTACAATCCAATAAGTTTTGAATAACATTTTTCTTTAAGATATTGTGTTGCCGCATTTTTATTACCGGTTACAATTTTTATTCCATCAACAACAGTCATAGATTTAATTGCAGATGAAAAAATTGAAACTGTATCTTTTGCAGCAGTTTCAGCAGTTCGATTTAATCTTAAAACAACATCTTCTGCTAGAACTTTTCCACCAGGAATTGCATATAAAACCTTCATAATCGGTTGAGCTTCTTTTGGAAGTAAGATTTTATAGAGTGAATTATTATAATATGCATTTTCTTTTGACATAGAAACAGACGCAGATTTAATTCCTTCAACAAGTGCATCTTTCAACGCAGAAATAGCTTCATCGTTAGTATATGCCGGAACTCTATTTGACGAATATTCAGGAAAGAGATCATATTCAATTAATTGTAAAGTCGAAAGACAGGACGTTACAATCATTGAAAAAAATAAAATAATTGGTAATAAAATTTTTTTCATACTAATAAATCCTTAAGTAAAACTATTTTTAATATTTTAATACTGAAAATTCAATTTGACAACTACAAAAAAGATTCATATAATTTTTTTAATATCAACAAATTAAGGGCGAAGAAATGTCAAATATCAAATCAATTACAAAAGGAAAAATGTGGTGTTATGCAATTGGACAGTTAGGTTGGTCAATGCTTTCTGGATTAATTGCATCATGGCTGGTCTATTTTTATCAACCAGATTTTGAAAGTATTAAAAGTGGAATGCCATTTTTAATTCCTCAAGGAAAATTTATTTTTGGAGCTTTAACTGTAATCGGATTAATTACAGCTTTAGGAAGAATTTTCGATGCCATTACTGATCCATTTGTTGGAAGTTGGTCAGATAAATGTAAATCAAACCTTGGTCGCAGAATTCCCTTTTTAAAATATTCTGCCATTCCATTTGGACTTACAACAATTCTTGTTTTCTGTGCACCAATTAAAGCAATTTCATCAATAAATGTAATTTGGCTTTTTATTTTTATAACTGCCTATTATTTTGCAATCACTTGTTATTGCACACCCTACACATCTTTAATCGCAGAACTTGCTCACACTCAAGAGGAAAAACTTCAAATTTCCACATGTATTTCTTTAACATTTATTGTTGGTACAGCCGTAGCTTATGTTGCTCCAGTTATCTGGGGAATTTTTATAAATAACGGAATGGAACGAATTGATGCAATGAGATTAACTTTTTCAATTTTGAGCATTATCGGAACAATATTCCTTCTAGTTCCTGTATTCACTATTAACGAGAAAGATTATGTTGATATAAAACCTTCAACATCAAATATGTTTTCTTCATTATTAAAAACTTTTAAAAATTCAAATTTTAGAATTTTTGTATACCAAGATGTAGTTTACTTTTTTGCTTTAACTTTGTTCCAAACAGGATTACCATTTTTTGTAACAATGTTATTCCAATTACCAGAAACTTTTGCTACTCCAATTTTTGTCGGAATAACAGCAATGAGTTTACTTTTTTATCCAATCGTAAATATCTTAGCTAAAAAATTTGGAAAGAAAAAATGCGTATTACTTGCATTTATTCTATTTTGTCTAACATTTGGATTTACAGGAATTGCAGGTCCTGCTCTTGGAATCCCAAAAATTATACAGGCAATTTTAGTTGTAATCTTAGGTTCATTTCCAATGGCTTTATTCGGAATATTA
>JAZUSR010000126.1:0-1515 GCA_045606765.1 Treponema sp.
ATCATTCCAATAACAAGCCTTGCATAAGTACAAGATATTCTAATATTATCGCGAACCATTTTAAAATTGGACACACCATCAATTGGATAACTAATTTTTACTGATTCAGAAATAATTTTTATTCCTGCCCATGAAAAATGAACCAATATATCAATATCGTAGCCCATTCTTCCATCTAAAATTGCATGACTTTTCAATAATTTATAATATGGCTGAACTGGATAAATTCTAAATCCAATCATTGCATCTTTTATTTCATTTGAAAGTGTAACAAAATGAATCCACGCATTTGCAATTTTTCTACCATTAACACGCTTTGCAGGAGCATTTTCATCATATTCTGGATAGCCACAAATTACTGCTTCTGGATTACTCTTAGAAACTTCCAAAAAGTGACCAATTCTTCCAGCATCATGTTGCCCATCAGAATCAATTTGCAGAATATGAGAAAGCCTCATTTCATAAGCTTTTCTCACGCCATCATTCATGGCTTTACCTTTTCCACCATTTTTTTTACGAGTAACAACAACAACTTGTGAATATTTTTCTGCAACATCAGAAATAAATTTTTTATTTATTTCATCATTTCCATCATCAACTACAATAATAGGAAACCCATATTCCGAAAGTTGCTTTACAACATATTCAAGAGTAGAACCATGATTATATACAGGAACAACAAAACCGTAATTCATTTTTTTATCACAACTAATTAATTATACAAAACAGAAAAAGATCCAGAAGAATAAGTTTTTCCTTCAACTTCTGCATCAGCCATTGTAAAAGAAACAGATTTTTTTTCTGTGTTATGAGCTAAATCCAATTTAATTTTTGTATTTGGACGAATCGGTGCTGAAAACTTAATTCTTCTAATAGAAGGAACATAACGCTGAGTTCCAAAATATTTTTTAGAAAAACGAGTAATTACTTCAAATTGCGCTACAGCTGGCAACAATTTAAATTCAGGAAAGTGACCATCAAAAAAGTCACTTGTTTCTGGAATTACAAATTCCAATGTTATTTTATCATCTGTTTTTTCAATAATTTTTTCATCAACAATACTGTGCAAATTAGTTTCCATTTTTAATTCCTCCAGTTTTATTAAGAAGATGTTTTTTCAAACAAAGCTTCAATTTCAACTTTATGTTTTTTACCCTGTGCATCAACAGGAAGTTCTTCTACAAAACGCCATTTTTTTGGTAATACAACATTTTCAAAATATTGCATCAAGAAATCGTGAAAATATCGATTAATCAAATATTTTTCTGTATTTTCAAATTTCTTTTTACCTTCTTCATTTAGAACAATTGCTGCTGCCAAATATTGCCTAACATCATTTGAAAGCGCAATTACTTTTACATCATTCACTAAACCAGTTTGTAACAAACGATTTTCAACTTCTGTCATAGAAATACGCTTTTCTTCAATTTTTACAATGGAATCAGAACGACCTTTCAACAAAAATCTGCCATCTGGTAACATTTCAGCTAAATCAGCAGTTGCAAATCCTTCTGG
>JAZUSR010000127.1:0-15882 GCA_045606765.1 Treponema sp.
TACTATTTTTTCACAATTAATTATTATGATGATTATTGCAATTGCAGGTTTTGTTTTTGCAAAAGTATCAGATGTAGGTGAAAGAGAAGAAAAGTTTATAAGTAAAATTTTACTTTATTTTATAAATCCGTGTCTTATTGTTAGTTCTTTTAATATTCCTTTTGACGTAGAAAAATTTTTTGGATTGATTTTTTCAATTATTTTGTCTTTAATCATAACTTTGATTTTTATCTTAATTTCTGAACTTTTTTTTAGGAATAATCCTAGTTATAATCCAATTCAAAAGTTGGCAAATTCTTTTACTAATTGTGGTTTTATTGGAATTCCATTGATTACTGTTGTTTTTGGTTCGTCTGGAGTTTTTTATTTAATGGGGTATCTTGTAGTTTTTAATGTACTTCTTTGGATTTATGGATATCGTCAAATGTCAGGATCGATTAATCTTAAAAAGATTTTTACAAATCCCAATATTATTGCAGTTTTAATTGGACTTATTATTTTTGTTAATCCTATAAAATTGCCACAAATGATTCATATGCCTCTTTCGATGATTGCAGGATTAAATACTGCAATGTCAATGATTTTTTTAGGAATCCTTTTTGGTTCTTTAAAAAAGGAGTGGATAAAAAAATTCTTTTTAACGTTAAAATCATTTTTTGTAAAAGATAAAAATTTAATAAATGCTAGAAAAAAAGTTTGTTCTGTTTTGTTTACAACTTTTATTCGTTTAATTTTTTCGGGTATTATTTCGTGCGGAATTTGTTACCTTGTTATTTTTGTTTTTAGAAAATATTTTGCTTTTGCTAATTTAGATCTTATTGAATATGTTACAAAAATTGTATTGATTGCAAGTTTATGCCCAGCAGGAATTTCAGTTTCTACATTTTCTTGTTTATTTAATAAAGATTCCGTTTATTCAAATTTTTTAGTTTGTTTTACACATATTTTGTGTGTAATAACTATCCCTTTGATTTTAACTTTCTTTTTGAATTTTATTTAGTTTATTTTTTTTAGCCTTTAAGTAAGATTTTTTTTAAAGTTTTTTCATAAGTTATTGACAACTAATTATAGTTAGTGTATAGTAACTACAATTAGTAAAAAGTTAGCACTTGCTAACATTAGAATAAAAGATTACTTATTTTTAATTGAATAAAAGATCTTTTTTTTGTTAGAATTGCTATCTTAAAAAAAGGAGTACTTATGAAAAAAAAATTTATCTTAATGGCTTGTCTTATAGCAAGTTCACAAATTTTTGCAGAAAAAAATTGGCATGCAGAAATTGTAACAAATGTTGATGTTGTAAAAGTTAATGATGTTTTTGGTGATACAGAAGCAGAATTATTTTCGGGTGATTTAATTGATGATGATACAAAAATTTCATTTGGTTATGAAAACGATATATTTGAAGCGGGTTTTGAAATTACACCAGTTTTCTTTTGGGCAGATGAAGATTTAAATCCAGAAGGAACAATTGATGCAAAGAATGCTTTTACTACATTGTTTGCAGGAATTAAATTTGGTTCTGTAGCTAAAGTTCGTGCAGGTATTTATGAAAATCGAACAGAAGATTATGTAGAAAATTTTAAATTAAATAATTATATCGATGAATTAGAATATGGTTTTGTTTTAGCTGATTTAGAATCAAATGTTGAATCTGATTTAATCAATGGACCTGTGTTATTAGATTTGTATTTAGGAAATGTGATTTTTCAAGCATCTCCATTGACTTCGATTTTCTATGGAGATGAAAAGTCTGGTGGTGTTCAACTTCGAGGAATTGCAGCTTTAGATGTTGTTGATTTAAGTGCAAATTATTCTTTTTATTTAGATAATTCGAATTCTATAAATCAGTTTTCAATTCTTGGAAAGATTAATGTTGTAGAAAATCTTCCTATTGCTTTAGGTTTTTCTTTATATAACAATGCGGATAATTCTGATGAAAATATGTATGGATTAGACCTTCGTTTAGAAAAAGATTTTGGTATTTTAGGCGCTGGCTTACACAATAATTTAACTTTATTAAAAGATCAAACTGTTCTAACCAATACTTTAGGTGTGGTAGTTCCAGTTGCAGAAACTGTTAGTGTAAATTTGGAAGTTGTAAATGGAATTAATTTTAACGATGATCAAATGGCTGGAAGATTTGTAGCATATCCATATGTTTCATATTCACCAGTTGAAGAAGCTGTATTTAAGTTAGGTCTTCAGTTAGAAGTAAGTTGGGCAGATGAAAGTTCTTCTACATTCACCGTTCCTATGAGTGTGGAAGTTTCATATTAAAAATAAATACTCTTTGAAATATTTGTTTTATTCTTCTATGTAAAATGTAAAAAAGTGTTAAGTCTTATTTTGTAGTTAACCAATTCTGTAGGGTGAAGAGTTGGTTAACTATTTTTTTTCATCCATTTTTTTATTCCTGAAACAATGTCAACATCAATAACATGTTCAATTCGGCATGCATTTTGTTCAGCTTGTTCATCAGAAACACCGGTGATTTTTACAAGGAATTTTGTAAGTAATTGGTGTCTTTCGTAAATGTCTTTTGCTTTTAATTCACCTGCTTCAGTTAAAATAATCATGTTTCCAAGACCAAATTCAATGAAGCCATCTTTTTCAAGTATTCCCATAGCGCGGCTAACACTTGGTTTTGAGTAACCAAGGTGTTTTGCAATATCAACTGAACGGACAAATCCATTTTTATTTTTTAATACAAGAATTGCTTCAAGATAATCTTCTCCAGATTCGTACATTTTTTTTTCTCCCATTTTTATGAAATAAAATTTATAAATTGGAATTATTGGAAAATTAGAAATATAACTATAATATAACATTTTTAAATATTTTTGGATATACAAAAAAAAAGATTCTGTAACGAATTATGTTCATTACAGAATCTTATAAATTAGTTTATAAAAGTTTATCCAACGATTACTTTTACAGAAACTTCTTTAACTCCGTCATTTGCTTTAACGATTGTTCCGTTTGCAGTTCCACCTGTAACTTCAAGTTTGATGTCTCCATCATTTTTGTTGTTTTCTACAGTGATGTTGTATGTTACTCCACGGAATTTACGAGTAAGTTCTGCTGTTTTAACATGCTCTGGCAAGCGTGGTTCAACTTCAAGACCTTGCCATGTTGGACGAAGTCCACAAAGGTACTGAGACAATGTTACAAAGTTCCATGCAGCAGTTCCAGTAAGCCAAGAGTTTTTAGCTTCTCCAAAACGACGAGCAGTTTTACCAGCAATCATCTGAGCATATACATAAGGTTCTGTTCTGTGGATTTCTGAAATGTCTTCCAAATATGCAGGTGCAATTTTCTTGTAATGTTCGAAAGCATCTTGTGGTCGTCCGTTTACAACTTCACCAATGATAACCCATGGGTTGTTGTGACAGAAGATACCACCATTTTCTTTGTATCCTGGTGGATATGAAGAAACTTCACCAAGTTCAACATGATATTCTTTGTATGGAGGATCGAGGATTACGATACCATATTTTGAATCTAAGTGTTTTTTTACAGAATCAAGTGATTTTTCTGGATAGCCTTTATCTTTACCAATTTTAGCCATTGTTCCGAATCCTTGTGATTCAATAAAGATTTTACCATCTTCACATTCGCTAGATCCTATTTTTCTACCAGCATCATCAAAAGCGCGAACATACCATTCGCCGTCCCAAGCAATGTTACAAATTTGAGCTTCCATTTTAGCAGCTAAGTCTTCGGCACGTTTTGCTTCAGCTTCGTCACCCATTAAGCGACACATTGCAGCATAGTCTGGAGTTACATAAACGAACATTTGTGCAATCATTACTGATTCTGCATTTTTACCTTCTTTGTTTGTACAAGTTTGGAATGAATCGTTAGGATCTGTTGAGAAACAGTTGAGGTTAAGACAGTCATTCCAGTCTGCACGACCGATTAATGGTAATCCGTGAGGTCCTAAGTGGTTAGGAATGTAGTTGTATGAACGACGTAAGTGTTCGAACATAGTTGCTTTATTTGTTTCTGAATTGTCAAATGGTACATCAACTTTTAGGAAGTCAACATCACCAGTTTCGCGAATGTAGTTTCCAACTCCAAGTACAAGCCATAATGGGTCATCGTTGAAGTTAGAACCGATGTCTGCGTTTCCGCGTTTTGTTAATGGTTGGAATTGGTGATATGCTGAACCGTCTTCGAATTGTGTTGCAGCAACATCGTAAAGTCGTTCGCGAATTCTTTCTTTTGGAAGCTGGTGAGCAGCTCCAAGCATATCCTGTGATGTATCGCGGAAACCAAGTCCACGACCAATTCCGCTTTCAAAGTATGAAGCAGAACGGGCAAAGTTGTATGTAACAACACACTGGTACTGATTCCAAATTGCCATACGGTCAAGTTTTTCGTCACCTGTTTTAATTGTAAAATGACTTAAAGTTTCGTCCCAGAAAGAACGAAGAGTATTGAATGCTTCAATAACTTTTTCTTTTGAATCAAATTTTTTCTGAAGTTCGTAAGCTTTTTCTTTGTTGATTATGCCACTTGCAGTATTTGTTCTCAAAAGACCTGCTTTAAGACTAGCTTCTTTATCTGCATCAGAGAGGAATTTTTTATCGTTTTCATTTTCAATGTAACCGAGTACAAAGATGTAAGTCTTTTCTTCTCCTGGGTTTAATGTAACATTGATTCTGTGAGAAGCAATTGGAGACCATCCGTCAGCTACAGAGTTTTCAGATTTTCCTGCAACAACAGTTTTCGCATTGGAAATGTTATTGTAAAGGCCTAAGAATGTTTCGCGGTCTGTATCGAATCCGTCGATTTTTTCATTACATGAGTAGAATGTAAAGTGATTTCGACGTTCACGATATTCAGTTTTATGATATATTGCACTTCCTTCGATTTCTACTTCACCAGTAGAGAAGTTGCGTTGGAAGTTCTGACAGTCATCAGATGCATTGTAAAGACACCATTCAACAAATGAAACAAGAGAAATGTCTTTTTTTGCAGAACCATTGTTTTTCAATGTAATCATTTGAACTTCTGCATTTTCGTGGAGTGGTACCATGTACAAAACGCTTGCTGCAAGATCATTTTTTTCTGAAGAGAATTTTGTATAACCAAATCCATGGCGGCATTCGTATTTATCAAGTGGAGTCTGAGTTGGTTGCCAACCTGGGTTCCAAATTGTTTGTCCGTCTTTGATAAAGAAGTAGCGACCGTTATTGTCTAATGGAATGTTATTGTAACGGTAGCGAGTCAAACGTCGAAGACGAGCATCAGTATAGAATGCATATCCACCAGCTGTGTTTGAAATAAGTGAAAAGAATTTTTCACTACCAAGATAGTTAATCCAAGGGTATGGTGTTTGTGGTGTTGTAATAGCATATTCGCGATTTACATCATCAAAAAATCCAAATTTCATAAAATCCTCCAAATGAATACTTATGTTAGTTGATTTATTCAACTAACATAACGATAGCACGAGTTATTTTATTTGTCAATCTTTTTTTTTGCAGTTTGTTGAAAAAATCAACTAATTAAAAAATAAATTTTCTACTATGAGTAGTTTGGTTGAAAACTGCAAGATGTAGAATGTAGATTCTTAAAAACAGGTGGTAAAAAGTAAATTCAGAGAACTTCAAACTTAACGGGCAAAATGCAAATGACTTGCAATTTCTTTTTGTTTTATATATTATTAAAGTATGGCTCAAATTATTTGTAAAAATTTAACTGTTGGGTATAAAGGAATCCCTTGTGCTAAAAATATTAATTTTACAATTGAAAAGGGAGATTATCTTTGTGTAACAGGCGAAAATGGCTCTGGTAAAAGTACTCTTGTAAAAACATTGTTAAATTTATTAAAACCAATTTCTGGAGAGTTAGAATTTTCAGATGGCCTTACTCAAAGTTCAATTGGTTATTTGCCACAAAAATCAGAATTGCAAAATGATTTTCCTGCAAGTGTAAAAGAAATTGTACTTAGTGGTTTTTTGGGAAAGAAAAAAGTTAATGCGTTTTATTCCTTCAAAGAAAAAAAAGAAGTAAGTCAAATTTTAGATATGCTTGGAATTTTAAATTTAGAAAAAAAATCATTTAGCAAATTAAGTGGTGGGCAAATGCAACGGGTTTTGCTTGCAAGAGCGTTGTGTGCTTGCGGAGGATTACTAGTTCTTGATGAACCTGTAACAGGACTTGATCCTGTGGCAACAGTAGAGATGTATGAATTGATAAAAAAATTAAACGAAGAGCAAAAAATTAGTGTAATTATGATAAGTCATGATATGGATGCTGTTCAAAAATATGCAAAAAATATTTTAAAAATTGGAAACTAAAATATGAATGAAAAAATTTTAAATCTTTTTACAACATTACAAAATTATTTTTCTTTTGACGTTGTAAAATATGCTTTGATTGTTGCAGTTTTTATAGCTTTAGCTTCATCGTTATTAGGTGTAACTCTTGTTTTAAAAAGATTTTCATTTATTGGTGATGGATTATCTCATACTGCTTTTGGTGCAATCGCAATTGCTACTATATTAAAACTGTCGAATACAAATTTACTTGTAATGCCTGTAACAATTATTTGTGCAATTATTTTACTATGGATGAATAATTCGTCAAAAGTAAAAGGTGATGCTAGTCTTGCGATGATAAGTGTTTCAAGTATGGCTATTGGTTATTTTTTGATGAATGTTTTTTCTACAAATGCAAATGTATCAGGAGATGTTTGTTCAACTTTGTTTGGCTCACAAGCAATTTTAACTTTACAAAAAAGTGATGTTTGGCTTTGTATTTGTTCATCGATTGTGGTTGTTCTTTTGTATATTTTTTATTATCACAATATTTTTGCTGTAACTTTTGATGAAGAGTTTGCTCGGGCAAGTGGAATTAATGTGAAGTTATATAATACTATGATTGCTATTATAACAGCGATAGTAATTGTTCTTGCAATGAATCTAGTTGGTTCACTTTTGATTACTGCATTGATAGTTTTTCCAGCATTGTCTTCGATGAGGGTTTGTACAAGTTTTAAAAAAGTTATTATCGTTGCTGGAATTTTTTCTATTTTTACATCAGTTTTAGGAATATTAGAATCGATTTTATTTTCTACTCCTGTGGGAGCAACAATTGTAATTAATCAATTAGTTTTGTATTTAGTTTTTTTACTTTATTCAAAATTTATTTCTAGAGTATAAAATTTTACTACTTTAGTTATTTTGTAAAAAAATGTCGGAAATAGTAAAAGAATAAATCTAATTTGGAGCAGTATATTTGTTATAATGGGTTTTAGAATATTTTTAATAAAATAATAAAAAAAAATTAAAAAAAAAGATAAATTGTATTGACTAAATTTTTATAATTATGTAATATAAGAACATCAAGCGGGTGTAGCGAAGCTGGTTATCGCGCTGGCCTGTCACGCCGGAGACCACGGGTTCGAGCCCCGTCACTCGCGCTTAGACCTTTCCAATATTGGAAAGGTTTTTTTTTGCCCTTTTTCTTTATTTGATGCAAATGTAGGACTAAATCCTCGATTTTGCAAAACTGTGAGGCACTACATATTGTTCTGTTTAATTTGTTGTAAGTTTAATAAATAATTTTATATTGTATGAATCAATTTGATTTATTTTCACAACCTATTAATTTAATTTTTTCTCAAAATAAAATATGTTCAAAACGGTCTGTAAAAATATTTTTAAAAAACAATGATGTAATTATAAATAATGCGCGAGTGACATCTCATAAGATTTTAATTGATACTGATTTAGAAGATATTTTTATAAATGGAAAAAAACTTGATGTAAAAAAGCATTTATATATTGTGATGAATAAGCCAATGGGTTATGTTTGTTCAACTGTATCAGATTCTCATAAAACAGTTTTTGATTTATTGAAAAAATCTTTTTTGTTAGAAGAAATTCAAAAAATAAAATGCGTTGGTCGACTAGATTGTGATACAACTGGGTTATTGATATTTTCAACAAATGGAACATTTGTAAATAAACTTACGTCTCCTGAAAATAAAGTAAAAAAGATTTACTATGTAAAATTAAAAAATAATGTAGGCAATTCAGAAAAACAATTGTACGAACAAAAGGCTAGTACTGGAATATTTTTACCACCTGAAAAAAAATATGGCGCATATACAACTTTTCCATTTGAATTAAATTGGATTTCTCAAAATGAATGCTTTATTACTTTAAAAGAAGGGCGCTTTCATGAAGTAAAAAGGATTTTTTTAGCTTTAAATAATTTTGTAGAAAAACTGACTCGAGTACAAATTGGGGACTATAGATTGCCAAATGATTTAGAAGAAGGTAATTTTATTTTTGGTGATAGAAAAATTTTTGAAAAAAAGTAGTTACTTTTTAATTTAGTCTATTAATCATATAATTTTTTCACATTGCAGTTATAAAATTGTCATAATTTGCAAGTTTATGTAAAAAAAGTATTTTAAAAGTGAATATATTTAAAAAGTTTATTAAATAATTCTTGACAAATTAAATTCTTCGTTGCAATATTAATTTATAATTTCAACTAACTCATACTTTGTGGGTAATAAAATAGGTTGAAAAAAAAAGTGAGGAATATATGCAATACGGTTATTTTGATGATGATTCAAAAGAATATGTAATTACAAGACCTGATACTCCTTCAAGTTGGAGTAATTATTTGGGTTCTACTGTTTATGGTGCTGTAATTACAAATAATGCAGGTGGCTATGGTTTTTATAAATCAGGTGCACAGGGACGATTTATGCGTCTTAGATTTAATGCAGTTCCTATGGATCAACCTGGACGATATTTTTATTTACGCGACCGTGATAATGGTGATTTTTGGTCTGCAAGTTGGCAGCCAGTTGGAAAACCTTTAGATCAATATAAAAGTGAATGTCGTCATGGTACTGCATATACTAAAATCACTTCTGAATATACTGGAATTAAATCTGAAGCATTGTATTATGTTCCACTTGGACAGAATTTTGAATATTGGCGTTTAAAAGTTACTAATAATGATTCAAAAGAAAGAAAACTTAGTGCTTTTACATATTGTGAACTTACAAATCAATGGAACACTGAACAAGATCAAGTAAATCTTCAGTACTCAGTGTTCATTTCAAAAGGTGAACAGCAAGATAATATGCTTCGTTTTGCAATTCATGATAATTTGTATCAACAGTTTCCAAATGCAGATTTTGGTGAACAAGGAATGCATTCTTGGATGGCATTGTGTGAAGCTCCTTTGACAGGGTTTGATACAAGTCGTGAATCATTTATCGGAACATATGGTACTTATGCTTATCCAGATGCTGTAAAAAATGGTCAGTGTACAAATTCTTGTGCATATGGTGATAATATTTGTGGTTCAGTTCAGACTGAAATTACATTAAAACCTGGTGAATCAAAAGAAATTCTTGTTATGTTTGGAATTGGAGATGCTTGGGTAACAGGAAAACCTATTGTTAAAGAATTTGGTTCATTAGAAAGAGCTGATAAAGAACTTCAGAAATTAAAAGATGTTTGGCATGCTCGTCTTGGAAGTTTTGTTGCAAAAACTCCAGATGAAGATATTAATCATACAATTAACGTTTGGGGATTGTATAACTGTCTTATTACTTTTGCATGGAGCCGTGCTGCAAGTTTGGTGTATAATGGCGAACGAGATGGTTTGGGGTATCGTGATTCAGTTCAGGATATTTTAGGCGTTGCAGCAGCAATTCCAGAAGAAGCAGAAGAAAGACTTGTTAGAATGCTTTCTGGTCAAGTTGCAAATGGTGGAGCAATTCCTGTAATTAAAAAGGATCACAATCCAGGACACGAAAAATGTCCAGAACCAGAAGAATTCCGTTCAGACGATTGTCTTTGGTTCTTTAATTCTGTTCCTGCATTTATTGCAGAAACAGGAAAATTTGATTTCTTTAATAAGGTTGTTCCTTATGCTGATAAAGGAGAGGCAACAGTTTACCAGCATTTAAAACAAGCTCTTTTGTTTAACCTTGAAAGAATGGGCGCAGACGGACTTCCTTGTGGTCTTTTGGCAGACTGGAACGATTGTTTGAAACTTGGATACAAAGGACAAAGTTTATTTGTTGCATTCCAACTTCGTCTTGGACTTACAACTTATTCAGATATTTCAATTCGTTTAGGAAATAAAGCTGAGAGTGAATGGGCTTTACAAGAAAGAGAAAAACTTGATAAAGCAATTCAGGCTAAATGTTGGGACGGAAAATGGTTTATTTGGGCAATTACAGAAAGTGGACAAGTTTACGGAACAAAAACAATGGAAGAAGGTCAAATTTACTTTAATACACAAGTTTGGGCTGTAATGAGTGATGCTGCAACTGCTGAACAAGCAAAAGTTTGTATGGAATCTGTAAAAGAAAAATTAGCAACTCCATATGGATTAATGCTTTGTGCACCTTCTTTTGTAAAAGCTCCTCGTGATACAATGAGTGCTGTTGTATTTAATGCAGGAATTAAAGAAAATGCCGGAATCTTTAACCATACACAAGGTTGGGGTGTAATTGCAGAAACATTGTTAGGAAATGGTGATAGAGCATATGAATATTGTAAAGCTGCATTACCAGCATCTTATAATGATAAAGCAGAAATTCGTCAAAGTGAGCCATATGTTGTAGGACAAACAACTTATTCAACATATAGTCCACGAGCAGGAAATTGCCGTGTTTCTTGGCTTTCAGGTGCTGCTACATGGAACTACTACAGTACAACTCAGTACATTTTGGGAATTAGACCATTGTACGATGGAATGCTTATTGATCCATGTGTTCCAAAAACTTGGGATGGTTTTGAAGTTCAGCGTCGTTGGCGTGGAAAAATTCTTAATATTAAAGTTGAAAATCCTAGCCATATTAACAAAGGTATTTCTTATATCGAAGTTAATGGACAGCGAATTGATTCAGCTGTAATTCCTGTAGATATGTTAAAAGAAACTAATGAAATTAAAGCAGTAATGGGTTCTGATGCAAAAGAAGTTCCTGTTGAAAGAGTGTAATTTACACTAAAATTTTGCTTTAACCATATTATTCGACTAAAGCCTTTAAGATTGAATTTTTAATCTTGAAGGCTTTTTTTATTTAGGGTTTATTACAAATCCTAAAAACGGCCGAGGCAAGGGTTTGAAGGTCGAGTTCCTTGACCGGACGTATTCCCAGCAATACTAATTGATTGGACTAACGGGACAGTAAAATCGATATTTTTGAAGAATCTCGGTTAAAGAAATTTTTCAAATTAAAGGATGATGTATAAAAAAAGAAAACCATCACTGCTACGCAATAAGTGTCTTTTCGTTGTAAAGATATTTATTTTTCCTCGGTTAGCGATTGTAGCCGCGCCGAAGGCGGCCACTGGACAGAGCGAAGCGAAGGAAGCGGCTGGAGCGAAAGCGCAACGGCGAAAAGCGCGACCTGCGGGAGGGACTTTTGCATTTTCCTGGTGTAAAATATAAAAGTTTAAGAAAAATAATATTGACGTATTGTAAAAGTGTATATACAATAATGTATGAGGAAGCAATGACAGAAATAAGTGACGACAACAGGTTTGAATGGGATTCTGACAAGAACGAGAAGAACAAGGCAAAGCACGGACTTTCATTCGATCAGATTTTGCCGGTTTTCGATGACCCGTACTTTCTAGAGAGGTACGACAGCGTGCACTCTTCGGAAGGCGAAGACAGATATTTTGGGCTTGGCAGCATGCAGGGAGTCGTCGTGGTTGCGACATCCTACACGGAGAACAAGAGGATAAGGATAATTTCGGCGCGACTTGCATCGCTTAAGGAAGAGGAGGTTTACAATGAATACTGCAAAAACATTAACTGCTAAGGATATCGCAGCGCTCAAGAAAAGACCGATAGATTTTTCAGATATACCTGAACTTACAGATTCACAGGCAAAGGAGCTTTATCCGAAAAACTGGCGGCCTAAAAAAAAGGCTGTGTCCGCAAGGATTGACCTGGACACTATAGACTGGCTAAAAAGTCCCGGAGAGAAAGGCTATCTCCAGAGAATGAATGCGGTGCTCCGATGGGCGAAAATGGAAGGCTGCCCAATCATGGAGCTTTAGAAAAAAATATAGGAAACTGGGCTAACTGGTCAAAACTGATTATGCCCAGTTTTTTTTTGTTTTAAATGTTGTATATATGTAAATATTACAAAAAAGGAGCCATAAAAGAAAGTGTTCAGTATGATAGTGATGATTTTGTTTTGGGAAGTTGGAAACAACATTTAGAGAATCTCCTTATGCACTTCCAACAAAAGAGGAAAGCTGGACTTATGAAAAAGCAAGTGGCGAAAATCAGTCAATTAATAATTTTACAGAATACGAATATGATGAAAAAGATAGAAAAGTTTTGATAACTTTACCAGATGAAACAAAAATAGTTAACAAAATAAAAATTGAAAATGGTTTAATAGTATCAGAAACGATAGATCAAAAAAATGTTAAAACTAGACAGTATATAGATTCATATGAAAATATTCATAAAGTTGAAAAGTATGGAAGTCAAAATAATTTATTAACTAGCGCAAGTTATGAATATGATTCGATGAATCAGATGACAGTTGCAAAAGATATGAATCAAAATGAAATAAAGATAGAGTATGATATCTTAGGCCGCAAAAAAAGTTTATCAAGTATCGATGGAGGGACATATAAATATGAATATAATGAAGAAGGAGAATTGTGGAAAGAGTTTACACCAAATTCATTAGTGAATGAAAAAGCAATAGAATATGTATATGATAATTTTGGACGAATAAAGCAAATAAAATATACAGATGGAACACAGACTGAATATGAATACGGAACAGAAAAGGATAAAGATATCAAGGCGGTAGGAAAAGTCTTGTCAATTACAGATAAGAGTGGTAAAATAAGCTACGAATACGGTTCATTAGGACAAGTTGAAAAAGAAGCGCGTGAAATAATCAGATATATTAATAGTGGTACTAATGGTTCGTATAGTGCAACGATGAAATACACTTCAGACTATTTGGGACGAATGGAAAAAATCGAATATCCAGATGGCGAAGAAGTTACTTACGGCTACGACCAAGGCGGACAAGTAACAAAGGTGGAGGGAAGATTTAGAGATAATTCAGAACCATATAAATATGTAAATGATATAGGATACGATGAATATGGCCAGAGAGTTTACATTGAATACGGAAACGGCGTTAAAACAGAATACGAATACAATCCTGAACGACGATGGCTAAATAAAATAAAGACATCAAAAGATTCAAATGTATATCAAAACATAAAATATGAGTTTGATAAAGTAGGAAATGTAAACGGATATATCAATGATTGTTTAACAGCATTAAATGGAAATTATATAACAAAGCAAGAGTATGAATATGATGAATTATATCAGTTAACAAAGGTTACAGGATATACAGAATCAAATAAGTATAAATTACAAACCCCTGATTTACTCAGTGAATATACCCAAGAGTTTAAATTTGATTCAATTGGTAATATGACACAAAAAAAATCAACAGAATGGGTAAAATATAATAGAAAAGTAGGAGATGATTTAAATTATAATACATTAGAATATACGATAATGCCAGGGTATGCGCATAGGGTTCAAAATATAGGAGGTCGATATTTTGAATATGATGCAGCAGGAAATATTATTGTAGAGCAAGATGGAAAGATAGATTTAGAAGATTCATCAAAGTATTATAAAATAGAACAAATTGATGAAAATAAGTATATAGCAGATTCAGCATGGGGATATTACACCGACGAAGACAGAGAAAATAATAAAACGAAGGTGTATCGAAGAACATATGAATGGGATGACAAAAATCAGCTTATAAAAAGTCAAGATGATAATGTAACAGTTTGCTACACATATGGAAGTGATGGTCAGCGAGCAAGTAAATATACAGAAAACAGCGAAACGTTATATACAAATGATTTTTGGGTATTTCATGTGTCAGGAAGTGTACGAAATGGCGCAGGAATAATAAATAAAAACATATATTTGGGGAAAATGCGAGTAGTGACAAAAGTAAAAGAAGCTTATGACGCAATGGAAATTACAGAACGGCAGTGTCAGTATTTTTATCATTCAGACCATTTAGGAAGTGCTCAATTGGTAACAGATAATAAAGGAAATGAATACCAAAGAATTGAATATACTCCATATGGCGAGACTTGGATAGATTTAAAGGCAACACAAAATGATTTAGTTAAATTAAATTATAAGTTTACCGCCAAAGAACTAGACGAAGAAACTGGACTTTATTATTATGGAGCTAGGTACCTTGACCCTAAATACTCAAGATGGATTTCTGCAGATCCGGCACTTTCTGATTACATGGCAGGTTCTTCTGCTGGCTGTGGTGGTGTTTTTAATCCTGTAAATTTTAATTTATATCATTATGGTGGAAATAATCCGATACGCTACACAGATCCAACGGGGATGTTTGATTTTGATACAAACACTATTGAAGAAGGGGATACATTAAGCCAGATTGCTAAAGATTGTAATACTCTTTATGGAACAAATTATACAGAGAAAGATTTACAAAGGCTGAATTCAAATACAATAAGTGATGTAAATAAAATATATGCAGGAAATCATTTGAATCTTGGCAAAGCTGAAGAAGTTCAAAAACGTGCAGCTGATTATACGAGTAGAGCAACAACACAGTATTCGAATGAACAGGTAACACCGCCAAAAAAAATAAATCAAGGTGATTTTACAGTGGGGCTAAATTTAAATTTTGTTCCGTGTATTGGTATTGATGTTTCACTAGGATTTGTATTTGATTTAGATAATTCAGGAGCATCAGGATTATTTCTATCTGGAGGCTTTGCTTCTGGAGCTAGTGTTGGTGGTTCTGTTTTTGCAGGATATACGAAAGGTGATTTTGAAGATAGTAATATTGCAACTTTATCAGCCGGATATGGTTTGTTTGGAGGAAGTGTAGGTTTTGCAGATAATGGAAATATATCATTTTTAGGAGGGTTGTCTTTTGGATTAAAAGCTGGATTTAATATATCAAAACAGCACGGTTTTGTAATTCCATTTGATACACCTGCAGAAAGAGAGAAATCGATGGAAAGATATTATATGCATCATTAATCAAATAAGGAAATGAAAATGAAAATATCTATTTGGAAAAAATATCATATAATATCAATAGCAAGTGGATTTTCACTTTTAGTTTTATTTTTACTGCTCAGTATATTTGTTCATGGTCTGATAGGATTTATAAGTTTTCTAGTGTTAGGTTTTACTCGTTCATTCGTTCTTCATTCAATAAAATGTCCAAGATGTGGAAAGCCTATTGATAACTGGACTACAATTTTTAGTGGTAACAATGATGGCATGTTTGTTCCAATGTCAAAAACTTGTAGAACCTGTGGTTATGATTTTACAGAAAAAGAAAAGGATGATGAAAAAGATAAAATTTAATAGTTAATCTTATCCCCACAAATACTAATTTGCAGGAATAGAGGGATTTTAGGGTTTAATACAAAACCTAAAAACGGCGAGTCAGGGCTTTTGACCAAAGAAAACTAGAACAAGTTTAATACAAAACCTAAAAACGGCCGAGTCAGGCTTTTGACCAAAGAAAACTGGAACAAGTTTAATACAAACCCTAAAAGCGGCCGAGTCAAGGGTTTGAAGGTCGAGTTCCTTGACCGGACGTATTTTTTTGGAAAAAAGAGTAAAAAAAGTTTTGTGAAAGATTTTCTATAGTCGAAAAAAATTATGTTCAATTATTATAAAAAATATGTTAGAATAATAGAATGAGTTATAATGTTGAACTGCAATTGGCAGGTATTTTAGTAATCGTTACTTTGGGAATTGTATTTTTCTCAAAACCTCGTTGGAAAAGTATTCAAAATTAAATTTTTA
>JAZUSR010000128.1:0-26246 GCA_045606765.1 Treponema sp.
ACCTTTCATAAATACTTCAAGTAGAATAGTAACAAAATAAAACCTATTTTACAATGTCCTAAGATTTTTAAAATCAAACAATGGGCTAGGAAAAACTACCCCATTGTTTGATTTAACTTATTTCTTTTTAACAGGAATCCAAATTGCACTATGGTAATCTGCATCAGTTTTTTCACCATTTACGCAATCATACCATTCAATATTTGCGTTTCCAGAAATTTCATATTCAGGATTTCCTGGAAGCCATTCTTTAAATATTTTTGTATTTAGTGATTGTAAAGCTTCTGGCATTGGACCAATACAATCAAAAACAGCCCATTCACTTTGAGGAAATTCATACAACTTCATTCCTTCTGGAACTTCGCCACCAGTATATTTTCCTGCAATCATATAGGTAAATTTTCGTCCATCACAAGAACCATTTCCTTCATCAATACAAATTCCGTATTCACCAATACAATTGTCTATTAAAGCTTTTTCTTGTGGGGTTTTAGGTGGATTGCCAGCATAAACATTTGCTGCATATTTTTGACAAATCTCATCCCAGTATTTTGGAATCTCCTCATACGCATTGTCAAAAGAAAACTCTTTTGCAAATCCAATTACTTTAAAACCAAACATCTTTGTAATTTTGTAGTCCATTTTATTTCCTCCATGAACAGTAATTTTGATATTCAGCGGAAGAAAAGTTTTTATATGACCTCCTTGTTTTATTTTTATGGGAGTAGTTCCGTGAAACCTTGTAAAAGCCTTTGAAAAACTTTCTGGAGTTTCGTATCCGTAATCATAAGCTATATCAATTATTTTTTTGCTTGTTTGTTTTAATTCAATAGCAGAAAGATATAGTCTACGATTACGAATATACTCCGAAACTGAATAACCAGTCACAATTAGAAAACCTCGTTGAAAATGTAACGAAGACAAAAACACTTGATTTGCAATATCTTGCACGGTTATATCTTCTTTTAAGTGAGTTTCGATATAATCAATCGACTTTCTAATTGCGGTCAGCCATTCCATATAACTTAATTCCTTTCTTCAGCATATAAAAAATATTACTGTCATAAAGAACATAAATCTTGTCATTTTTAAGTCAATTTTGTCCGGTTTTATTTTGTTACTTCAAATATTCTTCGCCAGTTCCGTAGTTGTTTACAATAAAGTCGATGTCTTTATCACCGCGGCCAGAAAGACAAACTAAAATTGATTTTTCAGGTCTTTCTTGTGCAGCTTTTGTTGCGTATGCTACGGCGTGGGCACTTTCAAGGGCTGGGATAATTCCTTCTAAGCGGCTAAGTGTATAGAACGCTTCCAAACATTCTTGGTCGCTAGCAACTGTGTATTGAATGCGGCCTGTGTCTTTGAGCATACAGTGTTCTGGGCCACTTCCTGGATAATCCAAACCACTAGAAATTGAATAAACTGGTGCTGGATTTCCTTCTTCGTCTTGAAGCAAATATGTTTTGAATGCGTGGAGAACGCCAGGTTTTCCGTAAGAAAGACTTGCTGCGTGGTCACCAAGTTTTAGAGAACGTCCTGCTGGTTCTACACCTGTAAGACGAACTCCGTCATCATCTAAGAATCCACTGAACATTCCCATTGCATTTGAACCACCACCAACACAAGCTGTAACTTCGTCTGGAAGTTCACCAGTCATTTCTAAGAATTGTTCACGAGATTCTACACCAATTACGTGTTGGAAATCGCGAACCATCATTGGGAATGGATGAGGCCCAACAACTGAACCAATACAATAAATGCTGTTTACAGGGTCTTCAAGGTAAGCATCAAAAGCCGAATCTACAGCTTCTTTAAGAGTTTTGAGTCCGTGGGTAACAGGAACAACTTTTGCTCCAAGAAGTTGCATGCGAACTACGTTTGGATGTTCTTTTGCAATATCAACTTCGCCCATGTGGATTTCACATTCCAAACCAAAGTAAGCTGCCGCTGTGGCAAGTGCAACACCGTGTTGGCCAGCACCAGTTTCTGCAATTACTTTTTTCTTTCCCATGTATTTTGCAAGCAATGCTTCTCCCATACAGTGATTTAATTTGTGAGCACCAGTGTGATTCAAATCTTCACGTTTTAAGTAGATGCGTCCACCGTATTTTTCTGAAAGGCGGCGGCAGTAATAAACTGGAGTTGGGCGGCCTTGGAAGTGTTTTCTAATGCTGCGTAATTCGTTAATAAAATCGTGTGATTTGCTGATTGTGTAGTATGCTTTTGTGATTTTATCCATTTCTTTTTGAAGAACTTCTGGCACAAATGAACCACCGAATTCTCCAAAATAACCTTCTTTGTTTGGGTATTGTTTTAAATATTCCATATTTTCACCTCTTTTTATTTGCATTTTTATGGCGTTCCCTGTTCGCTTTTCAAGCTCACAGGTCGCTACGTCCGCCCTTTGCTATCGCTCATCCTCCTGTCGCAAGCTGAACGCTTGCTTCTAAGTTTTGTTCGCTTTGCTCCAAAACTTGCACGAGGACTTCGGGGCTCCCATCGCTAACGCATTTTTACGGAATGTTTCTCTTTATAGAAACATTTTATACTTTGAATATAATGTATGTTTTTGTTTCTGTCAATAGAAACGCGAAAAAAAATCGTTTTTCCCTTTATGTTGATTAAAATGTGATAAATGGATAAAATTAATATTATTTTGTATTTAGGATAAATAGGTGAATTGTAATCTTTATTTTTCAGTGCCAGGTGTAATTTGTGCAGCGGGGAATGATGCAACTTCTTTGTGGAATTCATGCATAAGTGCAAATCAAGATGGTATCAAAATAGTTTCTGCAATTTCTGGTAAAGATTTTTTTGTTGGAAAAATTGACGATAAATTTTTGCCACCTGTTCCTTTTGCAAAATATGATATGAGAATTATTCGAATTTTAAACAATGCGTTGAATCAAATTGAATCTTTTGTTGAAAATGCAAAGAGTAAATTTGGTTGTGACAGAGTTGGAGTTTGTCTTGGTTCGTGTGACAATGGTTCTGAGTTTTCATTGAAGGGACATCGTTCATATTTTGAAAATGGGCAATTTCCTTTAGATTATGAACTTGATGTTCAAGGGGCTGACTATCCAGCAACTTTTGCTAAATCTAAATTTGGTTTGACTGGTCCCGCTTTTGTTTTTAGTACAGCTTGTTCATCAAGCGCAAGTGCAATAATTAAAGCTAAGGAATTAATTCTTGCTGATATAATTGATGCTGCAATTGTTGGTGGTGTTGATGTTGCAAGTGATACCGTTCTTTTAGGTTTTGATAGTTTAGAAGCTGTTTCTGATGAAATTGCAAACCCTTTTAGTAAAAACCGAAAAGGTATTACTTTGGGCGAAGGGGCAGGGGTTTTTGTTCTTTCAAAAGATGAATCTATTTTTGGTGATAATAGGGTTTCGGTTAAGCTTCTTGGTACCGGCGAAAGTTCTGATGCAAGTCATATGACAGCTCCATTGGAAGATGGAAGTGGCGCGGCTCAAGCTATTAAAGAAGCGTTGACAGATTCTAAATTGAGTGTGAATGATATTGATTATTTAAATCTTCATGGGACTGGAACTATTTTGAATGATAGCATGGAATCAAAAGCAGTTAGTAATGTTTTTGGAGAGTATGCAAACCTAATGCCTTGTAGTTCAACAAAACCTTTGATGGGACATACTTTAGGTGCTTCCGGGGCAATTGAGCTTGCAGTTTGTTATATGACATTGCTTAATTCATCGCAGAAAAAATTGCCTGTGCATAAATTTGATGGTGTTCTTGATGAGAACTTACCAAAGCTAAATTTTGTTACAAGTGATTTTGTTTTAAAAAAAGAAATAAAGGTTACAATGAGTAATTCCTTTGGATTTGGCGGTTGTAACGTAAGTTTAATAATTGGTAAATAATTTTTAAAGGGTAGAAAATGAGTGATATAAAAATGGAACCAAGAAAATTACCACAAAATGTTCCTGCAGAAGAATTAATTAATCTTTTGCCGCATAAGGGAAAAATGTTTCTTCTTGATCATTTGACTCAACATGATACTGTTGCAAGAACTTTAGAATCAGAATCCCTTGTAACAAAAAATCATATATTTTATGATGAAACAATCGATGGAATTCCATCTCATGTTGCTTTTGAATTAATTGCACAAAGTATCTCTGCATTGTCAGGAGTAACTGGTTGCGAACGAGGGGAACCTGCAAAACCTGGCTTCTTATTGAGTTTGCAAAATTATCAAGCAAATGTTCCGTTTTTTAAAGCTGGAACTTCTGTTCATGTTGTAATAAAAAAAATTGATGAGCTTGAAAGTATGCTTACTTATTCTGGGGTAGCATATTCAAGTGAAAATCCAGATGTTCCTGCAGTTGAAACTGTAATTACTGTAATGGAAACAACAGATTTAAGTGTTTTAGGAGCTTAAGATAAAGATTAAGTTCTATTTTATTTAGGGTTTAATACAAACCCTAAAAACGGCCGAGTCAAGGCCTTGAGCAAAGCGTGCCTTGACCGGACGTATTTAAATATATTTTTTTGAAAATTGTCTTGGAGGTTATGTATTATGAATAAAAGACGTGTAGTTATTACCGGTGGTGGAGTTTGTAGTTCACTAGGTGATAATTGGGAAGAAATTTTAAAAACTCTTAAAGGGTTTGAAAATTGTGTTGTAAGAATGGATGATTGGGATCGATTTGGTGCTGGAATGAATACTCGTTTGGCAGCTCCTTATACAAAAGAATTAAGAAAATACGATCGTAAAAAAGTTCGTTCAATGGGGCGTGTTTCTCGTCTTGCTCTTCAGGCAACTGATGATGCATTGCGCATGGCAGGTTTTATTGATGAAAATGGTAATGTTGCAGAAGAACTTCACAATGGAAGATGTGGTATTGCATATGGTTCTTGTATGGGAAGTATGGATGCAAATATGGAATTTTGCGCAATGCTTGAATCTAACGATTGTACTCGAATGAATGCTACCACATATGTTCGAGCAATGCCACAGACTGCTGCATCAAACCTTTCTGTGTATTTTCAGATTCGTGGAAGAATTATTACAACTAACACAGCTTGTACTTCAGGAAGTCAATCAATCGGTTATTCTTACGAACAGATTGCTTATGGATTTCAGGATATTATGATTGCTGGTGGGGCAGAAGAATTAAGTCCTGCTGACTCAGATATTTTTGACACACTTTATGCTGCAAGTACAAAAAATGATACTCCAAAAAAATCTCCTAGTCCATTCAGTGTAGAACGAGATGGGCTTGTAATCGGAGAAGGTGGAGCAACATTAATTCTTGAAGAATATGAACATGCAAAAGCTCGTGGAGCAAATATTATCGCAGAAATCATTGGATTTGGTACAAACCAAGATGGAAATCATATTACAACTCCACAGCAAGAAACAATGGCAAAAGCTCTCGAACTTGCTATTGAAGATGCAGGAATTAGTCCAGATGAAATTGGTTATGTAAATGCACACGGAACTTCAACTCCTCATGGAGATGTTGCAGAAAGTAGAGCAACAGAAAGTGTATTTAAACGTGCTGTTCCAGTTTCTTCTACAAAAAGTTATACAGGACATACTTTGGGATGTTGTGGAACTTTAGAAGCATGGGTAACAATTAATATGATGAAGGACGGTTGGTTCCATCCAACATTAAATTTAACAAAAGAAAATCTCGATCCAGAATGTGGAAAGCTTGATTACATTATGGACCAAGGTCGCGAAATTAAGACTGATATTGTAATGTCAAATAACTTCGCATTTGGTGGTGTAAATACATCATTGATTTTCAAAAGAGTATAATTAATATGATAGCGTAACTTTTGGTTGCGTAAAATTCGTAAAATTCATAAATAAAAGGGAACAAGATGCCAAAGATTGAAGTAAACGAAAAATTATTTTTTCAAATGGTTGGTCAAAAATATGACTATGAAACATTAGAAAAAAAGTTGACTTGTGGAAAAGCTGAACTTGATGAAAAACCTGATATGTCAGTTGCAGAAGATCAGCGTGTTATTAAAATTGAATTGAACGATACAAACCGACCTGATTTATGGTCAACAAATGGTGTTGCTCGTCAGTTAAAATTACATGCTGGTGGAAAATGTGCTGATTATGATCAGTATATTTCTCGCGAAGGTGACATCAAAGATTTTAACAATCGTTTTGTAACCGTTGATCCTGAATTAAAAGATATTCGTCCATTTATGGTTGCATTTATGATTGAAGGAAAAGCGATTGATGAACCAATGCTTTTAGATATTATTCAAACACAGGAAAAACTTGCTTGGAACTTTGGTAGAAAACGAAAATCCCTTTCTATGGGACTTTACAGAATTTCTCAGATTAAATGGCCAGTACATTACAAGGCAGTTGACCCTGATAAAACTTCATTTGTGCCTTTGACATTTGAAAACCCTTTGACTTGTCGACAGATTCTTGAAGAACATCCAAAAGGAAAAGATTATGGTTGGATTATTAAAGACGGGAAAAAATATCCCCTTCTAGAAGATGATTCGGGAGAAATTATGTCTATGGCTCCAGTTATTAACAGTGCAACATTAGGTGCTGTTCAAGTTGGGGACAAAGATTTAATGGTTGAATTAACTGGCGACAATATGGAAAATCTTTTCTTAGCAGCAAATATTGTTGCTTGTGATTTTATCGATTGTGGTTATACAATTCGTCCAATTCGTGTAGACCATCCATATGAAACAGGGTATGGAAAATCTGTTTGTGCACCTTTCTATTTTCAAAAGCCAACAAAGGCAGTTCTTAAAAATATTAATAAACTTCTTGGAAGTGATTTTAATAAAGATCAGGTTGTTGATGCTCTTGAAAAAATGGGCAACAAAATTGAAACAAAAGATGTAAATGGTGATGTTGAATTTACAGTTTGGCCAGCAGCATATCGAAATGACTTCCTTCATGAAGTTGATATTATCGAAGATGTAATGATTGGAATTGGCCTTGAAAATTTTAAGGCAGAAAAACCAAATGATTTTACTATTGGGCGATTGATGCCTTTAACAATGTATTCTCGTCAAGCAAAAAATATTATGGTAGGGCTTGGATATCAAGAGATGATTTTTAATTATCTTGGTAGTAAAAAAGATTACATTGAGAGAATGTGTATTGATGATTCAAAAGTAATTGAAGTATCAAATCCAATGAGTGAAAATTATCAGTTTGTTCGTCCGTCAATTATTGCTTCTTTGCTTCGTGCTGAAAGTGGTTCTGCAAATGCGATTTTCCCTCATAAGATTTTTGAGATTGGAAAAGTAGCATATCTTTGTGATGAAGAGAATACTGGAACTCGAACACGCCAAAGTCTTGGTTTTATGACTGCTGCATCAAATGCTAACTTTAATAATGCTGCAAGTGAAGTTTCTTCATTGATGTATTTCTTAGATCATGAATATAAAGTTGCAGAAAGTGATGATCCTAGATTTATTCCTGGTCGTCAAGCTGCAATTATGGTAAATGATAAACAAGTTGGTATTTTTGGTGAAGTTCATCCACAGGTGTTAGAAAACTGGTCAATTACAGTTCCATGTGTTGCAGGTGAAATTGATATTGAAGAATTAATGTAGTAATTTTATGGTAGCTAGATTCGGATAAAAAAATCTTTCGAATGTAGCTGCAAGCAAATGGTAAGCAAAATTATTAATTTAATTTTGCTTACAAAAAAAGCTACCAGATGAAGTTTTTTCTAATTTTAGATACTTCAGAAGGTAGCTTTTTTTTGTTAAATTTTATAAATCGAATAGATTTATTTTTTATTTACTTTATCTTTAAGTGCTTTCCCTGGCTTAAATTTAGGACATTTGCTTGCAGCAATTTTGATTGTTTCACCAGTTTTTGGATTGCGACCTGTACGAGCAGCGCGTTTTCCAACACCGAATGTTCCGAATCCGATAAGAGAAACTTCACGTCCTTTAGAAAGTTCTTTTGAGATTGTTTCAATCATCGATTTTAAAGCTGCTTCTGAATCTTTTTTTGTAAGACCAGTGTCTTTTGCAATTGCATCAACTAATTCTGATTTATTCATTTAATTTTTCTCCCACATAATTAAATTTTAGTATTATTTAATTCTATATGAATTATACATATAAATCAAGTAAATTGAAAAAAAACTATTTTTTCTTGAAATATGTGAATTGATTTAAATTTCGTTTTGAATATCTAAATCCAAGTTGAATACCATAGTGCCAAATATGATCGTATGGTCTCATCTTTACTTTTTTTCCAAGTTTAAATGGAGAATAAACAAAATCTCCATTTAGTAAAACTGTAAATTTTGGACTAATTGGGAATTCAAAGCCTGTAAGAATACCAACTCCAAGTTCATTAAAAGTAAATTCATCAGATAATTGGTATCTATAGTGACAAACTGGTGAAAAATTTATACTCATAATTTTTTTTATTGGGAATGTCCAAATTGGACCTGCTTCCAAATCGAAAGCATAAACAATAATTTGCTTTGAAATTTGTGGAAATTTATTAAACTCATAATGGTATGGATAGAATGCAGAAATCTTAGCGATAAAATTAATTGGTAATTTTTTTGTTTGGATAGAATAAAAGGCTCCAATTAAATCGTTTCGCCAAACAAAATTTGATCGATTTGATTGTAACTGAATTCTTGTAATTTGGTTCCATGCAAATCCATAATTGTGAATAAGTGAAAATTTGCTTTCTCTTTTTTTCTCGGTTTGCTCACTATTCTCTTTTGAAAATATTGGTGAACAAATTAAAGAGAAAATTAAAATTGTTAAAAAGGTTTTTTGTTTAACTTTCATAGAAAATCCTCATTACTTGGAAACTCGATAAAGTGAAAGGTTTAATGTTTCTCCATCTCCGGTTGTCCAAGTTATGTACAAAATTGAACCTCTGATATCCCATTCGGTTAATGTTGTAGAGCCGTCTGATTTTGTAAATGACATTACATTTTCTATAACATTATAAGCACCTTCGAAATCTTCTTGGATGTTATAAGAGTTATAAATTTTGGCAGAAAAATTTAAGTCTGTAAAAAAAGTAATTGTATTTCCAAAGTTGTCTGCCCATTTTCCATATAGTGGATTTGGTGAATAGCAACTTGTAAAAAGTGTTGTAAGTAATGTTAATGTTAAAATTAAAGTTATTTTTTTCTTGTTCATAATTATCTTCCTTCTTCTCCTACTTTCCAGTTTACTTGAATAATTCCTTCAAAATTTTTTCGTTTAATTCCATAGCTACCACCACCGGCTGCTCCCCCTTTAATTTTTATATTATCGTAAATTACTTCTCCTTGATACATTCCTTCACAAATAACTGTTCCATACATATTTCCACTTGCATCCATTGATGCAGATGTATTTGTATCTCCGTTGATAAGGAAATATGGCCCATTTTGTGGATCATTGTTAATGTAAAAGTCTGCATAGTTAGTATAATGCATTTTGATATCTGCACCTAAGCCTGCAATACTTGCGTTGTATGAAAGTGTTCCAGAAATATCTCCTTTTGCACTTTCAGAGCCAAGTTTATCCATATCGTTTGCTTTGTGCATAAGTGTAAGTTTTTTCTGAGAGTTAATCGCTGTTTTGTTATATTCTCTCATAAATTGTGCTGCTGTAAGTGCACCATAGCCATAATCTGTGTTTGAGTAATTATTTCCTTGTGATAAAATGTTTAACGAAAGAACTTTGTAATAATAGTAAACACCTGCTTTTGCTGTTTCGTTTGTATCTATGAATGTCGTTGACATAACAGGTTCCTCGTTTATTTGTTTAAATCCTTTGTTAGGGTTTGTCGAACGATAAATGTTATAGCCACCTTCTGCATCGTTTTCTTCTGGTGGTAGCCAAGAAAGTTTTACAGCAAATACTCCCAAAGTATTAGCATAAGAGTCATCGTTTGTATATCCTTGAATATATTCAGCTTTTGTAGCACTGAGATTTCTTGCAGCAAATGGTGCTGGTGCAATTGGGCTGCTTTGCTTTGATTCTACTGAACCAAGAGATGTTGACATTTTAAAGAATTTTTTTGTTTCGACATTTGTAATGTAATAACAGTTTTCGCCCTTCGGTAAAGTGCTATCTGAATAAGATGAAAGTAAAAAATATTGTCCATCTAATGAATCTGAATAGTATAGATTATAAGTGTAATTATTATAATCAGTAGAAACTTTTGAATCGTTTGCATAATCTATAGAACCTATGCTTGCAGAGAATTTGATTTGGCAAGTTGTCGGCTCTGAATAGTTTCGAATCAATTCGATATTCAAAGGGGTACTGATGATAAAACCTTCTGCCGGATTGTCATTTGTTTTTCCTGAATCTGAGAAAGGACCTTTTGTTTTTTCTCCATTTTCATTTTCGGTGTATGACTGAACTTGATAATAGTAATAAATATTTTCTTGCAAAGATGATTTATCTGTGTAAGTAGTTCCAGTTTCTCCTTGTTTTAAAAGAGTAAATGATGAGTCAATTGAACTTGTTCTATAAATTGCATATTTAATATTTGAACCTGAAGCAGCATCCCATGCAATAGAAATTCCATCTGTTTGAGTTCCTCGTCCATTTACAACTCTAACATTATTTACTTTTTGAGGAGCTCCTTCTTTGAGTGCATATCCCAAAGCGATGGAACTTGAAATACTTGAAGTTTTGTTAGTTTGTGTAACAATTGAGTAATAAAAATCTTTTCCTTGATCAGTTTCTTCAATGATGTTTGTAAACCAGTTTTGGTTAGAAGAAACTTGTCCAATTTTAATTGATGAACTTCCATCGGAATTTGTTGATCTATAAATATCGTAAGAGAGAGCGCCTTCGACTTTATCCCATTTAATAATAATTTTATCGGTAAATTCTCCACGGGAAGCAATTACATTTGATGCTGGTGATAAAAGAGTTGCAGCACTTGAATATGTAAATTCACTTGGAGTAGAATTTTGTCGAGCGTTTTCGGCACTTACTCGATAGAAAAAGGCATAGTTGTATTCGGGACTTGAGAAAGAAGGGTTTTTTAAAATAGTTTCTGTATATTGGGTAGAATAAATTTTTGCAGCAAGAGGAACGACAGAATATTCGCTTTCATCAGGTACGATAAAATTTCCCATGTTATCTTTTTGTGTAGAAATTGCTTTTTCTAATCTATATGAAACAGCTCCTTTTACTGATGACCATGAGATAATAATTTTGTTTGAAAATTCATTTTCAGAAACAAAAATTTGTTGAGGTTGTTCTAACTGTTCAACACGAGGAATTGGAACAACAATATTTGAAAGATTTGAATGAATTAAATTTGCATTTAAATTTATTTTTTGTTCAAAAAGATTTGCACAAGAATATAATGTTAAAAGAGAAAAAAGTAATGGTAGTGTATTTTTTTTGAGTTTCATTATTCTTTTACCTCCCACCAAGTATTTTGATATACAGGAATGTTTGCATTAAATGATGTAACAGAGTCAATGTTAGCTCCTAGTTGGAAAGGAAACCATGTTTTAAAAGTTGCTTCATTATTGTTTACTGCATAATATTCATCCTGATTGTCATTATAAGATGTGTCATTTGGGAATGCATTAGTAACACAAATTTTATCAGCTGAATCAATTTCACCGAAGAGTCTTGAATATTGAAGAGCAAGATTAAACCGTGGATCACTTGGTTTTTTTCTACCTGCAAACATAAATATTGTTCCACTGTAAGATGGTAAATTTGATGAATGAGTAACTGTAAAGCCTCCCCAGTTAAAGTGGAATACTTTTACCCCATCTGCTGCAGATTCTGATTTTATATTATTGCTTTTGATTTTCCATCCAGATGAGAGTGCATCTGTTGTATTTCCTGGAACTCCGCCTCGGAAAATATGTTGATAATCTGTTCCATGTGTTCCGTAATAATAATTTTTTGTAGAACCTTGGTGCCAAGCACAGAACTTACCTTCTGCACCATTTATATAAGAATTATTAGGAGGGTCTGAACTGAAAATTGTACCAGAGTCAGTAACTCCTTGTTGATAAGTTGCATCTGCTATAATCAAAAGGAATCCTTTTAAAAATTCATCATCTGTAATTTTTCTGTAAGTATAAATTGGAGTTTTACTCATTGAATCTGCACAATTAGTAGAACCATCTACAGGATCATAAAAGTTTCCTAAGTACGCAAGAACTTCATTTCCTTTTGAATTGATTCGTTTTGCGACAAATCTATAGTAGTGTTTGTAATCACGCTGAACCTTTAGTAAGCCGTTGTGAGTTCCGACAATTGCAGATACTTTGCTACCATTTCGATTAAATCTTTGTGATGATGTAAATTCTTGTCCATTGTTAAGAGCTGTGATTTTTAAACCTGTTGAACCAATTTTTTCAAGTTTAACATCGAACCATGATTTATTTGTAAGGGTAATTTGTCCATTTTTAGAAATTGTTGCGATTGTATTCCATTTATTTGAATTGTTTAAGTTCATAATTTGAATTTCGTAACAATCGGAATTTAAATTGTCACCAGGTTTTTTCTTTCGAGAATCAGTGTCGTCCCAAAGACTCCAGTTTACAATTTCAGAGAAACTTTCGTTAGAAGATGTAGGAATGATTGCATTAAAGTTTTCAATTGAGAAACTGTAACCAACATTATTTTGTTCACCATCGCTATCAACCGTTGATGCCAAGTATTTTGAATAGCTTTCTTTGATATCAATGTTGTTTTTTGTATCGTAGGTAATAAAGAATTCAAATTGATCAGTTCTGTTACTAGCAGGAGGCACAAAATTATATTTAGTTTCAGTAGTTGAATTTCCTATAACTTGATTCCAATTTGATTCTGTAAGAGGTTTGTACCAAATGTAAGGAATTTTATTCTCTAAAGAATTTGGTTTGTTCCAAGTAATTTCGATTGTATCATTGTATTCTGATTTTGAAGCACTTACATTAATACCATAGCCGATGGTATAACCTTTTTTACAAATTGATGAAGAGTTTTGTGCTGTGTATTCAATTTGGAATGAATCTTCAAAAGGATTATCTTGGGTTGATTTGATTGGAGTTACAGTATATTCAAATTCAAGGCCATATGCAATTTTTTCTTGATTCATTTGGAAAGTGCTTGTATTGTCATTTGCTGTACAATGTATATCTTCTAAAGTATAAGTTGAACCGTCTAAAGTAAGTTTAATTCTTTCAGAAGAAATTTTATCTCCATTTACAAAAATATCATTTGATGAATTGATATAAATTATATCAGTTTTATCGGTAAAATCTGTATTCAATTTTTTTGGACATGTTCGTTTTATTACATAGGAATTGATACCAGGAAGGGCAATCCATGAAATATAAATTCTATCTTTGTATTCACCTTTTGTAGTTGTAAGAGAAATTTGATTTGCACCTAAAGTTCTTACTTTTGTAGAACTAGAAGTAAAGTTGTTTGAATCAATTAAAGTAATATCATTTTCAACACGAACTTCTAAAGGTGAGTCCATACCAGCTTTTTCAAGAGAAATTTTTGGTTTTGTTGATGAGTAATCAAAATTATGAATTCCAGAAGTAAGTGTTAAAGTAAATTTTCCACTTTGAGAATATGAAATGGTGTAATCAAAAAATCCGTCAGAGTCAGATAATGTTGTAGTTTCGCCAGATTCATTTACAAAATCTGCATGAAAGAACTCTAAAGTATGATTATTGTATTTTACGACATATTTTAGATTGTGGCTATCTTTTCCGTTTAAGCGTAAATCTTCAATGTGAATAGCAGAATCCCAAGTTACAGTAATGCTAGAATAATCAGTAGTTGCCGGGTCAAAGTAAACATTTGCATTTTTTAGAGTAAACGCTGTTAATGTAGGCGAAGGAATATCATCAAAGTCGATAGTTGACGCATATAAAGTATATTGGTATGCAGAGCCTGATTCGACAGATGTATCTTCGTAATAACCTGAAGCATTGGATTCTAAATTTATTACTTTTGGTTCTTGAGAAACATCAACTTGTCCATTTTCGTCAAGGGTTTTTCTTATAAGTTTATATGTTGTCGAAGAGTCAGTTGAAGGAGTAAAAGAAATTTTTACTTTATCTTTGAATCCATCTTCGATTTTAAAGTTTTCTGGATAAGGAGCTTCACCTTCGTTTGTAATTAATTTAGAGTTTGGATCATTTGCAAACGTTAAACAATTTTGGCGAAGAATACTTATGTCAGTTGGAGGATTTGGATTTGCTTGCTTAAATGAATTTGGTACGATGAATAAAGTGTAAGAATAATATCCTTTGTTTTGTGCACTTTGTTCAGAAGATAAATCAATAGTTAAAGTTGTATTATTAATCTCTTCGATGGAAGAAAAGTAATCTGAAGTATTAGATTGAATAATTGAATTTGTTCCTTCTGTGTCGACTAAACCATTGTTATTGCTTTTTAATTTTCTATAATTTTGAATAATTAAATATGAGTAATCTTGGGATTTTCCGTTTGAATTCCAATGAGCCAAAAACTTAATTTTTGCATCAGTAATATTTCCGTCTTGATCTTTTGTATAATTTGTTTCAGTTGTAGATAAGAAAGGAATTGCCGCTGCCCATCCTGTTTTTTCATAAGCCTTAGAAGCATCATGTGTAACTAAAATTTGATTTTCGTTTGTATCGTAATAGTTATCTGTAAAAGAGCGGACTCGATATTTATAAATAGTTCCCCGTTTTAAATCGAAAGAGTCAGTAAAAGTAATTTTATCCCCCTCTTTATAATTTTCAAATTTAGAAGAATCTTTTTCAAATTTTTCGGAAGTTCCTTTAAAGTTTAAATAATCTTCTATTAATTCGTATGAATTTGTAGAAGGATTAAATCTTTCTATTTTGAAATATAGAGGACGATTATCGTAAGATGTAACATTTGTTGAACCATTCCCAGATTGAGTAATAATTTTTGCCAATGGTGGTAATGTAATTGTAATGTCCACAGAGTTTTCTTTAGTACCTTCAGTTACAGAAAATTCTGGAACAGATGGAATTAAAGAAACCAAAGTCTCGGAATTTACTTTGATACTTTTTTCGGAAGTCGTCTGATCACCCAAAAGATATGCTTCTACATCATAAGAATAAAGAGTCCCTGAATGAAGGTTTTCGAAAGTACAAAAAGTGTCTGTGGTAGAAGAAATGATTTTTTGTTCTTTAACAGACCCATCTGTGTTGTAACAACTTACTAAAAATTGAATAGAATCTAAATATGATTTTTTATTTAGATTTTCCATAAACCAGTAGACAGTTGCACCATTTTCGTGTTTTTCGATTGAAGTGATAATTGGAGTTGCAAGAGCAGTTCCAAAAGTAGCAAGACTTAGTTCAGAAGTTTTTCCTTTTGGGTCAGCTGCAGCAATTTTAAAATATGCACTATAACCTGCACTTGTTGGGATAGAAATAAAATTTGCAGGAGCTTTTATTTCATCGATTTGAATGTATTGGTCATGTGGTGAATCTGCTTTGTAAATAAAGTATGAAGATGCTCTAGAAGATTCTTTCCATGATAATAAAATTTCTTTTTTCTTTCCGTGTGTTGCAATAACATTATTTGGAGGAAGTAAAGCCGAATTGGAAGAATTGAGATTTGTTCCAGGTTTTAAAACATTTGGAACAGGGAGTGTTTCTTTACATGATAAAAAAGAAAACCAAATAATAAAAAGGGCTAATAAGGATAGTTTATTTTTATGAAACTTCATACTTATACAATATCTAAAAAAAAAGTGATAGTAAAGTTAAAAAAAATCCTTTAAAAAAAAATAAAGATGTACTATAATTTTAATACTATATTGCTGAGGTACATATGAACGCAAAAGATATACAAGAGCAGATTAAATATTACAGTAAACGAATTGAAGATATTTTTATGCAGTTATCAGAAAAATTTCCTGTTTTGTTAAACAAAGAGGAAAAATCTTCAATGCAGACATTTCTTGAAATGTTCAAACAACTTGATTCTGTAAATAAAGAAGTTATATCTCAAGAAAATGAATTTTTCTCAGTTTATGATAAAAAATATAATCCATTGTTTGATGTATTAAATGGAAAGATTGATGACCTTGCAAAAGTAAATGAAAATGTTCGTAAGATTAAAGATACCTCAGAAGAAATGGAATTGATTGCCCTTAATGCAATGGTTATTTCAATTAAATCTGGTGAAAAAGGACGCGCATTTAGTAGTATCACAGAAAGCCTTAAACAACTTTCTACAGATATGAATATTTATACAAATAAGCTTCTCGAAGAAGAACAACAGCTTTTAAAACAAATTAATGATTTACGAGAAGTGTTTAATGGAATTGTAGAATATCAAAAAGATTTGTCAAAAGTTGGAAGTACTTCTTCAACAGATGTTACAACTTTGATTGAAAAAACTTCAGCGCCACTGGAAGAAATTAAATCTACTATTAGTTCAGTATATTTACCAATTCAATCGGCAATGGAAGGATTACAATTACAAGATATTATTCGACAGGCACTTGATCATATTTTGCTATGTTTGAATGAAACTTCAGAAAATGAAACTTCAGAAGAGACAGAAGTTATGTTGGACGGAATTTCATTTAATATTGCTTTGTATAAATTGTCTGTATCAGTACTAGAAGATATTTGTGGTAATATTAAAAAGAGCATTGGTATTTTCAAAACAAATTGGGATAGCGTTACAGAAATTCTTAATACTGTTGAACCAAAACGAATTAATTATATCAGTCGATTTTTAGACAAACAAAATGTAACAGATGAAAGCATTAATAAACGAATGACAGAAATTAATGAACATTTTTCTGATATTCTTAAGCAATTTGGATTATATCAAGCAAGTCAAAAAAATCTTGAACGCAGTTGTAATGCAATTAATGATAAAGCTCATCAAATGTATGCTGTTTTTGAGGCAATTAAGCCAATTATTGATAGACTTCATCACGTGCGAATTTTGCAGCAAATTGAAGTTGCTAAGAATCCTGCAATTTCTGCGGTAAAAGATTCTGTAATTGATATGGATAATTTAATTTCGTCTGCAAATGATTCTCTTGATGAAATGCAAGAAATGTTGATTATTTTTATTTCGGGAATAAAGAATTTGTTAGAAGAATTTACAGAGGCGACAAAATCTGATAGTACTGAAATGAATAAAATTCGTTTGGCTAAGAATTCTTTCTTCGTTGAATTTAGAAATGTTCAAGATAGTTTATCTTCTGTAATGGGTTCATTTAGTGTGTTCCCTTATGGATTTGAACAACAGTGTTATACAGTTCAGGGTAAAATAAAAGATTTAAACGAAATTTATGATGAATTGCGAAAATTAACTGTTGTCTTGGCTGAAGAATCAATGAAACTTGAGACTAAAAAACTTCAATATTTAGAAAGATTTGAACTTGATTCTTGGGAATTAAAAGATGATAGATTAAAGGAATTAATTCAACATTTTACAATTACAGCGCACAAAGAAGAAGCTGCAAGTTTGGGCTCTTTTGGTGTTGAAGATGGAATTGAATCTGGCGAAATTACATTTTTTTAATTAATTCAAATGAACAAATTTTTTGACATAACTCTAAATCGCGAAATTATAACTATTTATCCAGGTGAATTATATATTACAAAAAAATCTGAATTAATAACTACGATTTTGGGTTCTTGTATTTCGATAGTTTTATTTGACGAACAAAATTCAATTGGTGGAATTAACCACTATATGTTGCCTGCCGCGCCGCCTGAGAGTAAAAAAAACTCTGGTTTGCCAATTACGCGCTTTGGAGAATATGCTATCAAAACATTAATTCAAGAAATGATAAATCAAGGCGCATCTTTAAAAAATTTAAAAGCAAAAATTTTTGGCGGGAGTAATGTTTTAAATTTTTCTTCAAAAAAGGACGAGCGAAAAAAAGATGTACAAGAAAAAGATGTACAAAAAAAAGATGCGCTAATTGGAGAAGAGAATATTAATTTTGCGCGTAAATTCCTTAAGAAGATTGGAATTCCTATTGTGAGTGAGGATGTAGGCGGCGTGTCTTCTCGAAAGATTTTTTTTGACACAACAAATTATAAAGTTTTTTTAAAGCGAATAAATTCTGCCGAAAATTGATGTAAAAGTTCGGTTGGAAGGTTACCATTTTATTGTCAGATAAATTCTAGCGAAAGTTGTTGTTTTTGTGATTGTTTTGTGCTCAAGGGAACATTGAAGAAAATCGTTGAGTTATGATTTTAAAGCACTAGGTGCAAGTAAAATGCGGTGGCAAAGATTAAAGAGAGCTAAGCAATTAAAGAGCATCAAATTCTGAAGATAATTCTTCGATATCTTGATTTTCTGCGTTATTAAAGAATTCTATATCTTCTAAATTTTCATTGCGCTGGTAAGAATGCAACAAGATTCGATTTACGGCTTGGTTTAATTGAGTAACAAATGGACTTTGTGGATTTGAAATAGAAATTGGAACTCTAGTTGCTACGGCAAGTTCAATACCACTATCTCTTGGTGTAAAGCCGACGAAATCTAGTGTAATATTTAATTTATTCCAAACAAGAGAACGCAGGCGTCGTGCCATCTCTAAATCTCCAGTGGTTTTTCCACTATTTAAGATAACTTGAGGGCGGTATTTACTTAGTTCAACACGCGCCTTTTGACCTGATTCTGGAAATTGTTTACAAATTTCATCAACTAAGCCTACAAATGAACTTTCTGCTCCAGCAACGCTTGTATTTATGTAATTTTCAATTAGTGCTCTTTCTGGAGATTTTGCCTTAAATTGACGATTTAAGAATCGATATGCTGCAGCTTTTAAAAATGAATATGCATTCAAAACAGATGTCAATTCGGGAGTTGTTACTAAAATTGAATTATATGTAAGTAAATAAAAATCAAGTGTGTTGTAAGTCGTTCCACCACCTAAGTCTAAAATTGCATAGTCAGCATCAAGGGCTTCGATTTCTTTGATGAGTTTTCGTTTGATAAAAAAGCCCATGTTTGGAGTTCCAGGAAAAAGACAGTCTCCGGCAATAAATTTTAAATTTGGAATACCAGTGTCTTGTAATAGTGGTTGAAAAGAAGATTCTTGTTTGTAAATAAAATTTCCAAGTCCAGAATGATTATTTTTTAGTCCGAGTAATGTATGAAGGTTTGCACCTCCAAGGTCAAAATCTATAAGGACAACTTTTTTTCCTTTTTGAGCTAATAAAATTGCAAGGTTCACAGAAATAGCACTTTTTCCGACCCCACCTTTACCACTTGCGATTGGAAGAATATTTACCATAATAGATATATTATAGATTTAATTTGTATCTTTTGCAAACCAAAAGTGTTCTATTTTTGTTGACAATTTTTTGCGATATAATTATATTATTATTAGTTACCGAATATTCGGTAACATTTTTGAAATCAATGTTATTTAAACGTAATACACGTCAGCAGATTCTTTTAGAAGCATTTGCTGTATGCGAAGAACGAAAAAGTGTAATGTTTTCTCTTTCTGAAGTTGCTAGTCGGGTTGGAATTTCAAAGGCTGCAATTTTTCGTCATTTTAAAAATAAAGAATCTTTAGTTGACGGAATGGAAAAAATGTTTTGGGATGATTTTGCATTTTATTTTAATGAAAATGCATCGTATTTTACTTGTCCAGAAAGTGTTTCTTCTTCGTATAAAATTTTTTTTAGTGTAATGAGTGGATTTATAAGTTTTTTATTGGATAATCGTGGTTATTTCGATATGTTTTATAATTTAATTATAACAGGTTCACTTGAGCGAGAAAAAATTTTACAAAACCTTGAAGAAAGAAATATTTTCTATATAAAAGATTTTTACACATATTTTGCTGAACAACAGTTTTTTAAATCATATTTTTGTGTTACAAGTATTATTTATTTTGTCTCAAGACGACGAATGGTATTAGAAAGTAAAATTTTAGATTTGGAAACAGTTGAAAAAACTGAAAGTAATCACGAATTTATAGAAAGAATAGTTTCACTTTTATGGAATGGAATCTCACCAATGAAGGATTCTATCTCTGAGGATAGAATTTTAGAACTTGATTCATTATGTAAAGAACCCGAGATAAAAACTGATGAAAGTCGTTTTTTTAAAGCATTTGCTGAAATTTTTGCTGAAGATGGAATTAAAGGAATTACGGTTGAAAAAATTAGTGAAAGGGTAAATCTTGCAAAAAGTAGTTTATATTCATATTTTTCTAATAAAACTGAATTTATTGAAAAAATGATTGTTGAAGAGATTTGTTCTTTGATAAGTTTTTTAAAAAAAAATGTTCAGCATGCAAAAAACTTAGATGAATTGATTTATATTTTGCTTTATAGTGAAAGGAAATATTTGGAAATTCGACCAATTGTTTTGATGATACATGTTTGGAATATTAATAATAATTATGTTGCTGTAAAAAAATCAAATGCTGGATTTTCAGAAATGACAAAATTTATAGAGATGATGGAAAATAAAGAATTTACTATCAGTGAAGGATTTGATTTAAGAAATTGTATTGGTTGGATTTGTGCAGAATGTGGATTTTTGAAAATATTTCTTGGAAATTCGCAGATGAATGAAGTTGTAAATAAAATTGATTATGCAAAAAAATTATTTGCATTAATTAAAAATGGAATAAAATAAGTGAGGAGAAAATGAAAAAATTAACTTTCAAATTGCTATGTAAAAAAAGTATAATTTGTCTAACTTGTTTGCTTTTTGCATCAATGAGTTTTTCAGAGGAATCTATTTCTAAAGATGTTACATCTGAGAAGTCAGTTTCTGTAAAAGAAGTTTCACCTGAGCAAAAAGAAATTGTTTTGACAATTCAAGATGCGGTTGATTATTCGTTAAAAAATAGTGTTTCAATTAAAACTGCACAAATTGATTTAGAACTTGCAAAATGGAAAAAAGATACAGCATGGAATTCATTTATTCCAACTGTCCAGACAACAGGAACTTTTGCAAGAAAAAATGAACTAACATTAAATCCTTTAATGCCAGTTTCAGAAACAGAATCGATGCATTGGAATGTAATGGGAAATTTGTCTGTTTCTTTCAATTTCAATGTTGCAATGATTCAACAAATGCGTGCAACAATTGCATCTTACGAAAGTGGAAAAATTACTTGGGAACAAGCCTTATTGAATAATGAAAAAACAATTAGCCAATTATTTTATGGATTACTTTTGCAACAAGAAAGTTTAAAACTCCAAGAAGATAGTTTAGAAAATGCTCGTGGTAGAATGAATCAAGCATGGACAAATTATAGAAATGGATATGTTCCACAAATTTCATATTTACAAGCCCAAGTTGCATATGAAAATCAAGTTCCTGTAGTAGAAAAACTTAGAATGCAACTTTCTCAATCTTTAGATTCTTTTGCTTTTTTGATTGGATTACCATCGAATTCAAAAATTAAATTACAGGGTGAAATTAATCCTGCAATTATTACTCTTGATGTAGAAAAACTTTTAGAAAAAGGTCTTAGCGATAATTTGACAGTTCGTTCATTAGATGAACAGTTGAAGATTTTAAAACTTCAAGCTAATGCCGGTGATTTATCGTGTTTTACTCCATCGTTAGCATTGAGTTGGAATGGCAACCCTTTGATTACAAATGCGTTTGATACTGATTGGGGAAATTCTGATAACTGGATGGACCAAGGTTCTTTTTCGATTACACTTGCATGGAATTTAACAAATATGCTTCCATGGTCTACAACTCGTTCAGGAATAAAAGAATTAAAAGACAATGTTTCAAAATTAGAAATTCAGCGTGATAGTATGATTCGTAAAGTTGAATTAGATATTAGAACTGCTGTTGATTCATTAAAACAATGTGAACAAGCAATAAATACTAGTAAAAGAAATATCGATTTGGCTCAAAAATATTATAATTTGACTTGGAATGCTTATCAGAATGGAACAACTGAATATTTGGATTTAAAAGAAGCTCAAATGCAGTTAGACCAGGCTAAGTTAAGTCTTTTAAGTGAAAAATATAATTATATGATGAGTCTTATGGATTTGGAAAATATTCTTAATACAAAATTATCAGGAGATAAATAAAATGAAAAAAGCAAATTTGTTTTTACTATTAATTTGCGGATGTGTTTTAACACTTTCAAGCTGTGATAAAAATTCAAAAAAAGATGCAAAAGCTAAAGGTGATGTAGAAGCCGTTTTTGCTGTAAATGCATACAAAGTAGAACCTTCTACTTTAGACGATTATCTTGAATTTGGCGGCGATGTTGATGCAGCTTCTTCTGTAGCAGTAATGCCAGATACAGCAGGAAAGATTTCTCAAGTTTATGTAAAAGTTGGACAGAAAGTTTCTAAGAATCAAATTTTAGCCTCGGTAGATGCAAGCCGCCCAGGTATGGTATTTGCGGCAAGTCCTGTTAGAGCTCCAATTGCCGGAACAGTAACATATTTTCCTGGTGTTGTTGGAACAAGTGTTGCCCAGTCGAGCATTATTGCAAAGGTTTCAAGCACAAATAAATTGGAGATTGAGACAGCTGTTCCAGAAAGATTTGTTTCTCGTATTTCGTTGAATCAAAAAGCATTGCTTTCTTTTAATGCATATCCTGGTGAGACATTTGAAGCTTATATTTCAGAAGTGAGCCCAGTATTAGATACTTCTTCTCGAACAATGAATATTAAACTTTCGATTAAAAAACAAGATCCAAGAATTAAAATTGGAATGTATGCAAAAATTCACCTTATTACAGAACATAAAGAAAATATTGTAGTACTTCCTTATGATTCGGTAATTACTCGAGAAGATCAAAATTATGTTTTTATTGTTGAACAGGATGGTGAAAAATCAAAAGCTGTGTTATCTCCTGTCAAAGTTGGAATTCGTGTAGATAATTATCAAGAAATTCTACAAGGTGTAACAAATGGAGATTTGGTAATTGTAAAAGGACAAACATTGTTAAGTGATGGTTCTTTAGTAAATGTTGTGTCTGTAACAAATGAAGAAAAATAATTTCTAAGATGAAGTTTTATCGTCTTGATTTGCACTAATATAAAGTTTTTTTAGAGGTAAGGTATGACTCTTTCAGAGCGATCAGTTAATAAACCGACAACGGTTTTAATGATATTTATTTTGTTAGTTGCATTTGGTGTATACGCAATGTTGAATCTTCCAATTGATAGATTCCCAGAAATGGATTTGCCATATATCGCTGTAATTACAACTTATGAAAATGCAGGACCAGAAGAAGTTGAACAAAGTGTAACTCGAACACTCGAAAGTTCTTTATCAGGTGTTTCTGGCTTAAAAAATTTGGGGTCTCAATCTTCGACAGGATCGAGTGTTGTATACATGGAAATGAACTATGGAACAAACCTTGACGAAGCGGTAAATGGTTGTCGAGATAAAATTGATATAGTTCGAAAGTATTTGCCAGAAGATGCAGATTCGCCTATCATTTTTAAAATGGACCCTTCTATGATGCCAATCATGGGATTGTCATTAAAAGGAAATCGTACTCCAGAAGAATTACGAGATTTGGCAGAAGATGTTATTAAGTCAAAACTTGAGCAGATAGATGGAATTGCTTCTGCAAATATTAATGGTGGTCGAGAAAAATGTATTCGTGTAGACATCCCTCGTGATAGACTTGAAGCATATAATTTGACAATTACACAAATTGCACAATTGATAGGAGCTCAAAATATTCAAAGTGCAGGTGGTTCAATTACAAGTGGTGATATTAATTATTCAATTCAGTCTGCAGGAAAATATAAATCTCTTGAAGATGTAAAAAATACAGTAATATCTTGGAAACCAACAGTTTCAGAACCAGGAGAAATCCCTGTGGTTCGAACAATTAAACTTCGAGATATTGCAGATGTTTATGAAGGATATAAAAAAGAGTCTTCACTTGCATTTATGAATGGTGAACCATGTGTAAGTATTATGCTTCAACGACAAAGTGGAAAGAATGCAGTTGCAGCTGCAGAAAAGGTGCGTAAGCAAGTTGAAAATGTAAAAAAACTTTTGCCAAAAGATGTTGAAGTAATTGAAGTATGGAATACAACAGATGAAATTCAAGATACAATTGATGCCGTTGTAAAATCCGTAGTCGAAGGAGCAATTCTTGCAATTTTAGTACTTGTAGTATTTTTACGATCATTCAAGAGTACATTTATTATTGGTATATCAATTCCAGTTTCATTAATTGTAACATTGATTTTAATGTGGTTTATGAAAATGACAATCAATATGATTTCACTTGCAGGTCTTTTGATTGGAGTTGGTATGCTTGTAGATAACTCTATTGTAGTTTTGGAAAATATTTATAGTTATCGTCAAAAAGATGCTAAACCTAAAGTTGCCGCAATTCTTGGTTCTCAAGAAATGGTTTCAGCTATTACATCAAGTACTCTTACAACAGTATGTATCTTCCTTCCAATGCTTATGCTAAAAGAAAAAATGGGAATGGTTGGACAGATGCTTCAGGATTTGGCCGTAACAATTATTTTCTCATTAATGTGTTCTCTTATAGTTGCAATTACATTAGTACCAGTTTTGGCATCTAGTGTTTTTGTTGTTGATAATGTTGGCGATAAAAGAGATGGTTCTAAAGCGAGCGTTATTAACAGAGCATTGGGAAACTTTTTTGACAAACTTGATGTTGCTTATTCAAATGCTGTTGCAAAAACACTTCGACATAAAAAACTTTTGTTAGGGGGAATTTTTGGATTATTCCTTATTAGTATAGTAATTGTTATAAAAGTTGGATATGTTTTTATGCCTCCTACAGAATCTTCAAATGTTTCAGTTTCAATCGAAATGCCAAAGGGAACAAAACTTGAAGTAACAGAAACAGTTGTTAAAGAACTTGAATCAATCATAAAACAAGAAGTGGTTGGAATTAAAATGTTAAGTTCAAATGTTGGTGGTGGCGGAATGATGGGGTCTGGAAGCGAAACAAATACAGCTACAATTCGTATTCGACTTTATCCAGAAAATGAACGCCTTCCAGAATATGATAATGCGGATCAAGTAAAAGAAAAACTTCGTCCATATTTTGCAAAATTTCCAGGGGCATCAATTTCGGCAGATAGAAATAATGGTGGTATGACTAGTGGACTTCTTGTTGATATTCGTTGTGATGATTTGAATAAACTTGCAGAAACTACACGAAAGGTTGAGAAAGTTTTAAAAGAACAAACAGCAGATATAATTACAGATGTTAAATCAAACCTTGAAGATGGATTACCAGAAGTTGAAATTATCTTTGACCGTGATTTGATGTATAATCTTGCATTAAATATTTATTCAGTGAGTTCAGAAATAAAAGCAAATATCGATGGAGTTACAGCGACACGATATGAAGATAACGGTGATGAAATTGATATGATAGTATCACTATCTGAAAAAGATAAAGAAAAACTTATTGATTTGGAGAGTATCTTTGTTACAAATTCAAATGGACAGAGAATACCTCTTTCAGTATTTGCACATTATGAAGAATCTACATCGCCAGTTAGTATTATGCGTCAAGAGCAAACTCGTATGACTCAAATTACACTTACACCAAAGAAAGGACTTTCTATTAATACAATTCAAGATACAGTGAATAAAATTATTACAGAAAATATTCCACAAGAAGATAATGTATCAATTTCATTCTCTGGAGATAATGCAGACTTTATGGAAGCATTAGTAAACTTTGCAGTTGTAATTGTAATGGCAGCAGCATTAGTATTTGCAATTATGGCAAGTCAGTTTGAGTCATTTAAAGATCCATTTATTGTTATTTTTACAATTCCACTTTCATTTATTGGTGTTGCACTTATTTATTTGATTAGTGGACAACAATTGAGTATGGTTTCTGTATTTGGATTTTTGATGCTTGTCGGAATGATTGTAAATAATGGTATCGTATTGGTTGATTATACAAACCTTTTAAGGAAACGAGGATATCCATTATTTGAAGCTTGTGTTGAAGCCGCACGAAGTCGTTTACGACCTATTTTGATGTCTACATTAACAACAATTATTTCACTTGTTCCAATGGCATTTGCGCCAAGTGAAGGTACAGAAATGATTCAGCCAATTAGTATGACAGTACTTGGAGGATTGAGTTTTGGATCACTTATGACATTATTCTGTATGCCATCGTTGTACTATATTTTTAACTCAGGGCTTGGAAGAAAGATTAAAAAACTTGAACGAAAGGTAGAGATGTTAAAAAATATTCGTGGTGAAGGAAACGTAGATATTGAAGCAGCAGATTTAGAAATTAAGAAACTTTCTGATAGAATAGAAAGATATAAACAAAAAGAATTTGTTCG
>JAZUSR010000129.1:0-9020 GCA_045606765.1 Treponema sp.
AGGTGTTTTCATTTTGGACATAAACTGTACAAGTATTTGGATTTGATTCTTTTACAGGTTTTTCATTTTGATCTGCTGAGCTTGGATAATATCCATATTCAAAAATAAATTTATTATCATCTATTTTAGAAACTGAATAAATTGCTCCCACTCCACCAATTCCGGTTATACTGTAATATCCCCAATCTTTATAATCAGAGGAATTATTTTTTTTAGGGAATTTAAAACTGATAATATCGTATTCACTTAGAACTGGAGTTTGATTATTAATAATATATTCGACAGTTAGATTATCAAACCATTCAGAATCTGAAAAATCCTGAATTTCATATGCATTAATTTTCGAGGATAATAAAAACAATATAATTATTATATTAAGTTTATTTTTCATTTTTCCATACCAATAAGGTGAATTGTGGTTTCTGAACAGTAAATAAGGTTTGTTCATTTTAATCTCCCATCTTGGGCAGACAGAGATTATAGTTTTAATATACTAAAATACGATAATTTGTAAAGTATATTTGAACTCATTGCCAAACATCTTTTACTTAAAATACTTACTTAAAGTGCTTTTTTCGCTAGATTTTTTGTAAAATAAAGCACAATAGAAAGTTATCTAAATCATTATTTAACAAGGACTTAGACAATTTTCTTTACGCAGGATAAGAGAGGTTTTCGGGTCAGGCTGTCCAAGAATCTTTTTGGATAGCCTTTTTTTGTGATTAAAATAAAAAGTGTATTTTTGTGTTTATATGTATTCTTGAGTTTATTGTTGTGAAGTGGTAGAATAGGAAAATGAAAAATCAATTAAAATGCGGAGTTGTTTTAGTTGGTTATTTGTAGATTTGCTCTGTAGTTGCAAATTTAGAAAAGATTATAGTTTATTGATGTATTGGAAAATGTCGAGGCTGAATTAAGGAATTGTAAAAAATGGATATGGAAGAAAATAAGATTACTAAAAATAAAGTTGTTTCATCAATGATATGGAAATTTTTAGAAAGATGTGGATTCCAATTTGTACAATTTTTTTTGTCTATAATTCTTGCTAGACTTCTTACTCCTAGTGATTATGGTGTTATAGCTTTAATTCTTGTTTTTACTCAAATTTCAAATGTATTTATTAGTTCTGGTTTTGGAACTGCTTTAATTCAAAAAAAAGATTCTGATGAATTAGATTTTTCATCTGTATTCTATTTGAGTTTGTTTGTTGCTTTTGTTTGCTATTTTATATTGTTTTTTTTAGCACCAATTATTGCAAAATTTTATAATAATGATTTTTTAATTGTTTATATTAGAGTTGTGGCTATATCTTTGTTTTTTAGTGCAATTAATGGTGTACAAGGAACATATGTTTCCAAAAAAATGCAATTTAAAAGATTTTTTTTTAGTAGCATGGGGGCGGTTTTAGGTTCTGGTATAATTGGGGTAATACTTGCATATAATGGTTTTGGAGTGTGGGCCCTAGTTATGCAACATGTGTTTAGTGGCTTTTTTTCTTTTGTTATTTTATGGTTTACTGTAAAATGGCGTCCTAAATTGATATTTTCTTTTACAAGAGTAAAAACTCTTTTTAGTTTTGGGTGGAAACTTCTTTGTTCTAGCTTATTAGATACTATTTTTAAAAATATATATAGTTTGATAGTAGGAAGAATTTATAAAAGTCAAGTTTTAGGTTATTTTAATAGAGGGCATCAATTCCCACAAGTTATTGCCGCTAATTTAGATGGTTCAATACAAAGTGTAATGCTTCCCACTCTTTCTGCAAATAATGATAATCCTTCTGAAGTAAAAAAAATAACTCGTCGTTCAATAAGTACAAGTGCCTTTGTTTTAATGCCATGTATGTTTGGATTAGCAGCTGTTGCTGAACCATTGGTAAAAGTTTTACTTACAGATAAATGGCTTCCTTGTGTTCCATTTTTGCAATTGGCTTGTATTAGTTATGCTTTGTATCCAATTCATACAGCAAACCTAACAGGAATAAATGCATTAGGAAGAAGTGATATTTTCTTAAAACTTGAAATCATTAAAAAATGTGTAACGGTATTGAATATATTGATTACTTTACCATTTGGTATTTATGCAATGGCAATAGGTCAGGTTGTTAGTGGATTTATTTCAACATTTATAAACGCTTATCCAAATAAAAAACTTATGGGATATTCCTATTTTGAACAATGGAAAGATTTAATTCCATCTTTTGTACTTTCTATTGTGATGGCAGGTATTGTTTGGGTGATGAATTTTATTTCAATTGCACCCTTGTTGTTATTGATTATTCAAATTATTGTTGGAATAATTGTTTATGTAGTTTTAGCTAAGTTGTTTAAGTTAGAAGTATATAATTATTTTGTAAATACATTAAAAGGATTTATAAAAAGATGAGTGATAATAAATTAATTACAGTAACTTCTCCGCTTTTGCCAGATTTAAAAGAATTTGAAAAAATTCTTGAAGATATTTGGGATAGAAAGTGGCTTACAAATAATGGATATTATCATAAAGAGTTAGAAAAAGCTCTTGCTGAATATTTAGGAGTTCCTTATATCAGTCTTTTCACAAATGGAACTTTGCCTTTGATTACTGCTCTACAAGCTTTAAGAATTACTGGCGAAGTTATTACAACTCCATATAGTTTTGTTGCTACAACTCATTCTTTGTGGTGGAACGGAATAAAACCTGTATTTGTTGATGTTGATGAAAAAACAGGAAATATTGATCCAGATAAAATAGAAGCTGCCATTACTCCAAAAACTACAGCAATTATGCCTGTTCATGTTTACGGAACGCCTTGTGATACAAAACGAATTAAAGAAATTGCAGATAAATATGGATTAAAAGTTATTTATGATGCAGCCCATGCCTTTGGTGTTTGGCAAGATGGAAAATCAATCTTAGAAGCTGGAGATATGTCTACATTGAGTTTTCATGCAACAAAAGTTTACAACACTGTAGAAGGTGGAGCTTTAATTTGTCATGACGAAGCAACAAAAAAACGAATTGACTATCTAAAAAACTTTGGTTTTGCAGGAGAAACAGAAGTAATTGCTCCTGGAATAAATTCAAAAATGGATGAAATTCGAAGTGCTTATGGACTTTTGAATTTAAAACAAGTTGATAAAGCAATAGAAAATCGCAAAAAAGTTGCAGAAAGATATAAAGAAGCCTTTAAGAATGTTGAAGGAATTCGTTGTTTAGAAGACATCGAAGGCGTAAAACACAATTATTCATATTTTCCAATCTTTATAGATGAAGAAAAATATGGAATGAGTCGTGATGCACTTTATGCAAAATTAAAAGATAATAACATTTTAGGAAGAAGATATTTTTATCCTTTGATTAGTGAATTTGCAACTTATAAAGGTTTGGAATCTTCTACTAAAGAAAATCTTCCTGTAGCACATAAATTGGCAGATAGTGTAATTTGTTTACCAATGTATGCAGATTTAACACATGAAGATGTGAAAAGAATTATTGAGGTTGTGAAAAGTTGAGTGATATTTTATTACTAGCAGAAGAAATATTAAATAATATACCTCAAATAATAGAAAATAAAGAAAATTGGGCTATTTATTAAGGATATTTTTGATGCAAGATTACAAGCTTATAACCTAAAAACACAAGAATGGCTTTTAGGAGCTGTTATCGGGGAAATAGGGTTTAATACATTTGATCATAATTTTTCTTTTTCATCATCTGAAAAAAAAGGTTTATACTGTGATTTTGAATATGATTTAAACACTATATTAATGTTTGATTTTGGATGTGGTATTAAGAATTCTTTATCAAAAGTAAAGAAAAATATAAAATCTGACTTTGAAGCTCTAAAGATTGCTTTTACTCAAATTATTTCAGGGCGAGCTCCTGAACAAAGAGGAAATGGATTAAAATTTGTATTAAATTCGGTTGTAGAAAATCAATGGAATATGTATTTTCAAAGTGGAGATGCTTATTGTATAATAGACAAAAGTGGTTATAGTTTTGGAAATGCAATGCAGAATTATAATGGATGTTTTTGTATTTTGAAAAGGAAGTAAAATGATACTAGATATGGCAAATTTTGGCGAAATGCTTATGTCTCGAAGTTCTGGAAGAGAAGATTTATTAAAAGCAGAAGCATATTTATTTTCTGAAATAAAAGAAAAAGAAATTATTCTTGATTTTAAAAATGTAAAAGTTCTAGCACCTTCTTGGGCTGATGAATTTATTACACCTTTAACAAAAAAATATCAAATTTCATATACAAACACAGAAAATCCATCCGTAATAGCATCCCTAAAGATGATATTAGAACCTGTTGATGTTACAAAGTATGAGAGAAAGTAATTTATGTCAAACACAAATTTGAATCAACAAGATGATTTATTTCTCTTACAAGTGCGTCTATTTAGATTGGCACAAACAAAATGGAACGTTGATTCAAAAAAATGTAGTGAAATATTTAATAAATATAAAATATATGATTATATTGAAACATGTTATGAGTTTTTTCATATTCAAGGTGATGAAGAAAACTTTAATGATATAAATAATTACCTAAAAAATAATGGAGTTAAATTATGATTTTGCAAGATAATATAAAATTATATCATGCAAGTAAATATGAATATACTATGGAACTCTTAGCTGCAATGACTGCCTCTGAAATAGCTAAAAGACATAATATTTCAAAACTTCAGGCATTTGATAAATTTATTCAGTCAAAAACTGCCGACATGCTTTTTGATGATGAACTAAACTTTTGGTGGAATGGACCTGATTATTTAGCTGATGAGTATGAAAGAGAAATGGCTCATTATGAGACATTGGTATAAAATAATTATTTAGGTTGTGAAAATTAGAATGAAGAAAAATATATTAGTATTTCCATGTGGTTCAGAAATTGCTTTAGAGATTTATCGCTCTGTCAATAAATCTATTCATTTTAATTTAATTGGTGCAAGTTCTGTGGATGATCATGGAAAATTCATATATGAAAATTATATTGGCGGAGTTCCTTTTATTACTGATTCTGATTTCATTCCGGCAATAAAGAAAATTGTTCATGAAAATAAAATCGACGCTATTTTTCCTGCGATGGATGCTGTTATTGAGGTTTTAAAAAGAAATGAGCAAAAATTGGGATGTAAAGTTATTGCACCAAAATTAGAAACAACTCAAATTTGTTTGTCAAAATCTAAAACGTATGAAACTCTTAAAGATTTTGTCAGAATTCCTCAAATTTATACTTCTATTAATGATGTAAAAGATTTTCCTGTATTTACAAAACCAGATATTGGATACGGAAGCCGTGGTGCAAAGAAATGTCAAAATATTGAGGATTTGAAAAACCAGATAGAAGCTTATCCTTCATCAATAATCTGCGAATATTTACCAGGAGAAGAGTTTACAGTAGATTGTTTTACAAATTATGAAGGCGAACTTTTGGCTTGCTATCCTCGAGTACGCTCTAGGATAATGAATGGAATAAGTGTAAATACAAAAGAAGTAAAAGACAAAGAAGTCTTTTTTGAAATAGCGAAAAAAATCAATAAAGTTATTGATTTTTCAGGTTCTTGGTTTTTTCAAGTAAAAAAGAATTTACACGGTGAACTTGTTTTATTGGAAGTTGCAAGCAGGTTTGGCGGAAGTTCTTCGTTGTTTAGAGCAAAAGGTGTAAATTTTGCATTAATGAGTTTGTATAATGCTTTTGAAATACCAGTTTCTATCTTAGAAAATAACTATGATGTAGAGATGGATAGAGCATTAGATAATAAATACAAAATCTCTATTAAATATGATGAAGTTTTTGTAGATTTTGATGATTGTCTTTTTCTAGAGAAGAAATATATAAATGATCAATTAATAGCATTTTTGATTAGATGTAGAAACAAAGGCATAAAAGTTTCTCTTTTAACAAAACATGATGATAATACTTTGATTCCTTTAGATATTTTATTAGAAGACTTAAAAATCAAGCAAATATTTGATAGAATAATTCATATAGAAGTTGATGAGCAAAAATATAAATATATAGATAATGAGAATGCAATTTTTATTGATGATAGTTTTGCTGAACGTAAATCTATAAAAGAAAATTGTGGTTTAAATGTTTTTAGCGTTGATATGATTGAGGTGTTGTGATGGATAATGATAAAAAACCTTTTGTATCGATTTGTTGTATAACGTATAATCAGGAGAAATATATTGCACAGTGTTTAGATGGATTTCTTATGCAAAAAACAACATTTCCGTTTGAAATTGTGATAAGTAATGATTGTAGTACTGATAATACATACGAAATAATTAATAAATATAAAGAAAAGTATTCTTATCTTTTTAAAGATGTTAGTCCATCAAAAAATTTAGGGTCAATAAATAATTTTTATTATACACTTAGCGAATGTACGGGTAAATACATAGCATTTTGTGAAGGCGATGATTATTGGATTGATGAAAATAAACTTCAGATGCAAGTTGATTTTTTAGAAAATAATTCAGAATATGGGATGTGTTATACAAAGACTAAAAAGTGGAATGAGTTAAAACAGTGCTATAGTGGGTTATTCGGTTCTGGGGAGCCAGAGTTTGAAAAGCTAATGCTTGAGGGGAATAGGATTCCAACACTTACTGTTTGCTTAAAAAGTGAGTTAATGTCTAGATATTTAAAAGATATAGAACCTAAAAAAAAAGGATGGTTAATGGGTGATATTCCTATGTGGTTATATTTTGCTTACAATAGTAAAATAAAATTTCTAGATGAAATTACAGCTGTGTATCGTGTTCTGGAAAAATCTGCTAGCCATTTTGATGATATTAATAGTCATTTAGACTTTAATGAGTCGTGTTTTGCTTTGAGAGAATTTTATATAAAAAAATACAATTTGACATATGATTTAACATTTATATATGATAGATCTAAATTAAAAATATATTTATATAATTTAATGAATAAGTATAACTCAAATATAGCAAAATCTTTTAGAGAATGTTATAAAGAATCAACATATAAGGATATCAAATATTATATATATTATGTTTGTTCTATTTCTGGTTTTATTTGGAATGTTATGTTATTAATAAAAAAATGTTGGAGAAGAAATGAAAAATAGCGTTATAATTACATTTAGTGATGTTTTGTCTTTGAATATTAGTCCAAAATTGTGTGTTGAATGGGCAACTGAAATTATAAAGAGGAAGAATGAATGTCAGCTGCCTCCAAAAAATAGCATCAAATTTGGAGACAATTGTTTTTTCAATACAATGCCTTCATTGATTCCTTTTATTAATAGATTTGGTGTAAAAGAGGTTTCACGAATAACATCTCGAGAACCTGCATTGATGGCTGATATTTTATTGTATGACTCTTTGACTGGTAATTTACTATCCTTTATGGATGGTACATGGATTACTACAATGCGAACTGGTGCTGTTGCCGCAATTACTATTGATAAGTTAAAGAAAAAAAATACGAAAAATTATTCTTTTATTGGTTTAGGAAATACTGCTCGGGCAACATTACTCTGTTTTGATGAAATTAATAATCATAAAGAAATTTATGTAAATTTATTAGAATACAAAAATCAACATACAGATTTTATTAATAGATTTAAGGAATATAAAAATATTCATTTTAATGTATACAGTAATATTGAGGAAATGATATCTAAATCTGATGTAATAGTATCATGTGTTACGGCTACAGATTCTATTTTTGCGGATGAGAAGTTTTATCAACTTGGTGTTTTGGTTGTTCCGGTTCATACAAGAGGTTTTCAAAATTGTGATTTAGTATTTGATAAAATTTTTTGTGATGATATTGAACATATATCAGGTTTTAAATACTTTAATGAGTACAAATCTGTTACAGAAATGACTGATGTCCTTAATGGTACAAAATCTGGGCGATTGTCTGAAGAAGAAAGAATTTTAGCATATAATATAGGTATTTCAATTCAAGATGTTTATTTTGCTTCTAAGATTTATCAAATGAATTCAGAAACAAAAGAAATTAAATTGGATAAATTTTGGGTGTAAATTTGTGTAGATATTTATATCTTTTGTTTTTGATGATTTTTTTTATGTAATATGGTACGATAGTGTAATGTGTAACGAGAAAACAAAAGGAGGCATCCAAATGTCTTATGAGTCAGTTGTTGAGCAGTTAAAAATTTTGCCTGAGGTTTGTTTGGACGAGGTTTCAAAATATTTGGAATTTATTCTTTATAAATATGAAAAAAATAATTTTCAATCACTTGTAGAAACAACGGATGAATTTGAAGAAAAACTTCAGAGAGGTTTTGATGATTTGGAAAATGGAAATGTAACTTCATTAGAAGATACTATCTTGGACATAAAAAGGAAATTTGCATAAATTACTATTTTTATTAAATGAATTAAGGAATCTAATTATGCAGCTATCACAAGAACAGTTACGAAAAGCACAATTATTGATGCTTAAAATATTAAAAGAAGTTCATAGGATCTGTGAAGAAAACAATATTAAATATTTTTTATCTGATGGAACTCTTATAGGAGCTGTAAGACATAATGGATTCATCCCTTGGGATGATGATCTTGATATTGGAATGTTAAGAGAGGAATACGAAAAGTTTTGTAAAATTGCACCAGAAAAAATCGGAGAAGAGTTTGTATTACAAGTTATTGAAACTGATTCTGGTTATGCTCAATTTTTTGGGAAAGTAATGTTAAAAGATACTTTATGGGTAGAAGATAGAGCAAAAGATACAAATCGAAAATATTCTGGTATATATATAGATATTTTCCCTTTTGATAAAGTCTCTAAGAATGATTTTCTTAGGAGGTTAAAATTTAAATTATTTCAATATTTAAACATAGCATATTCATTTAAATTGGGCTATAAACTTGTAAAGTCTAAAATAAGTTTTATTTTAAGTAAAATAATGCCAAAGATTATGATATTAAAGCTAGTAAAATCTATAATATTTAGTTGTCGAAAATCTCCTAATGATAAGTGTTATGTTTCAAAATATGGTGGTAACTTAGAAAAAAATAAGAAT
>JAZUSR010000130.1:0-9954 GCA_045606765.1 Treponema sp.
AATGGGGAGTTTTGAATTTTCAGTAATCGAAGGTGTTGATTTAAACTTGGGTTTAGGCTTGTATGCGGGAACTATTATTTTATTGTATAACGATATGCTGCCAGATTATACTCATTCAACTTTTTCACTTGGTGCAATGGCAGAAGTTTCAATTATTCCGTTTAAGTATGATTTTGGATATTTGGGATTTGATTTTGATTTAATGTGTTCATATTGGAAAAGAAAAATAAATTCTGTTGATAATAAAATTTATTCTGGAATTGTTTCTGCCCAAGTTCTGTATCAAAAACCTTTTTTATATGAAGCACTTAGGATTCAAGTTGGAATCGGTGGTGGATATTCAGTTTTTGGTCATAATGAAATTAATTTGAATAATCGAGAATTTGCTCAATGTCCAATTTTAAAATCTAGTGTTGACATAATTTGGTATCCGATAAAACGGTTGTATGTTGATTTTGGTATTGATTATGTTCATTTATTTGAAAAGGAAAATTATTCTGGCTTGTTGATTCCGCAGTTTATAATTGGAACTCGTTTCTAATATTTTGGGTATTGAAAAAACAATGTTATTTTGTTAGTATTAATTATTGACATTTTTATAAAAAGTGTCATTTTTAAGTAGTAATTTCCAACGATTATGGAGGATATAAATGGCTAAGTATGCTTTTTTGTTTCCAGGACAAGGTGCTCAAGCTCCTGGTATGATGAAAGATGTTTGTGAAGCTTTTCCAGAAAGTCGCAAAGTATTAGATGATATTTCTGCAATTTGGGGAAAAGATGTTTCTAAATTAATGTGGGAATCAGATGCTAGCGAATTAAGTCGTAGTGACAATAGTCAGATGGCAATCACTGCTGCAAGTCTTGCAGTAATTAAAGCACTTGAAACAAAAGGAATAAAACCAGATGCAGTTATGGGATTTAGTCTTGGTGAATTTCCTGCTTTGTATGCTGCAGGTGTTCTTTCTTTTGAAGATGTAATTAAAGTAGTTGCAGTTCGTGGAAAAATTATGCAAGAAGTTTGTGAACAGATTGCAAAAGAAAATGAAGGTCATGCTCCTGGTATGACAGCTGTTATTGGTTTGGCTCCAGAACAAGTTAAAGAAGTTGCTTCTAAATGTGAAAATGTTTATGCTGCTAATATGAATAGCCCTGTTCAGACTGTATTAAGTGGAACATTTGATGGACTTACACAGGCAGAAGCTTTATGTAAAGAAGCAGGTGCTCGTCGTGCATTGCGTCTTGCTGTTGCAGGTCCTTTCCATTGTCCTTTAATGCAGCGTGCTGCTGATGAATTTGAAAAAGCAATTGCAGATGTTCAGTTTAATAATCCAAAAATTACATTATTTAGTAATGTAACAGGAAAACAAGCAACTAGTGGTGAAGAAATTAAAAAGAATGCTGTTTTACATTTAACAAAATCAGTTCTTTGGACAGACGAAGAAAAAGTTTTATTCGATATGATGGAACAAGATGGTGGAGAATGGAAACTCTATGAACCAGGTCCTGGAACAGTTTTAACTGGACTTTGGGCAAAATCTGGGTTGGAACAAAAGTATGTTGCAACTGCAGTTAATTCAGTAGATTCGATTAATTCACTTTAATTGTTTTGTGATGAAAAATAGTCGATAGAAAAAAAATTGTCTTTTTGTTAAAATGAAAAAGACTTTTTTGGGAGATTTAGATAAAAACTGCCTAAAATATCGTCAGTTTTTATCTTTTAAAGTTTGTGTTACAAACTTTGTATATACTGCTGTTTTTCACTTTGCCTATCTAGCGACAGTCAAGTTACAAAACAGCGTAAAAAGTCAATTTCGAAAATTAACATTTTCTCATTGACTTTTTATAGGAGAAATTATGAAATTATTAGAAAATAAAAAGGCTTTAGTAACAGGTTCAAGCCGTGGTATTGGTAAAAAAATTGTTGAAGTATTTTTAGCAAATGGATGCGAGGTTTGGGGACTTTGTTCAAAGCCTTCAGCTGCTAAAGAAGAACTTGAAAAAATTGCAAATGATAATGGTGTTAAATTCCATGAAATTTGTGCAGATGCAGGAAATGTTACAGTTCTTACAGAAGTGATTGAAGGAGCTCTTGCAGAAGCAGGTGGATTTGATGTTTTGGTAAATAATGCTGGAATTACAAAAGATGGCTTGTCATTTAAAATGCCAATGGAAAACTGGCAGAAAGTTATTGATGTAAACTTGACAGCTCCATTTGTAATTAATCAGATTATTTCTTATGATATGATTCATAAAAAACATGGTTCTATTATTAATATGACTTCAATTTCTGGAGTTCATGGTGAAGCAGGACAAGTTAATTATTCATCAAGTAAAGCAGGTCTTATTGGTATGACAAAAGCTCTTTCTAAAGAAGTTGGAAGCCGAGGAGTTCGTGTAAATGCAGTTGCTCCTGGATTCATTGAAACTGATATGACAGATGCTGTTGATGAGAAAATTCGCGAAATGTGGATAAAAATGATTCCTCTTCGTCGTGCAGGACAGGTAGAAGATGTTGCAAATGTAACATTGTTCCTTGCTAGTGATTTATCTACTTATGTAACTGGTCAAGTAATTGGTGTTGATGGAGGAATGGGAGCTTAATTTTAAGTTTTCTTTTTCTAAAGACAAAAAAATCCTGCAAGATACAATTAAAATTTTAATGTAATCTTGCAGGATTTTTTTTATTTTGTTTCCATTGTGTAAACGCCGTCCCAAAATTTTGGAACTCCGTTTTTTATATAGTTTGTACATCGCTTGATGAATACTTTTGAAGATTCATCTTGTGGATAGAGTTTATATGCTTCAACAAAATATTTTAGTGCTTGATTTAGTTCATCAGTAGACTTTGGAACTTCAGGAGTGTCAGAGCCTTTTAGATATAATTCTATTCCTTTGTTAAAAATATTGGCAGCTTCGATTTGTTCTTTTGGAAGTTCATCTTTTAGTCCAAGAATATTATAAATTCCAACTGGTTTATTTACATTAATTACTCGCACTTTATCAAGCTTTCGAGCAATTAATTTACCTTTGTTTTCATCGGAGTTTGCTTTTTTCCAAGTTGTTTCGCTACAGATAATCCATGAACCATAAATTTTATTAATCCCTTCTAAGCGACTTGCAAGGTTTACATTGTTTCCCATGATCGTATAGTTTAATTTTTTTTCTGTTCCCATGTTTCCAACAACCATGGTTCCTGTGTTTAGACCTATGCGGCTTCTAAGGTAAAATGGTTCACCAGTTTTTGGATTAATTGGAAGTATATCTTTGAATTTTTCGTTAAAAATTTGTTCAGCTTGAAGCATTCGGATAGAAGCAATACAAGCGTCAAATGCATTGTTTTTAGTTTGAACAGGAGCTCCAAAAAATGAAACAATTTCATCACCTACATATTTATCGATTGTTCCATTGTTGTTCATAATTGCGTTACTTAAATCTCCAAGATATTGATTTAGAATCTCAACTAAACGTTCAGCACCTTTTTCTTCTCCTTCTTCATTATTAATAACTTCTGTAAATCCAGAAAAAGTTTTTACATCAGAAAAAAGGGCAGTAAGATTTTCAGATTTTCCACCAAGATTTGCAAGTTCTGGATTTTTTACAATTTGGTCAACTATGGCTGGAGCAACATATGCACCAAAAGTTGTTTGTAAAAATTTTTTATCTTTGTCAGCTATAATAAATCTGTAAAGTGTTAAAACTAAATATGAAATGAATGAAATTAGAATTGGTGTAAAAGCTTGAATATAAATTCCGAAAAGTCTAATTAAAATAAAAGGGAAAAGTAGTGCAAATATAATGACACTAATTCCAGTAATGTTTTTTACGAGAACTCGACTTTTTCTTGTGAAAAATTCTTGTAGTAAAAGCAAAATCGAAATTAAAATAATTCCAAAATATTGATTAAGAGGAATAATAAAATCCTGATTTACAATTGTGTTGTAGACATTGGCATGAGTTCCCATATTTGGAAAGGCTCTTTCAAATGGTGTTGTTCCTAAATCTGTTGTTGAACTTGCATTGTTTCCGATAATACAAAATGAATCTTTGTAAATTGAAGATTTTTCATTAAAGGTGTCGTTGTATAGTGCTATTTCATGTTTTAGAACATCACATAATTCTCCTAATTGTGCATTTAATATTCCAATGTTTTCTTCACCGATTTTTTTGATGTTTTCAGATAGGATTTTGTTAATAGAATTTAATTCGGATGAGTTTGAATAATTTTGTAAATTAATAAAAAAATCTTTTCGAAGAGAAAAATATGATTCTAATTCTCCGTTTGGAATTCCTCCGTTAATAGCATTTGATTCGTTGTCAAAACCTTCACATAATGAAAGTAAATATTCTTTATATTGTACAATTGTTTCATAGTCTAAAAGAATTTTTGAGAATTCAGAATTAAGTTGATTTAAAGGTTCAATCTGAAGTTCAGAAAGGCTCTGTAAAGTGAACACTATGTTTTGCAAAATAGAAAAAATATTAGTTTCGATTTTTTCAAGCATATCAATAAACATTATACTTTCATGTCTAAAAGCTTTTTCGTATTTGTTCTTTGTCCAGTTTACAATCATTCTTCCGTGAGAATCTAATGGGATTTTGATATTTGTTTTTTTGTTATTAATAGTTGCATTTACAAGTTCTAATGAATTTTTATTGTGAATAATTTTTTCCGGATTGGTGATATTTAGTAATGGTGCAAAAATAAGTTGCCCAACAGCTTTTTCATAATTTTTTTGATAGTTTAAAAGTTCAACTCTGCGTCTTGTTCCATCTTTGTCTATAATAATATTTGTAAAACCTGCACCTTTTGCTTTTGAAATAAATTGATTTTTTGCTGGAGAAAAACCGATTGAAAAAATATGTTTTGTATCTTGACTGTCCCAATCAAATTTATTAAATCCAAAGAGAGTATTTTTTTGAACTTCGTATCGGGTGATGTTATTACCTTCGATGATTGAATCAATTTTTCCAAGAGGTTTGATTAAAAATCTATCTGCTACATATTGAAGTTCTTCTGGAGTGTATTGAATATCAAGATCAGAAGTGTTGATAGTAAGAAAGGCATTTTCAAAAAATTGAATTGAGCGTGCAAAATATTCATCACATTCTGGAAAGTTTGAAGGAGAAAGAAATTCAATATCGAATACAGCTGTCTTTGCTCCAAGTTCTTTCATTCGGATTAAAAGATTTGCGTAGACATCTCTTTTCCATGGCCAAGGTCCAATATGTTCAAGAGAAATATTGTCTGCTTCAACTAGTAAAATTTCAGGGGCTTCTTTTGTATTTTTTTTAGCTGAAAGAAGAAGATCAAAAAAACGATATTCAAATTTTTGGAAAAATCCAAAAAAGTCGATGATTGTAAATGTAAAAATTGTTAAGATAATGAAAAAAAAGTTTTTAAGGGTTGATATTTTTTTCATAAATGTGCTCCATTTTGAGAGAAATAAACTATACAAAATTAAAATTAACTTTTATAATTAATTATACACATATGTTAAAAAAAAGTAAAATTGGAGGGAATAAATAGTATGAAAAAAGTAATCTTTTTATGTTTCTTATTTTTTGTAACACCACTTACTTTTTTTGCTCAGAATTTTAATCAACTAAATGAATTGATTGAAACAGAAAAAATTTCTTTGGGGCAAGTGAGTTATTTGGTAGCATCGTCGATTAATTTAGATGATGAAAATTTGACTTATGATTCTGCATTTGAAAAAATGAAAGAAAAAGGATATTTTTTAGAAGATTCTAAGTCAACTGATTTTGTTACTGTAAAAAAGTTATGTGGTTTTTTAGCAAAAGCATATAATTGTTCAGGTGGTTTATTTTTTACGATTAGTAAAAAATCTGACCGTTATGCATTTAGAGAATTTGTTGCAAAGGGATTTATTCCAAAAGATATTGATCCAATGGGATTTGTTTCTGGTATAGATGCAATAGGTTTACTTAGCAATTTGTTAGAAGGAAAATAATAAAGTGAAATATTTTAATAAAAAATTTTTAATAGTAATATTTACAATTTTTTCATTTATCAATGTTTTTGCAATTGATTATGGTGCTAATCAAAAAAATGATACAAAAATTAGCCCTAATGAAGATGATTTTTTTAATTTGCTTCAGCGAAATGATTTATCTGCTTGGATAAAAGTTCCATTTAATGAGAATAATTCTGCTTATTTAGTTGCTGAAGGACTTTATAGATTTGAGTATAATAATAGTGGGTCTTACCGTGTAAATTATATTGATTTATCTATGTTACAATTTGTACTAAATAAAGAAATCGGGGATAATTTATTTTCTCTTAATTTAGGACGATTTGCTTTTACAGATTTGACTTCTTGCATTTTTGGTCAGTCTGCTGATGGTGTTTCATTTTCTTTTGATAGTTCTGTTTATAATTTTTCTTTATACGCAGCGTATACAGGATTGCTTAATTCAAATGTTATAAAAATGATTAATTCAGAAGATTTTGAAATAGAACCTGAAAAGGTTTATGCATTGTCTGATAAATTCGCTACTGTTGCATTGGGTTTTTCACTTCCGGAATTAATTCCAAATAATACACTTTCCTTACAAGGATTGGGAGCTATTCGTCTAGATGAAATTGCAAATAATAAATTTTATTTAACAGTTGGATTAGATGGAGTTGTGAATCAAAATATTTTCTATTCAGTTTATGGAACAGCATCTTTAAAATCATATGATAAAGAAGATTATTTGATATCGTCATTTGCAAAAGCTGATTTGAATTTTATTTATGATAAATTATTTCTTAATGTAAACGCATTATTTGCAGGACAAGATTTTGAAGGAGTGACAAGTTTTGTTGCATTGAATTCAGGATATGAACCAGAGTATAATTCATTGTTAAAAGCTGGTGTTTTAGCTAGTTATAGAATTTTGGATAATGTAAAGTTCTTTGCTAGTGCTGATATTGCCTTTAATGGAAAAGAGAATTATAGCCTTAAAGGATTTCAGTATGATATTGGATGTGATTGGCAAGTTGTAAGTGATGTTTATATTGGATTGGATTGGAATCAATATATTGATATTGATGAGTCTGATGCTAATTATAAAGCAGTGAATTTAAAAGCGATGATTTCGTTCTAAATAATGGGAGATGAGTATGAAAAAAATAGTTCTTTTTACGGTTGCCTTTTTTATTTGTTCATTGGGTTTTTCTATCGAAGCTAAAGTAATTTCTGTTAGTGGAAAAGCTCAAGTTCAAAAATCTGGAGTTTGGAAAAATATTTCTGTAGGCGATGTTTTAAGTAAAGGTAATCTTATTCAGACAGGATTTAAATCTCAAGTTGTTTTTTCTATAAAAAGTAATAATGAAAATTCTAAAATTACAGTCAATCAGCTTTCAAGAATTACAATTGAACAATTGATGGAGGATAATTCAGGGGATACAACATCAGTGTTTGTTACAACTGGTTCTGTAAAATCAGAAATTAAGAAGACAACAGATTTTAGAACAAATTATACAGTACGAAGTCCTGTTGCAACTGCGTCTGTTCGTGGTACAGAATTAACTTTGTCCAATGGATTTAGATGTTCTTCAGTTGCCACTCATCAAGGAAATGTTGCTGTTTCAAAAACTAAAAAATCTAATAGGGCACCTTTGGTTCAAGGAGATTCTCGAAAAGAAGTTTTAAAGGAAGTAACTTATGCTTGTAAAGCCGGACAAACTGTTATAATTACTAGTTCTAAAGTGACAAAACCTCATGTTGTAAGTGTGAATAAAGTTACTAAATTTGATTCATCTTGTGATACAAAAACATCATTGGAATCAGTTTCTTCAGATTCTAATGTAATTTCTTCTGATGTTGTGTCGCCTTTAATAAAAGAATTAACATCAGTAAATATAATTGTTAAATAAATATTTGATTAATTATTTTTATGATAAAACCTGTGTTGAATTTGATGTGATTTTTTTTAATGTTGGTTTTGTTGATATTGTAATTAAATTAATTTTTTGGTAATATTTCAATGACATTATATTAAAAAATGTCATTGAAATAATTTTATGGAGAATTGATATGGCAGTTACAACTGATATTGAAAGTTTATTACCTCACAGAAAACCATTTTTGTTTGTTGATGAAATTGTTTCTTTTGATGACAATGGTTGTGTTTGTACAAGGAAGTTTACAGACGAAGATTTTTTCTTTAAAGGACATTTTCCTGAATATCCTGTTGTTCCTGGTGTTATTCTTGTTGAAACAATGGCACAGGCAGGTGGTGCAGCCTTAAGTTATCAAAAGAAATTTGAAGAAGGAAGTTTATTCTTTTTAGGTACAGTGAATAATGTAAAATTCCGTAATCAAGTTAGACCTGGTGATACAGTTCGTATGGAAATTACAAATTTAAGAGTTTCTCCAAAAATGGTAAAACAAGCTGGAAAAGCATTTGTTGGGGATACATTATGTGCTGAAGCTGAATGGATGTGTTTAGTTGGTGCTGCTAACTAAAAAATAATATTGGAAAATATGGCGCAAAACTTTCTTTTAAGATTTTAGATAAGGAAGTTTTGCTCTTTTTTTTATATTTGTTCTTTTCGGATTTGAGCAGGGGTCTTGTTAAATGTTTTTTTGAATTCGCGGATAAAAACTTTGTAGTTTTTAATTCCATTTTCTTCTAAGAGAGCAGAAATTTTGATTTGTGAATTTTGCAAACTTTGATAGAAGGAAGCAATTCTTAGGGATAAAACATATTCTGTAAAAGTTTGTCCTGTGTATTGTTTTAACAATCGGCATAAATGTTCTGGTGTAACAGAAATAATAGAGGCAACATCCGTTAACGAAATGTCCTTTTTGAAGTTTTTTTCTAAGTAAGCAATTACTGGTGAAATTCGGTTAATTCCTGATTTTGAAAAATTTGAACATTCTTGTAAATTAGATTGTGTTCGGAATTTTTGAATTAATATAAATAATAATTCATATAAAAGCGAAACGAATTTTAATTTTATTCCAGCGGTTTTACTATCTGCAATTTGAAGCATATTTTGTAAAATAGTTCGTAGTTCAAGGGAATAATCTTTTGTAATGTGATCAACATAGTTGTAGAAGATTGAATCATTGTCGATTTGATTGAATGCAGATAAAGGAACTTGCAAAAGTATGTATCGAGTGTGTCCTTTTAATTTGGTAGAATGAATTTTTTCTGAATTGATAATTCCAATTGAATTGGGTTGTAAAATAAATTGTTTGCTTTCAATTTTAACTTCGATTTCACCTTCAAGGACATAAATTAATTCAATGTGATTATGCCAATGAAAAGGTGAAAAGAAGTTTACATCATCAATTAAATCGAATCGAAGTGTAAATTGTAGATCGAATTGTCGTTTATGAATAATATTTTCATATGCGTAAGTTTGCATTTAAAATATTTTAATCCTTTATTGTCGATTTTGGAACAATTAATATAGCAACTAAAATAAAAAATATTAATGATGGAATCAACCAAGTAAAAAACGAAAAATTTGTTATCCAAATAGCTTCCATAATTGATGGCATACAAATTGCAATGATTAAGAAAACAAAATTCGTAATAGTAATAGATATTGATTTTACATTATTAGAAGTATATTTGTATAACCAAATATGAGTAAAAATCAAAAGAGAAAGAATTAATAAAGGTTTGATAAAAAGTAAAAAGCCTGTGTAAGGTTTTTCAGCTTCTAATACTAGATATGGTAAGAATACAGCGTAAAAAGATGCTGTAAAAGGGAAAAAATAGGAAACTTTATCTTTAATCGTATCCTTTGAAAAAATATATAAAATTAGGTAAGGAACGAAAATGGGTAAAATAACTTGCATAAAGAGCAAATATAGGAAATTCATTAAAAAATTAGTTGTAAATGTAAATGCAAGTGCTGGGAATAAAATTTTATATGTTAAAAACAAAGATCCAGCAAAAGCTCCTAAGAAAATTACTAATAAAAAATGTTCT
>JAZUSR010000131.1:0-7766 GCA_045606765.1 Treponema sp.
ATTAATATTTTATTCTTTTCTTTAAGTATAATCAATAAAGAAGAAATTTATTTTATCAAATGAATACTTGTTTTATAAAAAAAATACTGTTAAAATATAAGATATGGCAGCAACATCAAATATAGCAGTTTTATTAAAACATTTAGCCTCTAAGCAAAAAACACCTTTTATAATCTACAAAGAATTTTGTGATTATATGAAAAGATATGCTCAACACAATGTAGAGGAATTACCAGAATTAGTTTCATATTTAGGTTCACCAGAACAGACAATTGACAAAGAATTAGCTCCTTACATTGAATCAAAACGTGTTGTTATATTAGATGAAGATTCTCCTAAAAAAACAATTTTTGTAACATCTTTTTTCAACACAAAATTCGCAGAAAGATACAAAGAAATTCAAGGAAATGCAGCTATTCCGTTTCCAACGGTTTTAGATTTTCCAAAACAAGCACCTTTAGAAATTTTAGACAAACAGAATTCTCAAGATGTAATTTTTGCCCTTTTATCAAATCAGGATAAAAACGATAAAAAAATATATTCAATAATTTTACCAAACAATATTACTCCTGTTATTTTTCCTGGGAATGTTCCTGTACAAATTTTAGTAGACGCAGCAATGGAAAAAATCCGAAGAATGCTAAAAAAAGAAGAATATCATGATTACTATCTAAAAAAATTAAGAATATCAAACCCAGGAAAAGAATTATCTTCAAAAAATTTCTTTACAGAATTTATTACAAAACCAGATGTAGCACTTCGCTCTTTAGAAAGTGCCGGAGATAGTTTTTATTTTTGGAATCAACTTTGTTATTTTATAAAACAGGATTATGAAAAAGTTAAAGATTTTACTCAAGAAGACATAAATGTTTTACAATCTGTTCACATTGCAGAAATTGTTGTTTCATTCTATAAAAATGAAGCTCAACAAAATCTTCAACGGGAAACTGCAATTAAGACTTTACAAAGTTGTCTTACAAAACCTCCATACTATTTTTCAATGGATACAATTTTAAAATTTACTGACACTAAAGGAATTCCTCTTTACGGTCAATACACTGAAAAAGATTTAAAAGCTTTTTTACAAAAAGAAACTACTGAATCAACTAATAACGAATTACCTGCACTGTTAGTTTTAAAAACTGATGACGATTCAAGATATTTTATCTATAAAAATAATGTCATTCCATTAATACTTAGATTGGCAAGTGATGCTCACACAGATATAAATGAAAAACTCACAAAAGATTGGTTCAAAAAATTACAAAATTTCGAAAAACTTCCCGAAATGAATGAGGAAAAAGCATTTAACGATAGACTCGAAGATGAATTACGACTGGAAAGTCCTGTGTTATATTCATTATTAACATCTAATTTTTTGCCAATTCTAAATATTGAATTCCAACAAAACTCAATTGCAGGAGCACAAGGCAGTATTTTTGAAGGAGATGAATTAATTTCATACGCAGGAATTCTTCAGCTAAACAGAATTGAAATCTTAGAAAATGCAAAAATTCTTTTGCCAATTTGGTATACAATTCCAATTATTTCATGGCTCATTGCATTATTCACAAAAAAATCTACGAAGAAGAAAAAAACTCAAAATAAATCAAAAAAAATTGTAAAAAATGCAGAAGAAGAAACAAACGAAACAGTAAAACAAAAACCTATTTCTAAGAAAGATGAATTAATCAAAGCCGCAAAAAAAATTGAAACTTCATTTGTTCCAGAAGGTTCCACTATTGAAGCTGAACTTGTCACATACAAAAAACAATGGAACAAAATGATTTCAAAAGAAGCAAACAATAACTTAACTGAAGATGTAAATGCTCTTATCCGGGACTATATGCGAAAAGTGTTACGAACTTTACCTTCAAAAAGTTTTACCGCTGACCGAATCACAGAACTTGCAACAACTTTAATTAATACACCCAACATGAAAAAAATTACAGAACGAAATGCGATTCTCCAATATACACAACTATATATGATTTACATTGTAAAAAATATGTAATTTTTTTAATTATTTGAAATAAAAAAATGAATCTTTTACATGATAATAGTGTCTGCTAAACAGGCACTATTTTTTTTGTCCGGCCGACAAAGATTTAAGAGGTTCAAAATGAATAATATTAACTGTTTAATCGTTGAAGGGAATATTACCCAAAATCCAGATTTTAAAACAACTGTACATGGATACCCAATTTGTAAAATTCCAATTGCGGTAAATCACTATTACAAAAAAGCAAATTCAAATGAATATGTCGATGAAGTTTCATACTTTGATGTTGAATCATTTGGAAAACTTGCAGAGATTTGTGCAAAATTTAGTCAAAAAGGACGAGGTGTTAGTGTGGTGGGAAGAATCAAACAAAATCGTTGGAAAACAGATGACGGTAAAAATGCTAGTCGTGTAACAATCATTGCAGAAAAAATCGAATTTAAACCAAGATTAAATTCAAAACCTGATGTTGCCATTGATGAAAATATTAGTCCCAAGGAACTTCAAGAAAAACAAAATCTTGCAGAAGCTGCCCTCGCATCCTCAAATGACTCAAGTAAAGAAACTGTGTTTTAGTCCATGGATAAAATTTATTAATACGTCCGGTTAAGGCACGCTTTGCTCAAGGCCTTGACTCGGCCGTTTTTAGGGTTTATATTAAACCCTAAATCAAAATTGTGCAAAATAAAAAAATTGCACAATTTTCAAATCACATTTCAATACAGAAAGTTGCGACTTTATTTAGTATATAATTTTTTTTATAAACTAAGTCGCAACTTTCCAACCTAATATTTTCAATACTAAGTCATATACTCTAAAAGTGCAATTTTTAATTCAAATATTTCCGTGTCAGATCACAAACTTTCTATACCACAACTTTCAAATCAATGACTATTTTTTTTAAAATCAATTATTTCCTTTTTTTGGAATAATTTGATTTACCCTTATACGATTTTCCACCATAGTTTTTACTAGATTTTTTATTATTACCTGAATTATTTTTCATCATTGCACGGCGTTCATCAGCAGCTTTATAGTTTTCAATTTTCTCAGGAGAATAAAATCCGTCTTTCCAGTTAAATCTAAAAGTTCCTGGAAGCACCTGTTTTTTTAGTAATGCTTGATAAACTTTCTTAAAAAATGTCTTCTGAACCTTTATTTTTGAAAAATCAATAAGAACTCGTTTAAAGCCTATACTTGCTAAAAAATCAGTTTTATCAAGAATCGAAAAAGGACTTTCAGGCATTACGACAGAACCTTCATTAGTTGAATTAACAATAAAACTCACACCTTCTTTATCAGAAACATATGAAAAATTATAATCATTTGGTAACTTAAATCTAATTCTAAACAAAGCAGGATATGCAAAAATTGGAACTAAAACCCTTTGTCTAAACTGTGATTCATAACAATCTTCAAGATTATGCCGAGAATTTTCAAAAGGAGAAATAAACGCACCAATATTTTGATTTTCTAACCAAGAAACTGCCCAACGATTAAATGTGTACAAATAAGGACCTGCTATAACATTAACACCTTTACCCTTTAACATTGCAATATGAGCAATATTATTTGCAATAAAAGTTTTAAATCCAAGTTCAATTAATTTTAAAATTGAATCTTGTAATTCAGTTTCTATTCCCGCAGGACAGAATGGATCAAGAGACAAAATAATTTGCTTTTTACTTATCGGTAAAACAGTTTTACTCTGAAGTAAATCTTTAACTGTAGAATTATTCAATTCAAGTATTAATCGAACAGGATGTGCAGCCTGTACAATAAAAATATCTTCAATAGATGAAACTTGGATATAAATTCCTTCTGGAAAATACGACAATTCATTTTTTTCGACAGGAGTTAAATCCAAAACAGGAAGCTGTTCATCTTGTGGCTGACGATAGAACTTTGATAAATCATTTGGCAAAACATGCTGATATCTTTTTGACATCGATTTTGTCTGTAAAAGATAAACACTATCACCCGACGAAAAATTTGCAGGGATATCAATCCAACGATTTCCTTTTGAATCTATATCTAAAAATCTTACTTTATGGCTTTCTCGACCAGTGTCATCCTTTTTATGTAAACGAATAGAATCTCCTGGATCTGGATCATAATTACCACCTTTTAACAAAGCCATTTTAAAATCCTGTGGACCAGGACGAAGAGAATCAATTTTACCAAGATAAATTCCGGTTCCACCAGCTTGTTTTGGATTTAATATCAAATCACCAGCTTTTTCCATCCCTTCATCAATAGATTTAAAATTATACCAATAAGATGTTTTGGCCCTAGCAAAATCTGTAGAAAGCATTCTCTTTGCAGCAGCAACTGCTTCTTTTCTATTTTCTTGATAGTGATCCATTACATATCGATAAGCAGAAACAACACTACCAACATATTCAGCAGACTTCATTCGTCCTTCAATCTTAAATGATTCTACGCCTGCTTCGATTAAATCTGGAATTTTATCTATCAACTGTAAATCACATGGCGAAAAATAATATCCTTGGTCTACCCCACCAGGAACTTCTGCTGTGTAAAACCTTCGACATGCTTGAGTACACATTCCACGATTTGCAGATTTACCACCTAAAAAACTTGAAAATAAACAAAGTCCCGATTCACTTACACATAATGCACCATGAACAAAGACTTCAAGCTCTGTATTTGTCTTAGATTTAATATCTTTAATTTCTTCTAAACCAAGTTCTCGAGCAAGTACAACTCGTTTAAAACCTTCTTTGCTCAAAAGATTAACAGCAGACACACTTTCAACATTCATTTGAGTACTAGCATGGAGCTCTAGTTCTGGAAAAAATTCCTGACACATTCTAATTACTGCATAATCTTGAACAATCAAGCCATCAGGTCCAATTTTATTTAAGTATGCTAGGAATCTATATAATCTTTCTAAATCTCTTTCTTCACTAACAGTATTTACTGTTACATAAATTTTTTTATTTTGTCTATGTAGTGAATTAACAGCTGCTTCAAATTGATTCCATGCAAAATTTGAAGATCTTAGTCGTGCGTTAAAACTCTTTAGTCCTAAATAAACTGCATCAGCTCCTTCACCAATTGCAGCATCTAATGATTCAATGTTGCCCGCTGGGGCTAATAATTCTGCCATGATAATTAATTTATCATAAAATAAATTGATTATCTAGACTATAAATAAAAGATTTTAACTTTTTTCACCTAAAAAAAACAAAGAACCTACCACTTATTTTCATACCCAGGGGTACGATTTGTTTTAGTTGTTCCAATCCAAACTGAACTATCATTTTTAATACTTTCCTCTGAATTTAATGTACTAATATTCTTCCGCGAAATATAATTAATTGACTTTCTATCCATACTATAAACAGAATCAGAAGGTAAACCTTCTGTATTCCATACTTTTTGTTCAATACATTTTTTAGAGTATTCTAAGAGATTTTCATTTTTCCATGAATTATTTTCAAGGGCATATTCTTGTTTTGAATACATAACACAATCTAAAAATGCTGATTTTTGATGATTATTCAAAATAACAATATCAGCAGATGGACTTAAAGCACTTTCTTCGCTATCAACCCAAATATCTCGCCTATCATTCACAGAATCTTTTGCTTTTGATAAATTTAAATTTGTTTCATATTCTGTAATTGAATTAATTTTATCAACTGTTCGTAAATGAACTACAATATATTCACCTTTATTTACATCAATACAAGGCAATGGAAAAACTTTTTTATCATTAGCAGTAATTAATTCTAAGCCAAAAAGATTACCAGAAGTAGCAGCATACAATTCTACATATTCTACAGAACCATCTTTACTTGAATAATAATCGCTTATTTCAGAAATAAAAATCTTTGGAATATTTTTATTATATCCGTAAAAAGGAATTGTAAAAGAAATTGAATTCCCATAAAAATCTTCACATAAACAATACAGTCCATATTTTTTACCAATTTCAGTTTTTCCATTTACAACAAATTGAATCTTATTTTCATTTGAAGTATTTTCAATATCAACTGAAATTTTATCATTAGTATTTGAGAAATCTAAAAAAGAATTATTTTCTAAATTCACTTCTGCAACGAATGAATCTAAAATATTAATTTTTTTTGTAAAATTCACAATTATTTTTTCTTCATCAAAAGAAAAATCAACTATTTTAGGTGATTGCTCCTCAGGATTTAATAATACAATTCCTTCAGAAGTAATTTGACAAGAAGAATGATAAATTCCAACACAAACTAAAAATAAAATTATTAATGAAACTACTAAAGTATTTGTAAAATTAGATTTTAATATTCGCATAAAGCCTCCTTAAAAAACTCCGCGTTAACGGTGAACCATAGTATTTTCTTTATCATAAGATTTTTTTTAATATTTATTTCAAATAATACAGGTGGTCAAGGGACGCTTCGCTCAAGCCCTTGACTCACCTTTGTTTCCGTTTTTCAAGAATTGTAAAACGGAAATACATCCGGTCAAGGGACGCTTCGCTCAAGCCCTTGACTCACCTTTGTTTCCGTTTTTCAAGAAATGTAAAACGGAAATACATCCGGTCAAGCCACGCTTTGCTCAAGGCCTTGACTTACCTTTGTTTCCGTTTTTCAAGAAATGTAAAACGGAAATACGTCCGGTCATGGGGCACGACCTTCAAGCCCTTGACTCGGCCGTTTTTAAGGTTTGTATTAAAAGTTATTGGCACATCAATATTCATAGCCTTGACTCGGCCGTTTTTAGGGTTTGTATTAAACCCTAAATAAAAAAAAGACTGTCAGATTATTCTAACAGTCTTTTAGATGGAGGATTTTTCAATATTTTTAATTCTAATTTATTTGATAAATTGGTTTTTCCAATTTTTTTGTTTCAACCATGTATCTAATTGAAACACCATTTTCATCTTCGATAGTTTTTTCAATCACAAAAACAATACTTTTTCTATCTTCACTAGTAGAAATTTTTATGATTTTATAACCTGTTACATTAGGTCGTTTAATTGATTCATTACCTGCATAAAAACTTCTATACAATTCATTTGTATTTTTGTCATAAACTTTTGTATGAATATAAAAAGATGATTTTTTTCCATAAAATGTTGGAACTAATTGTACTTTATAAAGATAATTATTTTCTTCAAAACTTGTAAAAACAATCTCATCTGTAGATTTTTTTGATTCTTCATCCATTACATAAAGCACATCTTTAGGTTTTGCTGCATATAATTCATATTTTTTTAATTGTGAATAATTTTTAGCATAAAGATCTTCATAAACCTTTTTACTAGATTTTTTAAAAGATTTATCCTGAGATTTATAAATTTTTCCTGGAATAAAATCATTTTTTGCAACATCAACTCCGTAAATTTCAGCATATGGAATAAATTTTTTATCTGTTTTTCCATATACTCCGAAAAAATATGTATTTCCATCTTTAGAAAATCCAATTTCATTAAAAACAGCTACATCTCCAGCAAAAATTGAGAAATTAAATATTGCAAAAGCAATTAAAACGAAAATATTTTTTTTCATACTTAACACCTATAAAAAAGTTTCTTCTACAAAGATTATCGGCATTCAAGTTTTAGACTTTACTATTATTTAGTTTGGATATAAAATTAAAATATGACATTAAAAGCAAGAAACAGATCTTTACTTATTTTTAACTTTTTATCAATTCTATGTTTAGTAGGCTCTTCAATCCTTTTAATTTATACAATTGTAAATGGAAACTTTGAAAAGTTTTTTTCAGAAAGTTTTTTTTC
>JAZUSR010000132.1:0-8305 GCA_045606765.1 Treponema sp.
CCATCGCCCGTGATGTTGGCGTTACAAGCAAAACAATTTCCGAATGGACAAGCATCCTTGAATCTTCCGGTGTAATCCGTCTTTTGCAGCCTTATGAAAAAAATGTATCCAACAGAGCCGTAAAAACTCCAAAAGTCTTCTTTATGGATACAGGCTTGGTCTGCTTTTTAGTAGGCTGGTCTTCTGCAAGTGTAGCAATGAACGGCGCAATGTCGGGCAGTCTTTTTGAAAACTTTGTTGTAAGCGAAGTAATCAAATCATATTACAACGCCGGCCACGAAACCGAAAAAATCTATTTTTACCGCGACAAAGACAAAAAAGAAATAGATTTGATAATCGAAAAAGACAATATCCTCTACCCAATCGAAATCAAAAAATCAGCCCGCCCGACAATAGACATGGCAAAACATTTTTCTGTCCTGTCTAAAATCGCCGGAGTTTCTGTTGGTCAGGGCTGCATTATTTGCCAGTGCGATAATCCTCTGTATTTGAGCAATGAAGTTATTTCGCTGCCGGTTGAGTATGTGTGAGGAGGGATGGAATGGAAGAGTGGAAAGAATGTAAACTTGGAGGGCAAAAATGAAAGCGATAAAAGAAACAATAAATGCGCAAGGAATCAAAATAGGAATATATACGACAGACTTCGAGAATGAGTATATTTCTCTTACAGATATTGCCAGATACAGAAGTACAGATCCTAGAATTACAATACATTCATGGCTCAGAGGCAGAGATATTGTAGAATTTTTGGGCCTCTGGGAAACTCTTCATAATCCAGATTTTAAACGTAACGAATTCGATACGTTTAAAAAAGACGCAGGAACAAATGCCTATACATTTTCAATAAAAGAATGGAATGAAAATCTTTGTGGCAAAGGAATCATAATAAAATCAGGTATACGAGGAGGGGGAAGTCTCCCCCTGCGCCCGCACTTCGTTGCGTTCTACCCTCTCGCCTAGGGGCACAGCCCCTAAAACCCGGTAGCTCGCAGGCGGGTAGAAATTGCCACACGGATTCGATTTTGCTAACGCAAAATCCATGGAGGATTGATGATAGAAAATGAAGAATTTACAGGAAAAATAATAAACGCTTGCATGGAAGTTCATAATGAACTTGGAAATGGTTTTTTAGAACCTGTGTATCAAGAAGCACTAGAAGAGGAATTTAAAATTCAGGGCATACCTTATGTGCGAGAAAAACTTTTACCTGTAATGTATAAAGGAAAACAATTAAAAAAAGAATATTATGCTGATTTTGTATGCTATAATGACATCATCGTAGAACTAAAAGCCGTAAGTGTTCTTTCAAAACCTCATAAAGCCCAGGTTTTGAATTACTTAAATGCAGCAAACAAAGAAATCGGTTTGCTTATAAACTTTGGTGAAACAAAACTAAAATGGGAACGAATTACCAAATTCAAAAGTCAGGAAAATCGTTAGATTTTCCGAATCCGTGTGGCAATATAAAGGAATGAAAATGGAAGAGTGGAAAGAATGTAGACTTGGAGATTATTGTGATTTTCAAAACGGTTACGCATTTAAATCTTCAGAATTCAAAACTAATGGTGAATATAAAATTGTCAAAATCAAAGAACTAAAAGATGGCCTTGTTAAATTTTTTGATGATTCTGCAAGTGTTGATATTCAAGGCATTAAAGAATTTGAAAAATATAAAATCTACCGAAATGATGTTCTTTTCGCTTTAACTGGAGACCCTGTAAGTAAACCTAATCCGCTAAGTTGGGTAGGAAGGGTATCAATTTATAGAAGTGATGAAAATGCTTTGCTTAATCAACGAACCTGTAAAATAAAAAAATCAGAAAGAATTGATAATAAATTTCTGTACTATTATTTTCGACAATGGGAGAACTTTTATGCCTTAGCTTCCAAAGCTACAGGTAGTGCAAGTCAAGCAAATATTTCAACAAATACTATAGCTGATACAATCATCAAACTTCCCCCTCTCCTCACCCAGCAAAAAATCGCCGCCATCCTCTCATCCCTCGACGACAAAATCGAATTGAACAACAAAATAAACACCAACCTCGAACAACAAGCTGGGGCCCTCTTCAAAAACTGGTTTGTAGACTTCGAACCCTTTGGCGGCAAAATGCCAGAAGGGTGGAAAGTTGGGAAACTGTCGGATATTGCAAATTATTTAAATGGACTCGCAATGCAAAAATTTCGCCCACTCGAAGGAGAAGAAGGTTTACCAGTTTTGAAAATCAAAGAACTTCGTCAAGGTTGTTGTGATGAAAGCTCTGAATTATGTTCACCATCAAAAGTAAAACCAGAATACATCATACATGATGGAGATGTTATCTTTTCGTGGTCAGGAAGCCTTTTAGTTGACATTTGGTGCGGAGGAACTTGCGGGCTAAATCAGCACCTATTCAAAGTTACATCAAAAACTTATGAAAAATGGTTTTACTACCTTTGGACAAAACATCACCTGGACAGATTCATTTTCCTCGCTGCCGACAAAGCTACAACAATGGGACATATAAAGAGAGAAGAACTAGATAAAGCAGAAGTTGTTATTCTGGATGATAAAATTTATCAGCAACTAACTTCTGTAATAAATCCTATCATCGATGAAATAATAAATAATCGTATTGAAAATCGAAAATTAGCTCAAATCCGAGATGAGTTATTGCCAAAGTTGATGAACGGAGAGTTTATGATATAGTCTCTAAAAAAATGTTGCTAATTGATAATTTTTTTAGTATTTTAAAAGGTAACTATAATTGATAAGGAGAAGGTAATTGCAAAGTTTTGCGTTTTGGTATGAAGCGGATAAAAAAATAGAAAATATTTCTGCAAAATTAAACTTTAATCTTTGGACTGAATGTGGGTGGAAGAAAAATCCGCAATACTTAGATATCGGTTTTTTACTAAATAATTGGGGAGATGCTAAGAGGTTAAATTTTTTTGTTCCATTTAAGGTCGAAGTCAATAATATTTATGATTTAGGAGAATTTTTCAAAGTTCCTGAATTAGCAAGTGCTATTTTCAATGAAAATTTGCAACCTGCGCCCGAAGAAAATTTAAAATGTTTTGAAATAAAAAATAAAGATAATGACTCTTCTTTTTTAATTTATTGCCTTGATAAAAATAAAGATTTACATTTTGAATCATACAACGAATCTGATAATGAATTGGATATAGGAACAATTATCAGTATTGATTTATCAAATAAATCTTTAGACAAATCAAAGCAATTGTATTTTAGATTTAGAATTAAAGATACGAATTTTGAAAACTTAGTAAAGAATTATTCTTCAGATATACATGGTTTGCAAAGTGTATTTAATACTACGTATACAGTTGATTTTCGATTCTTGAATAAGAGAACATTAAACAAATCTTTGTTAGAAATGATAAATAAACATTTTATTATGCCAATAGATTCAATACATTTCCTATTAATGACCAAAACACATGTAAATCTTATAACAACTGATTGCCAAGGAAGAAAACTGGAAGAAAAAATATGGAATGCATATATAAATAATAATCCATCAAAAGATTTGATTGCTTATCATTTTAGAACAAAATTTAAAACAATAGAAATGGAAAATAACACAGAGATAGTTCATTGGAAAAACATATATGGTGCATGTGATTATTTTATTAAATATGAAATTGAAAAATCAATTTGGCCATTATATTTATTGCTGACTATAGGACTAGGTGCAATTGGTTCATTTTTAGCAACATTAGTTACTCATTATGTATTTCCTAAGTGTTAATTTCTCTTTTCATTTTTCCGGATCCGTGATAAACTATTTTAATAGGGAGGCTAAGTATGATTTGTAATATTAAAAGAATCACTGCCGTTGATTCAAAAATAGACTCAATCTTTAGCGAACTCTCATTTTTGCGAACAGAATACCCAGATTTTTACAGCTGGTTCTATGATAAAGTAGTTCCAGAACTTTCAAATGGTTCTCGTAAAATTTTTTTAGTACAAACGCCTTTAAGTTTTGGAAAAGTAAATGGTGTTTTAATTCTTAAGAATACTGACTTCGAAAAGAAAATCTGTACACTTTATGTAGATAAAGAAAGTCGATTAAATGGTATTGGTCAGCGATTTATAGATATTGCTTTTAATGAACTCAATACAGATAAACCATTGATAACAGTTTCTGATAATCGAATCTCGGATTTTTCTAGACTTCTAGAAAAGAATAATTTTGAGATTGTAGATTCTTTATCAAATTATTATTCAGAAAATCATGTTGAATATACATTTAATGGACATTTATACCTTCCAGAGAATGTAAAATATGCTTGATGCAATTTTCGCAATAAAACCAAAATATGTCGAAAAAATTTTTTCTGGCGAAAAACGGTTTGAATTCAGAACTACAGTCTGTAAACAACAAATCAATAAAATGATAATTTATGAAACTTCTCCTGTAAGTAAAATTATGGGAGAAGTTTCTGTTTCCCAAATCTTAAAAGATACTCCAGAAAATATTTGGCAAAATACTAAAGAATATGCAGGTATTGATTATGACTCATTTATGAATTATTTCAAAGATCGGAAATTTGCCTTTGCATATGTTTTAGAAAATCCCATTAAATATGAAAATCCAAAATTTCTATCTGAATATAATATAAAAGCTGTTCCGCAAAGTTTTATTTATTTGAAATAAGTAAAATTCTAGCAGGCGTTGCGGGCGGCGCCTGAGCCCGCAGAAGGGGTAGCGGACAAGCCAACAAAGCGGAGAGAATCGGCACTGCTTGCAGGGGCGATTCGTGAAGCGACTTGGCTTGGGAGCGAGGGGAAGGCTTTCCCCTCATTTCCTCCAAAAGTAAAATAATAATCTCTCTTATTTTACTTTCCGGCTTAAAAGTAAAATAAGAACTAGCCTTATTTTACTTTCAGCGGTATAATGGAGCTGTCTGGAGGAAAAATGAAGATAGAAGACTTTAATTCTGGTACTTGGGAACAGGGGTATAAGTATAAGTATTTTGTTCCGGCTTTTATAAATCATCCGTTTTCTTGGGAAGATGATGCGATAAGCGCTTTATTGGAAAAAGCCTCATTAAAACTTGGTGAATTAAACTCTTTTTCTAGATTTGTTCCTGATATTGATATTTTTATTAGTATGCACGTTCTTAAAGAGGCTGTTGTTTCGAGCCGCATTGAAGGCACAAGAACAAATATCGAAGAAGCACTTGAAGAAGAACAGCCTTCTGAACCGGAAAAAAGAGATGACTGGCTTGAAGTAAACAATTATGTAAAAGCTATAAACTCTGCTATAGAAGAATTAAAAACTTTGCCTCTTTCCTGTCGTTTAATTCGAGATACTCATAGAATTTTACTTTCAAGTGGACGAGGAGAAAGAAAAACGCCTGGAGAATTCAGAATTTCGCAAAACTGGATAGGTGGTGCGTCTATTGTGGATGCTGTTTTTGTTCCACCTGCAGCAGATAAGCTTTCTGATTTATTGTCAGATTTTGAAAAGTTTTTGAATAATGAAGAAATAAATGTTCCAAATCTCATAAAAATTGCGATTGCTCATTATCAATTTGAAACCATTCACCCTTTCTTGGACGGCAATGGACGAATGGGGCGTTTGTTGATTACATTGTTCCTTGTTTCCAAAGGTATTTTGGATAAACCTTTGTTGTATTTGTCTGCATTCTTTGAAAAGAACAGATCTCTTTATTATGACAAATTAACTATTACTCGCGAAAAAAATGATTTGAATCAATGGATAAAATTCTTTCTGGTGGGAATTATTGAAACTGCAGAAGAAGGAACAAAGACACTTGAGAAAATTATGCAGATTAAAGCAAAGGCAGAAAACAAAATTCTTTCATTTGGTCGTAGAGCGGAATCTGCTCATAAATTATTAGAAGCATTATTCTCTAAACCAATGGTATCAATAAAAGGAGTTCAGACAATCACTAATTTGTCTCCAAAGGCTGCCGGTGAGCTTGTTAATCTTTTTGTTGATAACGGACTTTTACAGGAAGTTTCAAATCAGCAAAGAAACCGAGCATTCGCTTTTACAGAGTATTTGGATTTGTTTATAAAATAGTATAAATAAGCAGACGTTGTAATCGAGTTAGCTTCGCAAACATCGCAGGGCGGCGCCTGAACCCGCAGAAGGGGTAGGCGGACAAAGTCAACTGTTCGGAAATTCCGAATAATTCCAATCCTTCTGGTTAAAATAAGGAAAATTCATAAAAATCATCTTTGTGAATTTAATTTCAATTACAAAAGAATTTGACTTTAAATTCAATTTCGCTTATATTATATTCATAAGTACATATGAGGTGAATTTTATGTCAAATTTTGATAAAACTTTACTTGGGAAAAATATCAAGTTTTTAGCAACTCAAAAAGGAATAAAGGTTGGCGATATAGAAACTGAAGCTGGTGTAAGTGCTGGATATTTATCACGTCTTGCAAATGAAGATAATAAAAACAATTTTCCGATTATGGATTTAATCTTCTTAATTTCAAATAAACTTGATGTATCTGTAAATACACTTCTTTCTGTTGATTTATCAAATTTGACACCAAATGAAATTCTGCTTTCTCAATTTTTCGATAAATTGAGTAAAGATACTCAAGACAATAAACTTGTCTGGGAATTGGAATCTAGATCTAAATTGGAAGAATGTAAGCAACAAGGCAATCACCCATTATTCTATGCCTATGAACCAAGAAATCCAGAAACAGAATTTTATTATCATTCAACATATGATTCTAATGCCGTAATTGGAGGAGATTGTTATAAAGTAATAGTTGGTAACAAATGGCTTTATTTGATGTGTGTAAATAAACCTGATGATATTCTTGATGGTTATGAATTATATTTTATCTCATCAAATTACCAAGGTTATCCAAATATTGAGCAAATATGTAAAGCTTATTCAGAATCTGATTTGTATAATCAGATAGTTGATTTACGAAATCAGGCAGCTGAATCAAGCAGACATGTAAAATTGTCAGATTCTGTTCGTAATTCTATAAATGATTATCTTACACAAGATGATATAGATTCATTTTAATATAAGGAGAGAAGGTTATGCTTTCATTTTCAGATTTATTAATTTATCTAAAAACAAAACATGCAATTAAAATCTCTAAATCTCAAGAACAAGGCTTACATAATATAGGATATTATCATGGATATAAAGGGTATCGCTTTATTCGAGATTCAAAGAATAAGATTTTATTTACAGATATGAAGGAAATTATAACCCTGAATAAATTTGATCTCGATTTAAAGAGCTTGTTTTATCCTAAACTTATGTTTATAGAAACAGCATTGAAAAGTTATTTTATTGATTCTGTATTAGACAATGCGCAATCAGAAAAAATATCTGATGTTTATTCTAGAACAGTTACAGATTATAAAATATATCAAAAAGGATCTAACGCTTATCGAGATGCATTTAAAAAGAAAATGAATTTACAAATGAAAATAGATTCAGTTCTCATTCGAGACTATCAGAAAGGAAAAGAAATTGAAAACCATTTTTTTAATAAAGATAAACCTATTCCAGTTTGGGCTGTTTTTGAATCTTTATCTTTAGGAGAGTTTGGTAATTTCTTTGAATGTGTAAATCAAGCAACAAGAGTAAAAACATCAAAAGAACTTGGACTGCCAACCAATTTGGATGCAGACGGAAAAATTATTTCTTTCATAATTTATACATTACGAGATTTACGCAATGCTGTAGCCCATAATAGTGTTATTTTTGATACAAGGTTTAAAACAGCAACAACAAATCAGCGTTTAGTAAGCCTATTGGAAACTGAAACAGGTATAAAGAAGATTGATTTTAACTATATCAGTTCTTATATTATTCTAGTTACATATATCCTTAAAAAGCTCGGACTTAAAAAAGAATGTACAAGTTTTATTCATGAATATCTTCGAATTTGTAATTATTTACATCAGAATCTACCAATAAATACTTATTTTCAGATTTTAGGGACAAATAATAAATCTATTATGACACAATTAGAGAACTGGCTATAGTATTACTAGTAAATATAAGTAAAACTTAGTAAAAGGTCATTGACTTTTTCATTGTTGCCGATATAATAGTATATGAATTGCGGTGGTAGTCTTCGGACGACACCTTCTAGGCTCCTGATGCGTCGGGGGCTTAATTTTTTTAACACTCCATAAATAAATGCAAATTCCCATAAATCGTGATAAAATAATATAACTATTTGCGAGGAGTCGTTTATGTCCGATTACAACGAAGAAGCCTATGAAAATGCTCTGATTGAACTGTTCCAGAATATGGGATGGGAACATGTATATGG
>JAZUSR010000133.1:0-4848 GCA_045606765.1 Treponema sp.
CCGTCTCGATGAACAGGTAATTGATTATTTCAAAAAAATGTCAGAAGAAACAGGAATGCCATATCAGAATATTATTAATTATTATCTTCTTGACTGTGTAAAAGAAAAGAAACATATGGAAGTGTCATTTGCAAAGTAGAAACACATAACACAATTTTCAAAGCCGACAGGCAGTCAAGCTACCTGCGGTACAACCAGTTGTTATGTGGACGGCCGCAGTGGGGCGCGTTAAAAAAAATGACAGAAGATGAGATTTATCAAAACGAATTGAAGAATTATATTCCTCACTTTATGGAAGAACTTGATGGTTTACTTATTATAAATCAGACAGATGATTTTGAAATAAAAGCGAAATATTTTACTTATTATATTTCAAAAAATGTGAGTAATAATATTGTATTAACAAAAATAACAACTAAAGGAGCTAGAAAATTTTGGTATAATTTGGATTCGAAAAAAATTTCTTATGAAGTTTCTGATATAAATTTAGCAAATGAGTTCTATAGTTTATTTATCCAAAAAATGCATAGTAATATTCTAACACAAATCTACAATGCTTTGACTGTCATTAATAAAAATGAAATGACCTTTTCACCAAAAAAGCTTAACAAATTTTCATATATATGGACAATAAAAAAACATAGAGATCAAATATTATCAATTCAAAAAGAAGATATCAATAATAACGAAGAGTATAATCTAATAATAAAAAAAATAGATAAAATACCGAATTGGTTCATAATTTCAAAAGATGAGGATTTTTCAGTTAATTCGGTGAAGCGTCTATTGTCTTTTTTTAAGGTTGACCAACGGAAAAATGATTTGTTATATGCTATATTAGGTACGCCCATAAAATTTAATCCTTATGAAACTTTGGGTTTTTCTACCCCTGATGAGGATTTTATTTTAGATTTTCTTAAAGTTTACGAAAATAAAAAAGAGTATAATCCTTATGATATAAGAGTTAAAATAAGTAACAAACTATGTCCAAAATGTAAAAAAAGATTAATTGTAAAATCAGGTAGATATGGTGAGTTTCTAGGCTGCCAAAATTATCCAGAATGTCGTTATACGGAGAGTATAAATAACACATAACAAAGCTTCGTAGCCGACAAAAACTTTGTCACAAAAGTTGCTGAACGTGCCTTTGCGGCACCGCAACTTTTGCGCCAATTCTGCCCGTCGGGCAGACACGTTTTTGCGGTACAACCAGTTGTTATACGGAAGCCCGCATTGGGATGCTTATGAAGGAAAAATGAAAAAAATTATTTTATTATTATTTATGCTATTGGAGGTAAGTTGTATGCTTTTTGGAAAAGAAACAGGCAATTGGAAAAAATATGAATCCTTAAAGAAGGATGATTATTCTGTAAATGAAAAGTATTGGAAAAAATATAAAGGAATATCGAAAGAACTTGCAAATGAAATTCCTTCTGAAAAATTATATGAAATAATAGATAATTATGTTTGTTGGATTATAGGAAATTCATATGATGAAGAAATGGATGCAAAATTAAAAAAATTACCGCTTGCTATAAAGTATACATATTTAATTTATACATATGAATGCGAAATCAACAATGGAGGATTTGACCAGTTTTATTTTAATTCCATCGGATATGAAGTATTCGAAATTCAGAAAGGGTTAGATTTTTTTTGCTTAAATAAGAATAAGGCTTTACTTGATAAATCAATTGAATTATTAAAACAAAAAATAGATATTTCAAAGTATTATGAATTATCTTCAAAACGTGAACTACCAACAGAAGATTTTGAAAATGAATTTAGTGAACTTGATAGTCAATTTTATGATTATCCAGAAAATATTAAAGATATTATAAATGAATATCTAGATAAGCATAGAGAAGATTTAATTACAGTAAAATAATTTTGGTATATTTTATAATCGAGTCAAGCTCGATTATAAAATGAAATTGAACTTTAGGGCTAAGGCGAAGAAGGGGTTGAAAAAATAAGTGCAGACTTACCGTTAGAATTCATTTTCCATTCAAGCATTCCATCATAAAATTTTCGTTTAAAAGTTATTTCACTCATAACTATATTATATACCGAAAATAAAACATTTAAAAGTGGAAATTTTCACGAAAATAAAAAATCTTTAATAATTAAATAACAAACTTTCAACGCTACAGGATTATGTCCCGAAAACAGATGGTCATACATCCTAAAAGTGATAAAGCAAGTTGTATACGTTTCAGGGCGGAAGCAAGGAATTTAAATGGCAATGGCTTTTTCCACAAAAAAAAGATGGAAAAATATCCAGACAGGCGAGGAAGGCAGATGGCATTTAGATGAATCACTTATGCAGCGTGCCGTAAAACAGGCCATTGTTCTAAATCGCGGAGCCGGTGGCGTAATAAGTCCTCTGGATAAAATGTAAACCTTCTCAGTATCCGTGTAAAAATCTGGATACATTCGTGAAAGTGTTGTATACTTAGGAATAAGTAAAATGATGCAAGAATTTACACTGACACTTTTTGCAGTGTAAACTTCTTACAACTGATACGGAGAAATTATGTTATGGCGGACGCCCGCTACTTGAGGCGCTTTGAAAAAGATATGAATAAAATAATTAATTATGCAAAATTGATAAAAGAACTTCCCATTAATGAACAATCCACAAGAATTAAAAAACTAGTTTGGGAAAGAATTGTTTATAAAGAAAAAGAAGAAATTGAAAAATTAATATTTTCAAATAATACAGAAATAGAGTTGTCTAGAAAACAAATAAAAAATGAAAAGGACATAAAAAAGAAATTAATAATGATTTTAATGTGGGGTTATCCCACTGGAGGCCGCGGAAATAATATTCAAAATGTATTAAGTAAATTGGAGAAATTAGTAAACATCTTTTCTGAGTATAAAAACAAGAATTTAGTTCAAGAAGATTTTTTGAAGCTTGTTTCTCTATTTAAAGGTATAGAAGGGTTAGGAATTTCTACATGGACAAAGTTTTTATATTTTTTTGAAATTTCAATAGAATCTAAACAGTGTGAAATTTTTGATTTAAAAATCGTTGAATCTTTAAATAAAAAACAATTTGTAGAATTAGGAAATAAGAATTGGATCCAAGATACAAATAATTATTTAGAATATATTAATTTATTGGATGAGGTTTCTAATAAAATAAATGTAAAACCAGATCAAGTAGAACTTTTCTTGTTCTATTTTAATCTTTATTATAAATTTTAAATAAAGCATAACAAAGCTTCAAAGCGGATGTCACGGTCAAGCCGCGCCACCGTTTAACCAGTTGTTATGTGGATGCCCGCTACTTGAGGCGCTAAATATGAGGAATAAAAATGGAATTAAAGTTAAAAAATACAATCCAAGATACAATTGATTCTGCAATTATTGTAAGAAGGTTAAGTGGTATTGAAAAGAAAACAACTCTACGAAGAAGAATTATTTATGTAATTTACTTGATAATTTGTAGCGATTTATTATTCATGACAATAAAATCGAAGCTTCTTGGCACTTCAATTTTTACATGCGTATTATTATTAATATCATGTGCAAATATTATTTTTCCAAAAAAAATAAATAATCGTTTATATAAAAAAAATGTTCTAAAGAATTATAAAATAATTAGTAAAAATTACAATCATGACTTTCTGGAACCAACAGATTTCAATTTAAAAATCGAAAATGGGTTTGTAGAAACAGAAACATTGGGCAGCATAACAAGATATGCTTTGAAAGACTATATAAGATATTTTTGCGAGGATAGATTTTGTATATTTGAATTTAAAAATGGTAAATACATTTTTATAAATACTAATGATATATCAAAAGAACAACTAGAAGAAGTCTGCAAGGAGTTTGAAAAAAAATAAAGAATATTTTTTAATCGAGTCAAGCTTGATAAAAAAATTAATTGAACTTTATGGATTTGTAAAATCTGTAAATGTATCGTATAATAAGAAGTTCAAAACCGACAAAAACTTTGTCACAAAAGTTGCTCTTCGTGGTTTTACGCCACCGCAACTTTTGCGCCAATTCTGCCGTTGGCAGAACCGTTTTTGCGGTTTAAAACGCTAGTTATGTGGACGCCCGCACTGAGGTGCTTGGAGGAGAAAAAATGAAGAAGAAACGTTTTTTATTTATTATTACTTTTTTAATGTGTTGTTTGGCATATTCGCAAAGTCAAAATATTTTATACAAAACAGGAATGGATGGTGTATATATTTCTGATTACAACAGTAATAATTCATGTGTAATTATAAAATCTGCATCCGGCTATGATGAAAACTATTTAGGTGGTGCTGTAAGAAATTGGACTTTAAAAATAGAGTTTTCAGATAATATAGAGTTATCCTTTATTGGTTTTATTGGAGCAGAATCTAAACGAACTTATTCAAAAAACATGAAGCTGTCTTTTCCAATCAATATTATTGAAAAAAAAGAGTCCACTGAAATAACAGAAGTAACATTAACAGGATATGATTCTAAAACTAATAGAATTTTTTACGAAGCTTATATTGAATCCTTTAACGGAAACTACGCTTTTTTAAGTGGATATTTTTCTAAAGAACCTAGAAACTGTATTTTTAGTGATGATAGTATAAATAAAGAAATGACCGTCATAGAAAATTTAAAACTTCGATCTGCAGAAGAAACTTCATCTGATGTTCTTACTATAATGACCGCCGTAACAAAAGTAAAAGTTCTTGAGCTTGGCAAAGAAGAAACAATTGACGGCATAAAATCAAACTGGGTAAAAGTAGAAATTATCTCTGGAAATGACAAGGATGGTAATAAATTAAAATCGGGGATGACCGGCTGGTGTTACGGCGGTTATTTGAGGTAGAATATCACATAACAAAG
>JAZUSR010000134.1:0-7531 GCA_045606765.1 Treponema sp.
TCATATTATTTTACTAAATTTACATTTTGTAATGGTAAAGTATATTATTTTATAGATAAAATTCAAAAAAAAGATAAATATTATTATATTACCTCTAAAAGAAGAATTACGACTGAATATGATGACGAAACTCGAAAAGAATATCTAAAATCATCGGATTATAAAAAGATACAAAATTATTCAGAAATTGATTTAATCATATCACTTGATGGTGATTATATGGATATTTATTTGAATTCTACAGATAATCATTTGGGGACATATTGTTTTGCAGATTCAGAAACTGTTCGTCAACTTTGTTTTTTTGCTCGAGATATTGATGCGCTTCCTGTAGATTTTGATAATGTTAGATATCCTCGTCATGCTGACGGTACATGCGATTACGAAGACTCATCATCTGTAAAAATAAATACAACTCAAAACACAAACGTCTCACAAAACAAAACAATGCTCGTCAACGAAAACCTAAAACTCCGCTCTGGCGAAGCAACATCTACACAGGTTCTTACAGTAATGCAAGCTGGAACAAAAGTAAAAATCTTGGAACTGGGAAAAGCAGAAAAAATCGACGGTATAAACAGTAACTGGGTAAAAGTTGAAGTTCAGTCAGGTGCTAAAGACCGGGACGGAAGGGCAATCCGAGCAGGAACAGTGGGCTGGTGCTATGGGGGATATTTGAAGTAAAATACAACTAAAAAAAATATTCTCAAAAACTCTTCTAGTAAAGAGTTTTTGAGAAAGGCTTTTAAAATAATGTGTGAAATTCTATATTTCTGAAATATTATTTCTAAAAGAATTAGTGTAACTTCTTTGAGAGAAATATGTCATAAAATTGGGCCATCTTCGATTCAGCGATTGTCTTTTAAGTATTGATTCAATATGTGTATAAAAAAAGGTGAACAAAATATAGTTCACCTTTTTTTTATATAATTAATTATTTATCTTCCGTTTTTCTTTTTGTAACAACATGAACTTTTCCAGTTCGTTTTACTTGTGGAATAAATGTTGATTCTTCTTCAACTGCTTTTTTTCGTTTGTAAACTTTTTTTGTTCCGGTTGCAGATGAACGACCATACATTGCTTCTTTTGCAGCTTTTTTTTCAGCAGCTTTTTTTGCACGTTCTTTTCTATCTTTTTCGATAAATGCAAGAGATTTTTCAAGTCCGCCAAAAAATTTTTGCATATCTTCAGCAAAAACTGCAATTTGGTGTCTGTCAAAATCAGCACCATCGCCTTTTTTACTTTCAACAACTTGAAGAAAGACATCTCCTGTACGATTTTCTTTTACATTAAAAAAATAACTTCTTTTATCTAATACAACTTCTGTTGTAAATAATTCACCACGAATTCCCATAATGGCCTCCGAAAATGCAATATTTTCTAATCAAGTTTCCTTCCCTAATAATGTAGTAGGATTTTGTAAAAATATATCATTTTGTATATTTTTTTTCAATAGAAATATTTTTTGAATTCATAAAGAAATTTGTAAAATTTTATTTATGGTATAATTGAAAAAAACTTGACTGTTTTTCCTATATGAAATAAAATAAAAATATCTTCCAAAAGGGGAGTAGTTACAAAGCTTAGAATCAACAACCGATTTTGTAGCACAAAGTCTGGTTCTAAGACTTCGCGTTTGGTTTTTAATGCGGAGAAACAAGACCTTTTGCTAAGAATTTTGATGTATTTTTGTGCATCAGACTTTTTAGCAAAAGGTCTTTTTTTTGGGATTGCAAATTTTTTTGCAGCTCAACAACGACGCAATCCTATGCGTCATTACGAGCAAAGCGGAATCAATTCATAAAATTAGATTTATTGAATTACGAATTAAAATTTTCATTATTCTTAATTCATAATTCTTAATTTGAAAATAAGGGGTTTTTTATGCAAAACGTATTGCAGTATTTTACAACTGGAATTTTGTCTATTGGATGGCAACAAGTTGTAATGTATGGAATTGGTGCATTGCTAATTTATTTGGCAGTTGCAAAAGATTATGAACCAATGTTGCTTTTGCCAATTGGTTTTGGAGCAATCCTTGTGAATCTTCCATTGTCTGTTGTTTTAGGTTCTCCAGATCATCCTGGAGCTTTGCAGATTTTGTTTGATTGCGGAATTATGACTGAATTGTTCCCATTAATCATTTTTATTGGTGTTGGTGCAATGATTGACTTCCGTCCTCTTTTGCAACGTCCATGGCTTTTGATTTTTGGAATTGTTGCTCACGCTGGTATTTTTGTTGCCGCAGCCGTTGCCTACTACTGTTTTGGTTTTGACATTAAAGAAGCTTTGAGTATTGGTGTAATTGGTGCTGCCGACGGTCCAACTGCAATTGTAGTTGCAAGTAAACACGCAAAACATCTTTTGGGACCAATTACAGTTGTTGCATATTCTTACATGAGCCTTGTTCCAATTATTATGCCACCAGTAATCAAATGTTTAACAACAAAAAAAGAACGCCGCATGCGCATTAAAGCAAAAGATTCAAATATTCCATCTTGGGTTGTAATTTGTTTCCCAATTTTTATTACCGTAATTGTAAGTTTATTTATTCCAGATGCAGCAGCATTAATAGGATTCTTGATGTTCGGAAACTTAATTCGCGAATGTGGTGTTTTGGAAAAACTTTCTAAAGCCGCACAAAATGAACTTTCAAATATTGTAACACTTTTGCTTGGAATTAGTGTTGGAGCAAGTATGACAGCCCAAAACTTCTTACAACCAACAACACTTTTAATCATGATTTTAGGATTAATTGCATTTATTGGCGACACAGCAGTTGGCGTACTTTTTGCAAAATTCTTAAATCTCTTCCGCAAAAAAGAACACAAATTAAATCCAATGCTTGGTGCTTGTGGAATTTCTGCATTCCCAATGGCAAGTCGCGTTGTTCAAAAATTGGCATTGGAAGAAGATGACCAAAACTTTATTTTAATGCACGCTGTAAGTGCCAATGTTTCTGGTCAAATTGGTTCTGTAATCATTGGTGGAATTATCTTAGGAATTCTTGGCGGAATGTAAAAGTTTGCCAAATATGGATTTTTGTAATATTCAAAAAGTGAACTATTTTTTATCAAAAGTATAATTTATATTCTTTTGATAAATGTCAATGAAATATATCGTGTAGATTAAAAATAATTCACCTGTCTATAAATTTAAAATATATAATTTTATAGCAGGTGAGTTATTTTTTTTTATAGAGTTTTTTCTTTTTCGATTAGATAGTCGACGATAAGTTTAGTTGAATTACCAATGTTATGCCAAGCTTCTTCTTTTACTTTGTTACGACCTGTTTTTAATTTATCGTCGTTAAGGGCATTGTCAAATATTGTGTCTAGATTGTCAAAATCTTCTTCCTTAATTTGGTATCCAATTTTTGGAAGAGTTCTTAAACTCCAAACTTCTTCTTCTAACCAGTCTGCATCGTATTGACTTGTATTAAATGTTGCATTTGCGTAAAAAACAGGTTTATCAAAAATTAAAGAGTAATCATAAACTACGCCTGAAAAATCTGAAATTAATATTTCTGCATTACTTAATACATTAAAGTTGTCATTGTCAAAATTCCATTGAATACGATTATTATCTTTGTATTTATTTTGTAATTTATCGATTAAATCTTTTTCTGCTGTTAAAGATTGTGGATGAGGTCTAATTATTATATCAAATTTTGTTTTTAAGAGTGCATCAATTAATTTTGTTTCATATTTAGATAAAAGTCCATTTTGTCCCCAAGTTGGAGCAAGTAATAAATATTTCTTTTCAGTTGTGTTTTTTTCTTTTTGCTCTATTTCTTTTCGTTTTAGCATTTGATCAAGATAGTTACATCCTACAATTTTAACTTCTTTTGGACTTTGATTTCTAATTTTTTCTAATTCGCGAATTACTTTTTCTTGATGAGTTCCTGTGGCTAAAAAAGAATCAAAGTGATCAACTCCAAACATTTTGTATGTTGCAGGAACATCATCAATTGAATGAGGAATATGTATATAAAAATCTGTTTCTTTTGAACGTTTCCATTGAAGAACATTTAATCCAGGTGTTGTTGCAATACAGATTTTTGCATTTAAAAAATTCATTTTAGCAATTGCTGCGTTTCCTTCACCAATAAAAGTACATTTTGCATATTCATATTGTTCAGATAATGCAGGATCATCTTTAGATGCTGTGTAAAATGTTACAGGAATTTTTCGGTTTTCAAATTCGTCGACAATAGATTTAAATACATTCCAATATCTTTTGTGGTCAGAAAAAATTACAAAGGGAATTTTGTTTTTTGATAGTTCTAAAGTTTTGTCTTTTGCAAAAAGAATTTTAAACTTTAAAAATAATGATCGTGCTCCAAAAACAACTGCAGTTGCAACTCCAATAAAAAGAGTAAAGAGCATACTTCCTGTTCCTGGGTCAATATATAATAAATTCATTATTTGTCCTCCTTTACTGTCCAATTTTCTTTTTTGAAAATATTATCTTTAATCTGGTAAATTGTGCCATCTAATTCAAATTGATTTGCTTTTAATAATGAAGTTGCTTGCCAGTTTACATGTTTTTGTGTGTGAAGATTAATAATTCCATTATTGAGTTCTTTTTGATTTTCTATTTTTTCACCTGTAAAAGGATTTAAGTTAGAAACATTTAAATTATTTGTTGCAAGATGAATTGTATCTGCATTAGTCATAAAAGAATTGTTTATATTAATTTCATCTTTAGAATTAAAATCTTTTACTAATAATAGACAGTTATAAGCACTAGCATTGCTGACAATTTCTTTATCGAATGAATCAAAATTCATTGCTTTTCCATGGTCTGATACAATAATAATTCTTGAGTTATCGTATGCATTATTTTCTTTTAAATAATCAAGGTAATGACCAATTTGTTTATAAGTTGCAATGTTAGTTTGATATCCTTTTAATTCATCATCATTTTTTGGTTTAAAATTAGAATTAATTTTATTAATTTTTTCAGATGATTCAGCGTTGTAGTATGGTGGATTTAAGAATGCCCATTCATGTGGAGTGTCATTTCCAATGAATGTGTATGTATTTTGCGTATTTGAAAAGTCTGTAAATTTTGGAAGCATGTAAAGTACTGAAAAATTTTCTTCAAAGTCTGATTGGCTAACAGTTGAAACTGAATAGTTTGTAATGTCATAGAATATATTGCGAATTGGTGGATACAAAGCTTGTAACATCGAAAATAATGAAATTTGTTTTTTACAAATTAAAGATACATCTTTGCTTGAGTTTTTATCGCCATTTTTTATGTCTTGAAGATAGTTGGCTGTGTATGCACCAATTAATCGATTTGTTTTAATTTCTGGATATTTTTTAAAAGGTGTCCAGTCTGGTTCCCATGAATAATTTGTCCAAGGTGTATCAGATACAGAAACATCATAACCTGCTTCTGAGAATAATCTTGGCATCATTAGTAAAGCTTCGTTATGTTTTTCAACAAGAAGTTTATCTGTTCGTTTATTCATTTCAATTGGTGTGTATTGATATCCGGCAAGCATTGCAGGAGCACCTGTTATAGTTACAGGTCCATAACTTATTGTATTTGGGTAAAAATTAAATCCTTTGTAACTTTCTTTTAGTTCAGGGAATTCTTGAAGTGCGTATTTGAAAAATTCAGGAATTGCTCTATCTATGAAAATTACGATTACATTTTTTCCTGTTTTTGTTAAGTTGAATTTTATTAAAGATTTTTCAGTATTTACTTTATGTTGTATATCTTCTTTTTGCTGTTTATATGTAAGATATTCTTTATTAATTTTATTGATTTTTTGAAAACTAAGTGCTACTTCACCAAGACAAAGAGCAATTACAATCATTGAAATATATTTTGATATTTTTATATTTTTCTTTTCAAGTAAAATAAATAGGCTAGATAAAATTCCAATTAAAACTATAGGCATGAAAGTGAGAACAAAATTATTTTTTGTTAATTCTGTAGGGTCACTTAAAATAAATAGTGGATTGATTATTCCATAGTTGTGTTTGAAAATATAAATATTTGTAATGAGTGAAACTGTCAAAATTAAATATGTATATGCTGAAATTTTTATATTAGCATTGAACATTTTAATTAATAAAAGAGGCCAGAATGTGAAAATTCCAAGGCATAAGAATAATGAATGAACAATATATGAACTAGGGGAAGAAATTGTTCCTAAAAAAGAAAATTCTGTAGGACTTGTTGCAATTACACTACTTGGAAGTAATAGACCAATTGTAATACTTGTTAAAATCGCAGAAAAAATTAAAATTGTTTTGTAAGTCTTAGATTCTTCTTTTGAGAGTGCTTTTTCGGTTTTAGATTTTGGAAAAAGTTTTTTGAATATATTCAATATAAATGGAATTGTAACTATAAGTGCGGCAAATAATGTAAATGCCATTTTTTTCCAAAGTGGAGCACCTCCTTTTGTTTTCCAAAAGTAGAGCGTTATAAATATCATTACGATGGAAATTAAAATGTGTAAAACTTTTCCAGGTTTTTTCATTTTTAAAATGATATTTTTTGCAAGCGAAAATAAGTTGTTTAAAATCCAATAAAATACTAATCCACATGGTGAGTTATAAAGTAAAACTAAAAAGATTGCGGCAAGTGCATATACTTGGATTTTTTCTTTTAATGGAAATCCTTTAGTGTAAATTGCACTTGAAATAACATTTATTAATGTCATAACAATTGGAAGAACATTGATTGAAATTAATGTTGCACCAATTTTAAGAGTCAGAAGTTTATCTGGTTCACCGAGATTTTTAAGAAAGTAAAAACTTATATTTTTTAAGTGCTCAGAATTAGATAGGTAATTATATGCTGCCATGAAAAATGGAATTTGAATTAAAATGGATAAAGCATTTCTTAGTGAATAAATTGGATTATATCCATTTTGGCGATAATATTCACTTAGAATCATGAATTGTTCATCACCTTTAAATGCCGCTTTGATTTTTTTTACTCTTGGTTCTAGTTTTTTTTGAATATCTCTTTCTTTTTGTTGAATTTTATCTGCAATGTTGTAAAGTGGTAAGGCTAGCAAGTTAATAACTAAACTAACTCCTGCAATAGCAATTCCACCTCCTTTTATAAAATTACTAATAAAGATAAAAACTAAGTCTACAACTAATTCAATTGGACCAACGATTAATTCATAAAGAAAACTCATATTTATATATATTCTCCTAAAAAATCAATTGAAATATTGAAATTTTTATTTCTAGTTGATTATATTGTTTTTTATTTATTACTTCTAGTATGTATGATTTTTTTTAAAAAAAACTTGCTTTTTTGAGAATCTGTGTTATTATTAAATTGTGGTTAGGAAAGAGATGAGGACTTACACCGACTGCAACGAGAAGGAGGCGTTATGCAATTTCCAACAAAAATAGAAGGCCTTAATAAGGTCGTAAAATAGACAAAATCCACCTGCGGTTAGGCAGGACTTAATAGAATGCCCTTCATTTAAGATGAAGATGAGCAAATTATAAACCGCCATCATGTGGCGGTTTTTTTATTTAGGGTTTAA
>JAZUSR010000135.1:0-5004 GCA_045606765.1 Treponema sp.
AAATAAAAAATGATGGTCTTTTTATTTCAACTAATTAGTTTCAGTTTCGTAGCGAAGATATTATTCGTATAAATACTAGTCTTGTTCATCTACAAAAGTAATACGGCGTAAATCTTTATTCTTAATATATTCTACATCATAAACTTTTTTATCTTTAGAGTCATAGGCACTATACGAAAATCTGCAATAATCTTCTCCCCAATCTTCCCATGTCACATCTGCATAATAGTAACTCCAACCATCATATCTGTTCAGAGTAATTTGATCCTTGTGAGCTGGGGAAACAACAACTGTGTACGATGACATATTTCTAAATTGCCATGTTGATTCAGTACCAGGAATTTGCTCATCGGGTTGCGGTTGCATCTCACAAGATGCAAATAACATTAGGCTCAATAGTGTTGCCATAATAGTGGCAATTTTCAAAAATCTGTGCGATTTTTTCATACTAAAACTCCTTCTTTTAGATGTAATTTTTTAATACATCTAATATAGATGTATTTTAGGGTGAAATGAGTGTTTTGTCAAGTTAAAAAGTATTATATACATTTGTTATGTATGTGCGAAATTTTTTGAACTTAGTCATACTGTGTCTATGGCAGAATTAAGACGGACTTTTATTCAGAATTTGAAGTATTATCGAAAACTAAAGGGACTTCGTCAGTTAGACTTAGCATTGGAAATTGGAAAAAGCACGAACTACATCAACAGCATTGAGAACGGAAAATACTTTCCCTCTCCAGAAACAATTGAGAAAATTGCAGAAATTTTGGAAATCGAGCCAATCCGTCTGTTTATACAGGAAAATCCTGATTCTATCGAAAAAATTAAAGAAGAGAAAACTGATTTGAAAGCGATGGAAAACCTGTTGCGTGAACTGATCTCAAAGGATATCACAAAAGTTTTTACAGAATTATAGAATTTGTAGTATAAATTCACTTCTTGCGGAAGCCCTGTGCCAGGATGTGACGTGTGTACCTTATTGATTTATTTTGGATTCTCCTGAGACCCGAATCCCAGTTAATTGAACACAAAGAATCTTGGTGTGATGAAGATTTGATTGATGAAAATGGGCTTGATGTAACAAAAACGTTCTTCTCCAAAACGGGGAGGGCGTTTTTTTTGTGTGATATACGTTTTTTTTACTCCAATTTTTGATTTTTTTTGTTATAATTAAGGTATTCTTTGTGTAAGTAATTTTGAGGATAAAAAAATGTATGTAATAGATGATATTTGTTATGCAGGTGAATTGACTCCAGACATTGAAGTTTCTTCAATAAAAATACTTGAAGATGGAATGCTTTTGATAGATTTTTCAACTGGAGAAACTAGACTTTTTGATGTTACAACTTTGTTAGATAAAGGTAGTGCGTTTTTACCTTTAAAAGAAGAAGCAAATAGAAAAACTGCAAAAGTGACACATGGATTTTTGTCATGGATGGATGGACAAATTGATATAGCCACAGAAACTCTTTATATGGAAAGTTATAAATATACAAAAGATGTGTCAGCATAAAAGATTTGGAGGAATATATGCCAGAATTAAGTCGCTTTGAAGGAATGATTATTTATATGCTGTTTAGAGATAATAAAGAGCATAACAAGCCCCACGTTCATGTTTATTATGGGGAATATAAAGCTTCTATCGGTATTGATGGCGAATTATTAGCTGGTAAATTGCCGTCAAAACAATTAAAAATGGTTGTTGGTTGGCTTGCATTACATGAAGAAGAAGCCTATGCAGCGTGGAATCTAGCCGTTACTGGTGAGCATTTTGAAAAGATATCACCACTAAAATAAATTTACAATCGAAGCTCTGTAAGAACAAGGGCTTTAAGATGAGCGGCAGCGAACGTGCCTTGACCAGACGTATTATGATAAGAGTATTATTAATTTGAAATAAGGTTTAGAAAAGATAGTCACACGGATTCGGAATTGCTACGCAATTCCAGTAAGTGGGATAGACGCCTTCTCCAAAAATGGGGAGGGCATTTTTTTTATAAGAAAGAACCGTTTACAAAAAATGTATATATATGATAAACTTTTGTGGGGGCATAACCAAAAAAAATATGAAAACAAAAGAAGTAATCATTGAACAACAAAAAGATTTTATTCAAAATCTTAAAAATATAACTTACGACTTTATAAATCGAATTGATAAATCAGAAATTGAAACTATTCTTCTTTCGGGAAGTGTTTCTCGTGCAGATTTTTTTCCTCAGAAAAAAGAGAACGGTGAATATAATGGAATGGTAGATTTAATTGTTATGCGTAAAGAAGGAAGCAGCATTACAGCAGAAGAAATTTTTGGTCCAGATCAAGATCCTCCAATTCCATATCATTGTGTAAAATGTGACAATGTGTGGTTTGCCATTTTATTCACAGATTTTATAGATACAAATAAGTTTTTACAATTTGAAGAACCAAGAAAATTTTCTGTGCTTGAATCACAGATTTTATACGACCCAAATAATTCTTATAAAAATGAGCTTAAAAAAATAAATCAATTTACAAAATATGATTTGCAAAAAAATCTGAATAATTCACTTGGCTATATTCACTATCTAATTTCTGATTATAAAAAGGATCGCTGGTATCGTCGGGAAGCATTTATTCAATTACATGAAAATTTAAACACTGCAATACGTGCGGGGCTTAGAGCTTTGTTTTACCTAAATGGATTTTATTCTCCTGCAGAAGACAGAGCTTTGTATTATTCTTTTAGTTTACAAAACCTTCCTTATAATTATGAAGAGTTGATTTTACAAATTTATAATCAAAAATCAGATTCAGAAGATGATTATTTTAGACGAGAAAAACTCTTTATGGAAGGAATTGTGGATTTTATTGAAAATACCGCAAATAAGAATGAATGACAAATGTTCCTTTATATGCAGTTCATAAGGTGTTGATGTAACAACCACGCCTTCTCCAAAATGGGGAGGGCGTTTTTTTTTGTCCACTTTTATTGACTGGTACATAATTATAAAACTTCGGGTGTTTTTGTGTGAATTTTCTTGCAAAGTTCGGGTGTTTTTATGTATAATTTAACATATTATGAAACGATTGTTGTATCAAAATCTTTTAGATTGGAAAAATAAAGAAAATAGAAAGCCTCTTATTTTGAACGGTGCTAGGCAAGTTGGAAAAACTTGGCTTGTAAAAGAGTTTGGCAAAAACGAATATAAAAATCTTGTTTATATAAATTGCGATAAAAATTCCCAAGTAAAATCACTTTTTGAAAACGGATATAACATAAAAAATATTTTGCTGGGGCTAGGTGCAATTTCTAATCAAACAATCATGCCAAATGAAACATTAATTTTTATAGATGAAATCCAAGAAATTCCTGAAGCATTAACTTCGCTAAAATATTTTTGTGAAGAAGCAGCGGAATATCATATTATTGCGGCAGGTTCTCTTTTAGGTGTAAGTTTAAATGTAGGAACTGGCTTTCCTGTTGGAAAAGTTGATATTTTGCATTTATATCCTATGTCTTTTTTGGAATTTGTACTGGCGGTAAAAGGGGAGCAACTTTTTTCACTATTAAAAGAAGGCACTTTTGATGATATTTCAATTTTTCATCCAACTTTTGTTGAATTACTTAGGCAGTATTATTTTTGTGGAGGTATGCCAGAATCGGTTTTAGCTTTTGTGGAAGGCCAATCTGTTACAGAAATTAGAACAATTCAAGAATCAATTTTGTATTCTTATCAAAAAGATATTGCAAAACATCCTCACAAAAACGATATTCCAAAAATCCATCAAGTTTGGTCAGCAATTCCAAATCAATTAGCAAAAGAAAATAAAAAATTTATTTACGGAGCATTAAAAAAAGGGGCAAGAGCAAAAGATTTTGAAAATGCAGTTCAATGGCTTTTAGATGCTGGTTTAATTTATAAAGTTTCAAATGTCAAAAAAGCTTCTATCCCATTAAAATTTTATGAAGATTTTAACGCTTTTAAATTATTTATGTTAGATACAGGGCTTATGGGGGCTTTGGCAGAAACTCCACCAAGCCAAATGCTTATTGGAAATAATATTTTTGAAGAATTCAAAGGTGCATTTACGGAACTTTTTGTTTTTACTCAGTTGCAATCCTTAAAACAGTCTGGAATTTCATCTATTTTTTACTACAATGCAGAAGATTCTAAGCAGGAACTTGATTTTATTTTCCAAAAAGATGAAAAAATTATTCCAGTGGAAGTAAAAGCAGAAGAAAATCTACGGGCAAAATCTCTTCGCCAATTTGTTCTTGACCATCCAGACACAAAAGGCATTCGGTTTTCAATGTCGCCCTACCGCGAACAAGATTGGATGACAAATATTCCTTTGTACGCAGTTCATAAGGTGTTGATGTAGGGGCGTTCCCCAAAGAATGCTATCGCATCCTTTGGGTCGCTATGTTCGCCCTTCGCTAACGCTCATCCTCCTCGGCGACACAAGTGCCGCCTGCGGTGGACTTCGGGGCTCCCAGCGCTAACGCAAAACGTTCCTCTCCAACACGGGGAGGGCGTTTTTCCCCACCCTTGCCTCATCCCATATCCTTCGTTATATTATCCTTATGAACAAACTAAAATCACTTTTTCTAATCACCTTAATTTTTGGAGCAGTTTTTATGTCCTCTTGCGTAAGTCAAAAATCTTTTAAATCAGACTCTGTAACAATCGAGCTAAAGGGGAATCCTTCTACGGGGTACACTTGGGAAGCTGTTTTGGCTTCTGAAAATATTGTGGAAATCTCAAAGGATGTAAAATATCTTGGTGCTGAAGGAATGGTTGGCGCTCCTTCTATGTTTTATTTTACGGTGAGTTCTCTTTCTGAAGGAAGCACGATTTTGACTTTGGAATACAAACGGTCTTGGGAAGAAAAGGAGTCTCTTGAAAAGAAAGTTTACAATATCACTGTGGATAAAAAGGGAAAAATCACAATGGAAGAAAATCAAAATATCAAATTGACTTATAAATCTGTTTCTATGACAGAAGGCCTAAAAATGATGGCAGA
>JAZUSR010000136.1:0-14912 GCA_045606765.1 Treponema sp.
CGAAAATGTTCCAGAAAAATATCGTGGATTAAAACCTGAAGAAGCTCGTAAACTTGTTGTTGAAGATTTGGAAGCTGCAGGGCTTTTTAAAGAAGAAGAAAAAATGGTTCACTCTGTTGGTAAATGTTACCGCTGTAAAACTGTTGTTGAACCTTATTTGTCTGACCAGTGGTTTGTAAAAATGAAGCCAATGGCAGATAAAGCGCTTGCTGCTTGGAAAAATGGTGAAATTCAGTTCTTCCCACAAAAATGGGAAAATACATATTCTCACTGGATGGAAAATATTCGTGACTGGTGTGTAAGCCGTCAGATTTGGTGGGGACACAGAATTCCTGCTTGGTATTGTGAATGTGGCGAAATGATTGTTAGCCGGGAAGATCCAACTTGTTGTCCTAAATGTGGATGTGGTTCAGATAAACTTAAACAAGATCCTGATGTTTTGGATACTTGGTTTAGTTCTTGGTTGTGGCCTTTTAGTACTTTGGGTTGGCCAGAAAATACTGTAGATTTAGAAAGATTTTATCCAACTTCGGCTTTGGTAACTGCTTACGATATTATTTTCTTCTGGGTTAGCCGTATGATTATGGCAGGTCTTGAATTTACAGGAAAAGCTCCTTTCCACGATATTTACATTCACGGGCTTGTTCGCGATAAACAAGGTCGCAAAATGTCAAAATCTTTAGGAAACGGAATGGATCCTCTTGAAATTATTGATATGTACGGTGCCGACGCTCTTAAATTTACTTTGGGCTTTATGTGTGCTCAAGGTCAGGACATTTTAATTGATAAAGATTCATTTAAACTTGGAAGCCGTTTCTGTAATAAAGTTTGGAATGCAAGTCGCTACTTACTTGGAAACTTGGAAGGAAGAAATCTTGTTCCTGTAAAAGATGAAGATTTAACTGAACTTGATAAATGGATTTATGGACGATTAAATTATGCTGTAAAAACTGCTCGTGAAGCTTTGGAAAGTTACCGCTACAACGATGCTGCAAGTGCAATGATGGAATTCTTCTGGAATGAATTCTGTGACTGGTATGTTGAAGCTACAAAAATCAACTTTAAAAATGGTGATGATAAAGAAAAAGATAGACAAGCTAGTGTTTTAATGAACATTTTGGAAGAAAGTTTGCGTCTTCTTCACCCATATTTGCCATTTGTTACAGAAGAAATTTATGCAAAACTTCCATTAAAAGAAATTGCAGAGGCTCGTAATGCGGCAGGTACAAATAAAATTGTTTCTATGTCTGAATACACAGGAATGCTTATTAACGCTCCTTACCCAGAAGTTTCGGAAGAACGCAATAACGAAGCAATTGACGCAAGATTTGAATCCTTAAAAGAATTGATTACAAAAACTCGTGCTTTGCGTGTTGAATGTGGAATTGATCCTGCAGAAAAAATTAATATTGCAATTCTTGTTACAAAAGGAAGCGATGCTGAAGTTTGTAAAGAAAAAGTTGAAATGATTCAGCTTTTGGCTGGTATTAAAAATATTGATTTTGTGGAAACAAAACCTGAAAGTTCAATCGGAACTGTTGGAAAAGATTTTGAATCATTCATCATTGTTGACGAAACTATCAATAAAGAACAACTTTTGGCAAGATTCAAAAAAACACTTGAAAAAGAACAAGGTTATGCTAGAATGAGTCAAAATAAATTGAATGGTAATTTTGCACAACATGCTCCTGCTGAACTTGTTGAAAAAGAAAAACAACTTTTGGAAGAAACAAATCGCAAAATTGAAAAACTTCAAACTTATATTGATAGTTTATAATAATTTTTTTAGATAGAAGTTTGGATTTCAGATTTATTTCTAAAAGAACTAATTAAGAGAGGTAGCTATGAGTAAATACGAGATGCAAGTAAATAAGCCAGAATATATGGATAAAAAATCAATGCTTCAATTGAATAATATGTCTCTTGCTCCGTATATGCAATTAGCTACTGAATTAATTGGAAAGGCTCGTCATGCTGGTGGAAATATGTTCCGTCATCAAATTGATACTCTAGGTATTTTAATTGACTATGGTTATATCGATAGCGTTTTGTTAAAGGCATCTGTTGTTCATGATACAATTGAAGATATCAAAGGATTTGATCATAATCGAATTATTCAAGTTGATGAAGATGGCCCTGATGTTTATAAATTAGTTTTGGAAGTTACAAAGCGAGAAGGGGAAGAAAAAAAGGATTTTCTTCGTAGAATTATTGATGAAGGTAGTCAAAAAGCAAAAGTATTAAAATGTGCTGATAGAATCAGTAATATGATTTCCCTTGGTTTTGTGACAGATCCCAAATTTATCGAGCGATATTGTGATGAAACAGAATTTTTTATTTTGCCTATTGCTATTGAAGTTGATTTTAATATGTATCAAGAATTAATCAATTTAATAATTACTCGTCGAAAGTATCTTGAAGACAGTGGTTATATCGATCGAAAGCGTCAGGTGAATAATCAATCATAAATTTAGACGGCGCGCAAGAATAGATGTTTTTTTTCTAAAGTAATTTACGCGCCGCAAGATGAGAAAATAGAATAAAGTTCAAGATTTCATTCATCTATTACTTGTAGCGAATCGCTGATTCGCGTCGCACGTGGTACTATTAATAAAAGATGTTCTTTTGAAATTTACACGTGCAGACGGCGCGGTAGAAAAGAAATTGTTATTTGAAAAGTAATTTACGCGCCGCAAGATGAGAAAATAGAATAAAGTTCAAGATTTCGTTCATCTATTAATTGTAGCGAATCGCTGATTCGCGTCGCACGTGGTACTATCAATAAAAGAAGTTCTTTTGAAATTTACACGTGCAGACGGCGCGGTAGATATGGATGTTTTTTTTCTAAGGTAATTCACGCGCCGCAAGATGAGAAAATAGAATTGACACGAAGTTTTGCATCGCGAAACTTCGACGGCGCGGTAGAAAAGAGATTGTTATTTGATAGGTAGTTCACGCGCCGCAAGAGTCTTGAATTAATCCCTTTTAATATGCTATATTTCTAAGATGAAAGTTGCAATTTTTTTTGGTTCAAAATCTGATACAGAAAAGATGAAAAAGGCAGGAGAAGTTCTTGCTGAATTTGGTGTTGAGTATAAAGCTTTTGTTTTGTCAGCTCATCGTGCAGGAGAACTTTTGCATGAAACAGTAAAACAAGTTGAACAAGATGGTTATGAGGTTATTATTGCAGGAGCTGGACTTGCAGCGGCTTTACCAGGTGTGATTGCAGGTATTACAACAATTCCCGTTATTGGCGTTCCACTTGAATGTATTTCTGCTAATTCAAATGGGCTTGGTGGAATGGATGCTCTTTTGTCCATTGTTCAAATGCCACCACAGATTCCAGTTGCAACAGTGGGAATTGGGAATGCAAAGAATGCAGGTTATTTGGCTGTTCAAATTCTTGCAATCAAATATCCAGAATTACGACAAAAACTAAACGATTTTAGAGCAAAACTTGCAAATGATGCAAAAACTTCTTGTCAAATTGATTTGTAAGTTAAAATTAATTTGCGAAGTGTATAAGTATTTATAAAATTGAAAAACTGAGTTTATCATATTCATTAAAGAATAGAAGCAATATTTTATGGGAGTACCAAAATGGTAAAGATTGATTACAAACAGTCAGGAGTCGATGTAGAAGAAGGTTATCGCGCAGTAACAAAATATAAAGACCATGCTGCTCGTGCTGCAATTCCTGGAATGTTAACAGGACTCGGAAGTTTTAATGGAATGTTTGAAGTTCCAAAAGGTGTTAAAAATCCTGTAATGGTAAGTGGTACAGATGGAGTTGGAACAAAGCTCGATGTTGCTTTTCAAATGAAAAAATACGACACAGTTGGAATTGACTGTGTTGCAATGAGTGTAAATGATATTCTTTGTTCAGGTGTACAGACTTTATTTTTCTTAGACTATATTGCTTGTGGAAATCTTGAAGCTGATGTTGCTGCTGAACTAGTAAAAGGCGTTGCAGATGGTTGTGTAGAAACAGGATGTGCATTGCTTGGTGGCGAAACAGCAGAAATGCCAGGTTTTTATGATAAAGGAAAATATGATCTTGCAGGATTTGGTGTAGGAATTGGCGATAAAAAGCAAATGATTACAGGGAAAGAAATTAAATCTGGAGATGTGTTGATTGGACTTTCTTCAACAGGTGTTCATTCAAATGGATTTAGTTTGGTTCGTAAACTTGTTCCTAATTTTGATGATAAATTTATTCTTGATGGTAAAGATACTGGAAAAACAATTGGAGAAGTTCTTTTGACACCAACTCGTATTTATGTAAAGCCTGTAATGGAAGTTCTTTCAAAATATAGAAAGGCAATTCACGGAATGGTTCATGTAACAGGTGGTGGATTTTATGAAAATATTCCTCGTATGTTCCCAAAAGCAGAAAGTGGTCGCAAACAACTTATTTCTGTAATTAAAAGAGATAGTTGGGATATTCCTCCTGTGTTTGGTGAATTAATTAAACGTGGAGCAGATGTTGAAAAAATTTATAATACATTCAATATGGGTATTGGATTTGTTTTAGCAGTAAATGCGAAAGAAGCTGATTCAATTATTGAAATGTTTAATAAAAATGCATCTAAATATTCAAAACCTGATGTTCCAGATTTAAAAGCATATTGTATTGGTCGTGTTGCTTATGCAGAAGGTGAAGTAAAAGAACAAAAAGATGCAGTTCTTTTTGAAGACTAATTTTTGAGGCTTTTGAATGAATATCGCAGTTCTTGTTTCAGGTGGTGGAACTAATTTACAAGCGCTAATTGATTATGAAAAATTAAATAGTGATTGTCCATATAAAATTTGCTGTGTATTAAGTGATCATAAAGATGCTTACGCTTTAGAAAGAGCAAAAATTGCAGGAATTGAATCTTTTGTTGTAAGTCCATATGCTGTAATGGGTGCAGAAAACGCTAAGGCAGCTTCTCGGGAAGAAAAAAGAATTCGTGTTTCTGATAAAGTTCTTGAGATTTGTAAGCAAAAAGATGTTCAACTGATTGTTCAAGCAGGGTGGCTTACGGTTTTATCTGGTGCCATCATTGAAGAATATTCCAATAGAATAATAAATCTTCATCCAGCACTTTTACCAAAATTTGGCGGTGTTGGAATGTGGGGACATCATGTTCACGAGGCAGTTTTAGCAAGTGGCGAAAAAGAAAGTGGTTGTACTGTTCATATTGCAGATTCTGGATGTGATACAGGGCGTATTTTAGTTCAAAAGAAAGTGCCTGTAGAATCTGGAGATACCGTTGACTCACTTTACGCAAGAATTGCACCTAAAGAAAAGGAAGCTTTAATTGAAGGTGTTTTAATGCTTTGTAAAAAATAAAAAAAACTTGACGATTTATTAGTATTTTACATATTTTTATTAAGATAACATGTTTTAATGAGGATTTAAAATTAATATGGCAGATGAAGAATTAAAGCAGGAAGAACAAACTGAAACTACAAATGTTCAACAAGAAAATGAAGAGACTACTGCTCAAAATCAGTCAGAGCAAAATCAAGATTCAGAAAACGATGCAACAGAAAATGATTGTGCTCAAACTGAATCAGATGAAGTAAGTTCAAAAGAAGAACCAAAAGAACTTACTGATGCAGAAAAAATTGAAAAACTAACAAAAGAAAACGAAGAATTAAAAGACCAACTTCTTCGTAGAGCAGCAGATTTTGATAATTACCGTAAACGAATGATTAAAGAAAAACAAGATACATTCGATTATGCAAATGCTAATCTTTTATCAGATTTGCTTGAAAGTTTAGACAATTTTGATCGTGCATTAGAAGCAGGTTCAAGTGCAACTGATGTAAAATCAATGGTTGATGGAATTAAGATTGTAAATGATTCACTTGTAAAAATGCTTGAGTCAAAATATGGACTTACATGCTATGGTGTAGCTGGTGATGAATTTAATCCAGATATTCATGAAGCTATTGGTCGAGTTGAAGAAGAAGTTGAAAAAGAAACTCTTAAACAAGTTTATCTAAAAGGGTATAAACTTAAAGAAAGAGTTATTCGTAATGCAAAGGTTATGGTAAGTGTTCCAAAAAATTAAGGAACATAAAAAATTAATATATTTTCTTTTATATATAGGAGCTTAATAAAATGGGAAAAATTATTGGTATTGACTTAGGAACAACAAACTCATGTGTTGCTGTAATGGAAAACGGCGAACCTGTTGTAATTCAGAATTCAGAAGGTGGTCGTACAACTCCATCTATCGTTGCTTTTACTTCTAAAGGTGACAGAATCGTTGGTAGTCCTGCAAAAAACCAAATGGTTACAAACCCAAAAAATACAGTTTATTCTGTAAAACGTCTTATAGGTCATAGATTTTCTGAACTTAAAGGAGAAGCTACAAAACTTCCATATACAATTATTGATCACGGTGAAGATTGTCGTGTTCAAGTAGAAGAAAATGGACAGAAAAAAGAATTTAGCCCACAGGAAATTTCAGCATTTATTCTCCAGAAAATGAAAAAAACAGCAGAAGATTATCTTGGACAAGAAGTTACAGAAGCTGTAATTACAGTTCCAGCTTACTTTAATGATGCTCAGCGTCAGGCTACAAAAGATGCTGGTAAAATTGCTGGTCTTGATGTTCAGCGTATTATTAATGAACCAACAGCAGCTGCTTTGGCATTTGGTTTTAACAAAGATAAAAGCAAAGAAAGAACAATCGCAGTTTATGATCTTGGTGGTGGTACATTCGATATTTCTATTCTTGAACTTGCTGATGAAGTTGTAGAAGTTAAAGCTACAAATGGAGATACACACCTTGGTGGTGATGACTGGGATCGTGCTATTTCTGATTGGCTTATTGCTGAATTCAAAAAAGATACAGGAATTGATTTGGGTAATGATGCTATGGCTATGCAGCGAATCCGTGAAGCTTCTGAAAATGCAAAAATTCAGCTTTCTAGTCAGACTCAGATTGATATTAATCTTCCATACATTACAGCAGATGCTACAGGTCCAAAACATTTACAGAAATCACTTACTCGTGCTCAGTTTGAACAAATGACAGATGATTTGTACGAAAGAACAAAAGAACCATGTCGTAAGGCACTTGCTGATGCCGGTTTAACAGCTGATCAAATTGATGAAGTTCTTTTGGTAGGTGGATCAAGCCGTATGCCAAAAGTTCAAGAAGTTGTAAAAGCAATTTTTGGAAAAGAAGGAAGTCGTTCTGTAAACCCTGATGAAGCTGTTGCGATTGGTGCTGCAGTTCAAGGTGGTGTATTAAAAGGTGATGTAAAAGATGTTCTCTTGCTTGATGTAACACCTCTTTCACTTGGTATTGAAACAATGGGTGGTGTTATGACAAAACTCATCACTCGTAATACAACAATTCCTACAAAGAAAAGTCAGATTTTCTCAACTGCAGCTGATGGACAAACAGCAGTTTCTATTCATGTTCTTCAGGGAGAACGTGAAATGGCAGACCAAAACAGAACTTTGGGACGTTTTGACTTAGTTGGAATTCCAGCAGCTCCTCGTGGAGTACCTCAAATTGAAGTAACATTTGATATCGATGCAAACGGTATTGTTCATGTTTCTGCAAAAGATTTAGGAACAGGAAAAGAACAGCATGTTCAGATTACTTCATCAAGTGGATTGTCAGAAGAAGAAATTGAAAAAATGGTAAAAGATGCGGAAGCAAATGCTGCTTCTGATAAAGCAAAACGCGAAAGTGTTGATGCTCGTAATGAAGCTGACAGTTTAATTTATGCTACTGAAAAGAGTGTAAAAGAACTTGGCGATAAAGTTAACGGTGCTGATAAACAAAAAATCGATGATGCTATTGCTGCTCTTAAGAAAGCTCTTGAAGGTGACAATACAGAAGAAATTAAAGCAAAAACTGAAGAATTGAAACAAGCTTCTTATAAAATTGCTGAAGAAGTTTATAAACAGCAGCAAGCACAAGGTGCTGGCCCTCAGGGACCTGGTCCAAATGCTGCAGGAGAAGCAGGTGCAAACGCTGATTCAAATAATTCAAAAGGTGGCTTTAATAAAGGTACTGCAGACGATGTAGATTACGAAGTTCACGATAACTAATTAAAATGTAATTTATATTCTTAAAAAACTCCCTTTTTTGTAAATTACATAAAAAGGGAGTTTTGCTTATTTAGGGTTTAATACAAACCCTAAAGACGGCCGAGTCAAGGCCTTGAGCAAAGCGTGCCTTGACCGGACGTATTTTATATATTTCGTTAAATTGAAGGTTAATATGGCAAAACGTGATTATTATGAAGTTCTAGGTGTTGATAAATCGGCAAGTTTAGATGAAATTAAAAAAGGGTACAGAAAACTTGCTATAAAATATCATCCTGATAGAAATCCGGACGACAAAGAAGCTGAAGAAAAATTTAAGGAAGCTACAGAAGCTTACGAAGTTCTTTCAGATGATAAAAAGCGTCCAATTTATGATCAATATGGTTTTGCAGGTCTTGAAGGAATGGGTGGTGGAGGTTCTAGCGGCTATTCACATGCTTTTACTGATTTTAGCGATTTATTTGGTGGCGGTTTTGGAGATATTTTCGAAAACTTCTTTGGTGGTGGCCGTTCAAGAGGATTTGGAGGGCGCACTTCAGAGCCTGGAAGAGGTGCTACTTTACGATATGATTTAGAAATTGATTTTAAAGATGCTGTTTACGGGGCAAAAAAAGATGTTGTTTTTACTCATGAAGTGCCTTGTTCGTCTTGTGGTGGTTCAGGATGTGCATCTGGTGGAAATAGAGTAACTTGTTCAACTTGTAATGGAATGGGACAAGTAGGTCGTAGTGCCGGATTTTTTACAGTTCAGCAAACTTGTCCAACATGTTCTGGAACTGGAAAGACAATCGATAAACCTTGTAAAAGTTGTCGAGGAACTGGTCTTGAAAAGAAAAGTAGTACTGTCACTTTGACTATTCCACCTGGAGTAGACGAAGGAAAAAGAATTTTAATTTCAAACCAAGGTAATGCCGGTAGAAATGGTGGACCAGCTGGTGATTTAATCGTAATGATTCATATTAAAGAGCATCAATATTTTGAACGAGATGGATATGATTTATACTGTGCTGTTCCAATTTCATTTACTCAAGCGATTTTAGGTTCTACAATTACAATAAAGAGCCTTGATGATAGATCAATTGATGTAAAAATTCCAAGTGGAACTACAAATGGGAAGATTTTCAGAATTAAAGGAGAAGGTGTTCCGTCAAATACAGGTAGACAAGGAGATTTGTACATTAAAGTTATTGTTCAATTACCAACAAAACTTTCATCATCGCAGAAAAAACTTCTTGAAACTTATGCAGAAGAGGAAAAAGCAACAAATAATCCAAATTTGATGAAACTTTCTGATTTGGAATAGATTTGAAATAGAATTTTTATAAATTAATTTTTTAGAAAATTTTTCAAAAGAAAAAATGGATAATAACAAATTTTTAGTAAAAGAGATGTTTTTATCCATTTTTTTTGTGCTTTCTCTATTTCGTATAAATTTTATTTTTATTTTTTCCGATAATATGATATAATTAATTTGACTATATCTCTACTAATGGGGTTATTATGCTAAAACAAAGAAAAAGAAATGTAGAAATAGGAAACTTCGCAGTCTCGACAGTATTATTTATGATTGTTTCTTATTTTATTCTTCCTAAAGTAACAATCATGCTCGATCCATGGTATTTCTTTTTATTGGAATTTATCGTATTGATGTTCTTTTTGATTATGTCATCTTTCGTAACTCGTTCAATAATTCGTGCAATGGAAAACAGAGTTTTATTAAAACAAGAAACGAAATATATTCAGTTATTTATTGATAGCCTTCGTTATTGTTATACTTTAGAAGGTTTCTATGAAATTATTGAAAAAATATTAGAACAAAAAGCCGACTGTTCTGTAATTTATGTTGATAGCGAAAAAGAATATGTTTTGTATAATAGCCCAAATAGAATTACAACTGATAAAGAGAATTTAAAAGTTTTACAGAATAACTTTCCTTCGTCATGGGCAAATGGTTTTTACTATGTAAGTAGCCGATTGGGTATTACTTCAAGTTATAAAAAAGCTCGTGGATTTTTGCTTTGTGATGAAAAATTTCATTTATTTGTTCTTTGTAGATATGTTCGTATTTTTGATACTGGTATATATGATGAATTATTGGAAGAATTTATTCGATTCCGTAAACGTACAAATACAATTTCGTCATTAAGTGAAATTGCCAGTCTTGCTCAGGAATGGGAACAGTTAGCAGAAACTCAGCGTTTGTTCCTTCCTGCTAAGATGCCAGATACAAAGCGATTAAAAATTGCCGCTTACTTTAGACCTCTTGTAAATGTGTCGGGAGACTATTATACAGCCCTTCCAATTGATGAACATAAAACTTTATTAATGCTCGGCGACGTTTCTGGAAAAGGTTTGCCTGCTGCTTTGATCATGGGTTTAGTAATGAACACTGTAAAGATTATTGAAGATAAAGAAGATCTTATTACAATTGTTCGTGCTATTGATAAAGCTATCAAAGGAATGAAATTGCAAGATAAGTACACAGTATTGTTTATTAGTATTGTAGATACTCAAAAAATGACAATTCGTTATGTAAATGCTTCTATGTCTGATCCTTTGATTGTAACTCGAGCACCAGATGGTTATTTGATTAAACCATTGTCATCAAACTGTGGTGTAGTTGGAATTATTGATATTGATGACATTCGTATTGATGAACAGCGATTATTCCGTGATGACCTTATATTGTTTGCATCAGACGGTGTTTCTGAAGTAATGAATGAAGAAGGTGTAGAACTTGGGGATACTCAGTTGTATACAGATACAATTAAAAACAGCGCTGCTAAACAGCCTCAAGAATTTATTGATGATATTGTAAATTTGATTTTTGACTACAAAGGTAATAACAAGCTTCATGATGATATTACAATGATGGTTACAAAGGTGGTAAGCTAATGATTTTTATTATTCTTAACGCAGCGCTTGCTGCATACCTTATTTGGGCATCTCTAAATGTTAATACCAAAAAGAAGAATTATGAATCTCGAATGATTAATATTCTACTTTACGGAGCAATTGCAACATTTTCAATGATGGTTGTTCTGATTTGTATTATTTATCGTCTTGAAAGAATTGTAATTTTGCTTGAACATTTGCAAATATTTTTGATTAGTGCGATTTTTATAGAATCATCGTTGTTTTTTGTTACTTGTATGAAAGATAAAATTACAAAGTTCGATACTGTTGTAAAAATTCTTTTATTGTTATTAGCTGCGTTTATTTCTTTTTCAAAAATCAATATGGAAGAACCATTTGTGTTCTCGTTTAATTCTACATTTGTACTTACAGGAAATTTAGCACAGAAATTCCCAATTACTTGGTTGCACTTATATATTATATTTTTTATATTTTTGCTTCCGACTTCATCTTTCATTATTATGCTTCTTAATGCAGAAAATGCGAATTCAAAAATGATGATTCAGTCGTCATTACTTTGTTTTTGTTGTGTAATTTTTGCATGGTTAGGATTAACAATTATTTACTATATTTCTAATATGCTTCCAATGATGCGTTCATTGTATATGTATATCCTTTCTGTTATGTCTGTTATGATTCTTGGGGTAATGACTCAAGAAAAAGTATATGATGGAGCGTTGTTTTTCTCTTCGATTTTCTCTGTAGTTATTAAATATTTTATTCCGGCAATTATTGGTGCTTTTTTGTATGTGTGGTTAAAACCAATAAGTTCTGATAGTGAATTTATGTTCTCATTGTTTGTATTCTTGGGAATTTTCTTTATGATGTTAATTGGTCGTTTTTTAACTTCTGGACTTTCAAAATTTTTGAATTACCGATCTATACATTATGATGAAGAATTTGAAAAAGCACTTGCTTCAATTGATTATGAAAATGAACTTTCAAATATTTCGTTGGATTTCTTGAAAGCTTTCAAAGATAACTTAAAAACTACATCAATGGTTACTCTTATTGATAATGGTTCAGAAGAATATCAAACTGTTTTTGATTCAGAGGGTAATGCATATTCGATTGTTAAAAATGAAGGAACTCGAGATGTTTTATTGAACAATTCTATTAATATTTTATTTCGCAGTGAGATTGATACAAACTATTTGTTAAAAGATGTTCGAGAATCTTTGCATAAAGTTTTTGATGAAACTGAATCTGAAGTTTTAATTTTTATTCACGAAGGTAGACATATTCTTGGACTTCTTCTTCTTGGGGAAAAACGTTCTGGCGCAAGTTATGATGAATATGATAAACATGTATTGGATAAACTTTATTCATATTTCTTTGTTTATGGTTACTATATGAGGAATATTGCTAATGCTTCAGTTGTCGGAACTGTAAACCGAGAAATTCGTATGTCTAGTCAGATTATTACATCTATCCAGGAAAATATGGACTATATAAATAATCCAAAAGTAGATGTAGGATATTTGATGGTTCCGGCTCATAATATTGGTGGTGAATTTGTTGACTTGATTCGTTTGAATGATACAAGTCATATTATGGTAATTGGATCATTAAGTGGTAAGGGTATTTCTGCTTCTATGAGTATGGTCATCTTAAAGTCGATTATTCGAACATTCTTAGCCGATACTCACGATTTTAAGAAGTTGATTCAAAAAGTTAATGCGTTTATTCGTTTTAGTCTTCCAAGTGGAACATTCTTTAGTGGTGTTTTCTGTTTGTTAGATTTTGAAACTGATACTATGTATTATGTAAACTGTGGTATTCCTACAATGCTTGAATATTCAAAAACTTATAATAACGTTATTGAAATTCAGGGTAAAGGATATGTTCTTGGGTTTGTAAAAGATGTAACTCCATTGATTAAAGTTAAACAGATTAAACTTGTATCTGGAGATATGCTTGCAATTTCTACAAATGGTCTTATTAATTCTCATTCTTTGCGTGGTGAACAGTTTGGTAAAGAACGAATTAAACAGGCAATTATGGACAATTATACATATCCTGCAACTCGTATTGCTCGTTTTGCTTTTGATAACCTTCAAAAGTTTATGTCAAAAGAACTTGAAGATGATATTACATTGGTTGTGTTAAAATACTTTGGAAAAGACGCTCTTTATTCTACAGATTCTGCTTCTTCTTCTCAAGAAACAATTTCTGACCATCAAGATGATTTTGATCCAGAAGCTTTGATTGATAATGCAATTGATGAAACTGAAGTTACTGAACAAATTGCTGGCTCTATTGTTTCTTCTGAAGAACAAATTTCAGATGAATCAGTAATGGTTGATGAAAATTTAGTTGTCGACCAAAATGATTTTGTAGATATGGCAAATGAATCTTTGACTATTGATAGTGAAGCGTCAAATGTTGAAGGAAGTGCAAAAAAATTATTGGATGATGAGTTATCATCTGATGATATGTTTAATTTTGATTTTTCAAGTATTCAAGAAGAAGATAATTAAATTAAGTGAGGATGAATTAATATGGAACAGTTATCTATTACAGAAAAACATGGTGCTAACTATATTCTTTTTGAATTGCTTGGTGCTTTTAATTCATATACGATTGGTGATCTGCAGGAGAAAATTTTTGAAAAAATTGAATCTACAAATGTTGTATTAGATTTATCTCAAGTTTTTTCTATTGATTCAACTGGAATGGGAATCCTTTTTGCTGCTTTTAATAAAGGCCAAGAAACAGGGTATAAGTTATACTTAATGAATATGTCTTTTTCAGCAGCAAATACAGTAAAAGAAACTGGATTTTTGGAAGCATTTGATGTAATTCAGTCTGTAACAGAAGTTGAATAATTTATTTGATATAATGAAGTTAGTTTTCTAAAAATTAATGCGTCAATCATAAAAAAAGATTCAAAAATCAAAATAAAAAAAAGCAGCATTAGAAGATGAGATATTTTTACATGCGCGAAGGAGTGGGCTTTGGGCAAAAACATTCTGTTTTGCTGCTGCGTGAGCAGCAACGTATATTAAACACCGCAAAACAGCGTGTAGCGGGCTAGCCCGCGGTTTTGACCCAAAGCAGCACAACCGCACTTTGACAGACACGACTCGACTGTAAGCTTATCAACAAAGTCCCAATCATATTTTAAGTCAAAGTGTTTAAAACAAACCTACTTTTCTATTTCACAACAATATTTACTAACTTATCTTTTACAACAATCACTTTTACAACTTCTTTGCCGTCTGTGTGTTTTTTTACACCTTCACGGTCAAATGCCATTGCTTTTAATGTTTCATCATCGCTGCCAGGTGCTGCTTCAAACTTATCTCTAAGTTTTCCGTTTACCATAACAACAATTTCTTTTGTATCATCTTTTAAGAATTCTTCGTTGTATGTTGGCCAAGTTTCGTAAGCAATTGATTTTTTGTTTCCTAATTTTTCCCAAAGTTCTTCACCAAGGTGTGGAGCGTAAGGAGAAAGAATTTTTACAAAATCTGTCCAAATTGCTGTAGGAATTGCGTCAAATTTTGAAAGTTCGTTTACAAAAATCATCATTTGGCTAATTGCTGTGTTAAAGTTCAAAGATGAAGTGTCATCGCCAACTTTTTTTACAGTTTGTGTAAATGTTTTTCTTAAAGAAACAAGTTTTTTGTCTTCCAATTTGCCATTGATGTCAATGTCAGCCAATGGTTTTTCTGAAAGAGCCCAAACTTTTTCTAAGAAGCGGTGAATTCCAACAATTCCCTGAGTTGCCCAAGGTTTGCTCATTGTTAATGGTCCCATGAACATTTCGTACATACGAACTGAGTCTGCCCCGTAAGAGCGAATTTCATCATCAGGATTAACAACGTTTTTCAAAGACTTAGACATTTTTGCAACAACTTGTACAAGTTGTTCACCAGTTGCTTTTTCATACCAGTTGCCATCATCTTTTTGTTCAACTTCATCTACAGGA
>JAZUSR010000137.1:0-15593 GCA_045606765.1 Treponema sp.
AAAAAATTCGATTCAAACAAATCTTGATTCTACAAATTTAATTAAAATTGAATATTCACCAATTGATTTGGAAAATTTAATTTCAATAGTTCCCTATTTTCAAACTTCACAAATGAGTGAATATTTAGCACAACTTTTATCTGTCGAAACAGATAAAACACTTATTATAAAAATTCTCCAAGGGATTTCTCAATGTGGCTATGATCCAAGTGGAGAAATTTTGCTTGAAATTGAAAGATTAATAAAAAATTCAAATCCCAATGATAAACTAATTTTATCCTCGGCAGTAGACTGCGTTTATGAAATTTGCCGATTTATGGGAAGACCTGCGTTTGTTTCAAAAGGAAAAAATATTTTAACAAATTTATTTTATCCACAATATGATGAATCTACAAAAAAATCTGTTCGCCAAGTGATGCAAAAACTTGCCGATTTAAAGATGTAGTGATATAATAGTGTCGTTAGATTTTCTAACAATTATGGAGGATTTATGAAAAAATCTGTTTTTACAAAGTTTTTTAATAAAGTAAGCGTATGTTTAATAACTTTTACACTTTGTAATTCATTATTTGCAATTGGTGTTGATGAAGCAGAAATAAAATCTACTTCTAATCAAACGATTACTTTTGAAAACTATACTGGACCTCATTCTAGAGTTGATACTTTAGAACAAATTAAAGGAATCGGTAGAGACTTAGCAAATGATTTTGATAAAAATATTGCAAAAACTTATGGTGGACAAAGATATTCTGTAATTCATGCTGTTGATTCAAATGAAGATGGAAAACTCGATGCAGATATTTTTATAATTGGCAAAGATGCAGAAGTTGACCATGTTCGAAATGTTCGACATATTATTGCGTCATATCTTTCAAAAGCATACGAATATGAATATGATGATGCTTACACTATTGCAACTTTTGCAACTGTTTACAATGCTGTTTATCGTGGTAAAATTGATTATTTCAAAGGTAAATATAAATCAGTTGTAACAAATAACCTTTCTTCTTCAAAAGTTGGTATGTCAACTTCTTACAAAGATTGGCCAGGAAATTCTCAGATTGTAATTCCTCTTGCTGATCTTGATGGTGGCTTAAGTACAGTTGATACTTCTGTTATCAGTGATAAAAAAGTCGTTGAATCAATGCAAGAAGAAGATAATAAAGGTATTGATGAACGAAAAAATATGGTTGACATAAAAGAACGAGAAGCTGAACAAGCTCAAGAAAATGCTCAACAAGCACAGAAAAAAGTTACTGAAGAAGAAAAGAAGTTAAAAGAAGAACAAAAAGAACTTGCTTCAAAACAGGCTGCAACACAGCAAGCACAGAAAAAAGCTGACGAAGCACAGAAAAAAGCTGACGAATCTGAAAAGAAAGCTCAAGAAGCTCAAACAAAAGCAGCAAATGCACCTCAAGATAAACAGGCCCAAGAAAATGCAAAAGTAGCAGAACAGCAAGCTCAAAAAGACAAAGAAGAAGCTGAATCTGCTCAAAAACAAGCTGACGAAGCAAAACAAGAAGAAGTTGCACAACAAGAAGTTGTTGATAAACAAGCAGAATCTGTAGAAGAAGCTAAAGAAGTTGCTCAAGTGGAACAAGAAAAAGCAGATAAAAAACAAACAGAAGCTCAAAACGAAAGAGCTGAAATTGCAAAAGATCAAAAAGAAGTTGTTTCAAACGGAATTTTAGAAGAAAAAACTGCTGCGTACGCTTTAAAACTTGTTGATGAACAAAATCTTTACTCGGCAATTGTAAAAATTAATCGTTTTACAGGCGAAGAATTAAAAGAATCACCTGTAAATGTAATTCGAAATCGTATGATTTATCGAGATGGACTTGATTTTATCGCAATAGCTGGTGAAACTAGTAAAACAGGTGCAGTAAAATTAGTTAAACTTGATAAAGATAATCTTGAAATTATTTCTGAATCAAAAGAAACTATTGCAGATAATTCAGTTTTAATTCAAGTTGGTGCAGATTACTATTGTGTAATTAATGAAAAATCAAAATACTATGTAGGAAAATTTAATTCAAATCTTGAATGTAGTGCAAAATCTGTAATTCAAGTAAATCCTGCTACTCCAATTTATTTATCTGCAGAAGGAGTTTATGTAACTAATTCCGAAGATAAAATTACATTGTTAGATTTTAATTCTTTGGAAGTAAAAAAATAATTTACGATTAAAATCGATTAAATGAATAAAAAAAAGGACCGTATTCGAGAATGATAAATTTTCTCTGAATATGGTCTTTTTTTTGATTTAGGGTTTATTACAAATCCTAAAAACGGCCGAGTCAAGGCCTTGAGCAAAGCGTGCCTTGACCGGACGTATTATATAAAAATAATGCAATAACGCAATTTTGACTCTGAAAAAAAATTCTGTAAATTCAAATTTAAAATGAATTTTCATCAGCACAATTTTCGAATTTTGTATAATTGCTTAAGAACAATAATTTTACATCCCCAATTGGTCCGTTTCGTTGTTTTGCAATTATTAATTCAGCATCTATTGAAGGATTATCCTTTTGTTCTGCAGTATTCATTCGTTCTCGATGTAAAAACATTACTACATCTGCATCTTGTTCAATACTACCAGAACCTCGAAGTTGAGCAAGGTTTGGTTTAGCTCCTTCTGCATCACGAGCAACCTGACACAATGCAACAATAGGAATATTTAATTCTCGAGCAAGAGCTTTCAAAGATTTTGAAATTTCTGATACTTGTTCATAAACTGGGGCATTTCTATTTTCTGTAGAAATTAATCCAATATAATCAATAAAAATAATTTTAACCTGATGATTTACAACAAGTCGTCTCGCCATTGCTTTTAAATCTAATAAAGGCATATTAGGAACATCAATTACATACAATGGAGCAACAAATAACCTACTTCCTGCATCCTGAAGTTTTTGAAAATCTTCTTGACGTAAAACACCGCTTCGAAGTTTATGACCTGGAACTCTTGAATTTTGACTTAACAAACGATGCCCAATCATATCATAAGACATTTCAAGACTAAAGAAACCACAAGGAATTTTTTTGTCCACTGCAATATGTTCCATCATTGACAAAGCTAAGGCTGTTTTTCCTATTGAAGGACGAGCTCCAATAATAATTAATTCAGATGGTTGGAATCCGTTTGTCATAGTATCTAATTGAGCAAAGCCTGTTGGAACTCCTGTAAAAACACTTTTATTTTTCCAATGTTCAATTACATTCGACATTGTTTTATTTACAATATCTTCCATGTTATAAACTTTTGTTGTCTGATTTTTGTCAGAAAGAGAAAAAATTAATTTTTCAGCATCTTCGATAATATTTCGGCTTTCTTTTGTTTCATCATATGAATAAGATTTTAAATCATGAGAAATTTTAATTAATTCTCGTCGAGTAGCATTATCTAATACTATTTTTGCATAATATTCTACATTTGCAGCAGTTGGAACTAAATCTGTTAAAGATGCAATATATGCAGTTCCCCCAGCCTCCTCAAGTTTACCGGTTTTTGTAAGTTCATTAATTACAGCTAAAGTATCTCCGTGAATATTTTGTCTAAAAAGAGATATCATTGCTTCATAAATAAGTTTATTTTGATATGAATAAAATTTATTGGAATCTAATAAAGAAACAATATTAGAAAATGCATTCCAATCTAAAAGCAACGCACCCAAAGTAGCTTGCTCTGCTTCTAAATTTTGTGGCGGAATTTTTTCTTTTAAATTTTCCATAATTGCTCCTTTTACTTACCAATAATATGTTAGGTTTATAAGACAAATAAAGCCGGTTTTTCAAACCGGCTTCGATGAAAATATTAAGTAAAATTATTCAGCCTTTGTTTCTGAAGAATCTTCTTTTCCATCTTGTGCTTTTACAACAACTTGTACTTCAGCAACTTGTGCTTCATAAAGTTTAATTGTAATTTTATATGTACCAGTTGTTTTAATTGTAATTCCTGGAACTTCAATCTTTTTACGTTCGATTTCGTATCCATTCTTTGAAAGTAAATCCATAATTGTCTGTGATGAAACAGCTCCATATAATTTACCATTGTTTCCAGCTGGCACTGCAATTTCAAGTGCAAGTGATTCAAGTTTTTCTTTAAGTGATTTTGCAGCTTCACGCTTAGCATCTTTTCTAGCTTCGATTTCAGCTTTGCGTTCTTCAAAATATTTAACTGTTACTTCATTGTATGGAACAGCCAAATCTCGTGGATGTAAGTAGTTACGGAAATATCCATTTGCTACGATTTTTACATCACCTTCTTCACCAAGAAATTTTACATCTGATTTTAAGATAACTTTCATTTCAAGCTCCTATTATTTTTTTAGACACTGCGTTACCAGGAGTTGGATCGCAATGTCAAATTAACTAAAATTAGTCTGCAACATATGGTAACAAACAAATTGAACGAGCTCTTTTAATTTCACGAGCAAGTTCTCTCTGATGTTTTGCACAAGTTCCAGTAATACGACGAGGAAGAATCTTTCCTCTTTCTGTTGTAAAGCGACGAAGTCCGTCAGCATCTTTATAATCGATTTTTGCTTTATTAGCACAGAAACGACATACTTTTTTTCTAAAGAATGTTTTTCCTTTTCCACGTGCTCCGCGTCCTTCACCTTCACGACCTGCTTCAGCAAGATTAGCTTCGTTATTTTCCATAACCATCTGATCTTTATCTTCTACAGACTGCATTTCCATTGTTTCGTCTGACATAATAATCTCCTATTAATTAGAACGGAATATCTTCTGGGAAACTGTTATCACCATATGGAATATCATCCATAGGCACTGACATAGAAGAATTATTCATTTGCATATTGTCCTGTCTTGGCTGAAATTTCGGAGCAAAACCCCCAGATGGTTGACTAAATCCACCACCATTATCCGTTTTTCCACCCAAAAGTTGAACATTTTCTGCAATAATTACAATTCTACTATTTTTTTGACCGTCTTTTTCCCAACGATCCTGTCGTAAATAACCATCTACTGCAATTTGTTTACCCTTAGTTAAAAAAGGTTTTAAATTTTCTGCAGTTTTTCCCCAAATAGTTACATCAAAGTAACTAACTTCATCAACCCACTGATCACCATTTTTTCGACTTCTATTTACAGCAATACTTACATTTGCTCTAGCTGTTCCATTTGGAAGATAAGCAAATGCACGTTCATCTGCAGTAATATCACGAGTTAATCGACCAATAATATTTACACGATTCACATCTGTCATAAAAGCCTCCTAGATTTTAAATGAATTGATTTGAATGTTATTTTTCTTCAATTTGAACAAACATGTATTTAAGAAGATCTTCGTTTAATTTAAACTGAACTTCCATTTCTACAAGTTTTGCTGGGTTTGCTTTGATGTTAAACAAAACGAAACGACCTCGTTTTTGTTTTTTCACAACATAGGTAAGATCACGATCGCCGAATGGTTCTTCCTTTTCAATTTCGGCACCAAACTGAGAAAGGACAGCGCGTACAGCATCTGAACCTTTCTTGTACTTATCTTCATCTAATGTGAAGATAGTCATAAGTTCATACTTTCTCATAATTTCTCCTTATGGTCAATGGAAACCAAATACATGGTTTCAAGGGGGTTAGATTCATAAATATTAACAAAAATATAGTATTTGGTCAATATAATTAATCTACATAAAACAAAATCATAATATTATTGCATATTTTCATAATAAACAAAAAACATTATACTAAAAATATGACAGATACTATTACCAATTTTTTACAATGGGTTGATAACTTTTTAAATTTTGAAAAACTTCCAAATAAAAATATTTTTTGGCTTGATATGATGAAAGCAATTTGTGAAAAGTTTGAAAATCCACAAAATGAAATTCCTTCAATTCATGTTGCAGGCTCAAAAGGAAAAGGTTCTGTATCTGCAATGATTAGTTCCATATTAACTACTGCTGGAAAAAAAACAGGAGTTTATTCCTCTCCTCATATTGAAGATTTCCGAGAAAGAATAAAACTTAATGATTCTTTTTTTCCTGATGAAATTTATAAAAAAGCAAGTGAACAATTAATTTTAAAATTCAATCAAATAAAAAATGAACTTCCAAAAGACAGAGTTGTTACTTGGTTTGAACTTGTAACAATCTATGCTTTTTTATGTATGAAAATTGCACAAGTTGATTATTCAATTTATGAAGTTGGTCTTGGCGGAAGACTTGATGCTACTAATATAATTATTCCAGAACTTTCGATTATCAATTCAATTGAACTTGAGCATACAGAATTTCTTGGAAACACTGTTGAAAAAATTGCATTTGAAAAAGCTGGAATTATAAAAAAAGGAATTCCTGTTTTATGTGCAAATCAAACTGAATCTGTAAAAAAAGTTTTTATAAATGTAGCAAAAGAAAATAATTCTAAAATTTATTTTGCTGATGAATTATGTAAAAACATCTTCTACAAATATGTTCAAACCAATAATCAAAAATTAATGAATGTTCATATTGAATCAAATCTTTTTAGTCGCCCATTAGATTTTAATACCAAGATGTTTGGTTCATTTCAAGCACATAACGCCTTTTTGGCAGCAGCTGCAATTCGATTAACAAACCCTGACATTTTAGAAGATATTATCGAAGAAGGCTTATCAAATGTAAGTCTTCCAGGGCGCTTTGAAATTATAAAATTAAAATCTCAAAAAAATTTAACAAATAACGAGAATTTTTGTTATGCCATAATTGACGGTGCCCATACTGTAAATAGCATAAACTTTACGCTAGAAACACTTCAAAATGTTTTCCCTGATAAAAAAGCAAATCTCTTATTTGCCTGCGCCGCTGACAAAGATGTAGAACACATTGCAAATCTTTTTACTTCAAAATTTGATAAAATCTTTTTAACTCGACCTGGTCTTACAAAATCGTCTGATTCTCAAAAATTAAAAACAGCCTTTACAAAAGCTAACATTGATTTTACTTATAACGATGATTTTGAACAAATTATTTTTAATTCCATAAAGGAATCGATTTTAGAAAATAAAATTCTTTTAATTACAGGTTCATTTTATCTTGCAAGTGAAGTAAAAAAAATTATTCAATGTAAATTCGTTCAACTCGATGAGTAATCCCTGTTAATATTTCATAAGGAATTGTTCCAATTGAATCGGCAATTTCTTGGGCGGTAATATTTGCTCCAGATTCTTTTGGACCAAACAAAACAACATTATCCCAACGATTAACTTTTGGATTTTTTCCAAGATCAATCATACATTGATCCATACAAATTCGACCTCGAATTGGATAAGATTTTCCATTGATGCAAGGTTTTACAATTGAGCCAAAACTTCGTAAAAACCCATCTCCATAACCTACAGGAATTACTCCAATGGATGTTGCTTCTTCGGTTGTATATGTCCTACCGTAAGAAATTGATTTACCTTTTTCAAATTTGCGAATAGCACAAATTCCTGAAACTAATGCCATTACAGGTTTTAATTCTAAGTCAATTCCATTTTTTTTCAAAAACTCTTTATTTATTTTATCAGGATAATATCCATAAACTATAATGCCAGGTCTTACCATATCATGCTGAAATTCTGGTCTAAAAACTGTTGCCCCTGAATTTGAACAATGAACAATTCCAGGATCGATTCCCTCTTCTTTTACAGAATTTACTGCTTGCATAAAATTTTCATGCTGAATTGTTGTATATTCCATATCACCTTGTTCAATGCTATCTGAAACAGAAAAATGAGTACACATTCCACCAATACAAATATTTTTAGAATTAACAATTTTTTTTGCAACACTAATAGCATCTTTTGGAAGGCATCCAATTCGTCCCATCCCAGAATCAATAGCAATATGAACAGAAAATTTTTCTTTTAAATTTAATTCATTTTTTAATAATTCAACTTTTTCATCATAAAGATTTATCATTTCTTCATCAAAAACTAATGGAGTAATTGAATTTCTTATAACTAACTCAATTTCTTGAGGACAACAAAGACTTAACATTAAAATTGGAGCTTTTATCCCAGCTTGGCGAAGTTCTATTCCTTCTGAAATTGTTGCGATTGCTAAATAATCTGCCCCAGATTCAATAGCTGCTTTTGCACAACGAACTGCTCCATTACCATAACCATTTGCTTTAACAGCAACGCACATTTTTGTAGTAGGTTTTAATAACGAACGAATATTTTTCAAATTATTCTTAAAATTATTTAAATAAATTTCAGCATGTGTAAGTCTCATAATTAATAATTTTAGAACTTTGAATGATTTTATTCAATAAATTTTACTATAATATTTAATGATACCTTGAGAAAGATTTTGAAAAAGATTATAATATTTTTGCTTATTTATAATCTTAAAGGGGTTATTCTAATGAATAAAAATATTAAATTAATTAAGTTAAATCTAATTTTAAGTTCTGCGATTTTAGCATTTACTTCATGTCAATCTACTTCTCAAGAATCTACAGAACCTGTAACTTCAAAATCTTCTGCACAAAATGAAATTGTCATTGAACAATCAGAAAAACCAAAAGTAAATTTTGACAATGTAAAAATTTCACTTGTTTCAAATGCGAATGTTCCTATTGCGACTGTTCCATTTAAAACACCATTTGTTGTTTGTGTAAAAGATAATCAAGGAAATCCACTTAAAAATTATCCAATTACAGTAACATATCCTGCTTCTAAAAATGACAATGTTATCACATTTGCAAAACAAGATATTAATACTGATGAAAATGGAAATGTTATTTTCAAACCAGAACCTTTTCAAACAAGCGTTAATTCAACAATTACATTTGCACCAAAAGCAAATGGAGTTATGCAAGAAAAAGCTGCAAAAAAAGTTCAACTTGAACTTCCTTTTAAAGTTAAATTCAACTCAAACAAAAAAGGAATCGTTATCAACTTAATTGACTATGATGAAAAAGATAAGATGATTTTAAATTCAGCTTTATCAACTTCATCAAATCTTCTTGGTGAATTCTGGCGTTCAGGTTATACGACTGCACAAAATGCAGATTTTCACAAAGTCATTGATAATGGTTCTGAAGCAATTTGCCTTGCAGCAAAAAAATTATTCCAAGGTTCAACTTATTTTAGATACATCATTTATGGAAAAATTAAATATGCATCTCAAATTACAAAAGTTGAAAACGGATATACATTGACTTTAAAAGGAACTGCAACTGTAATTAATTACACAACAGGTCAAGAAATCTGCACAATTACAAAAACAACAACAGTTACAGATAAAAATCAATGGAATGTTTTAAAAGCATGTCAAACACAACTTGCAAAAGATTTGGCAAATGAATTAATTTATTCAATGTAATTTTTTTTATAGAGGGTTAACAAAATGATTTATACAGATACAAGAGATAGTTCGATAAAAGTTGATTTTAAAACTGCAGTTATAAACGGAATGAATTCAAAAACAGGAGGATTATATATTCCTGTTGACTTTCCGAAACTTGATGATAGTATTTTAAATAATACACGGGAACCTTCTTTTAGATCCATTGCTTTAGAAATGGCAAAGCCTTATTGTAAAGGTGAAATTCCTGATGAAGACTTAGATGCAATTATTCAAGATGCATATCCTTTTATCTCAAAATTAAATCAAATTGACACATTGACTTATGTCCTTGAACTTTTTCACGGACCAACATGTGCATTTAAAGATTTTGGTGCCCGATTTATGGCTCGTGTTATGTCTTATTTTAATCGAGGCAATAAAGATAATCTTCATATCCTCGTAGCCACTTCTGGAGATACTGGTAGTGCTGTAGGAAGTGCATTCCACGGTGTTGAAGGAATCGATGTAACAATTTTATATCCAGAAGGAAAAATTAGCCCTCTACAAGAAAAACAACTTTCAACATTTACAGGAAATGTACGAGCACTTAAAATAAATGGAACATTTGATGATTGTCAAAAACTTGTAAAAACTGCCTTTACTGATGAAGAATTACGAAATAAATTTCGACTTTCAAGTGCAAATTCTATCAATATTTCTCGTCTCTTACCACAGAGCTTTTATTATATGTATGCAAGTTTACTTGCAAAAATTAAAAGCCCAATCAGTAATAAAATTGATGATGCTTCTATTATTGTTACTGTTCCATCAGGAAACTTTGGAAACTTAACATCGGGATTAATAGCAAAGAAAATGGGTGCCCCAATTACAGGATTTGTTGCAGCAACTAATTCAAATCGTACTATTCCAGATTGGATTGCAACTGGAAAATATGAAGCTCGCCCTTCTGTTGAAACTTTTGCAAATGCAATGGATGTTGGAGCTCCAAGTAACTACGAACGAATTAAAGCAATGTACTCCCTCGAGGATGTTCGAGATTTATTTGCTTCATATTGGCTCGATAATGATGGAATCACAAAAGCAATTCAAGATTGTTACTCTAAAACAGGTTATATTATTGATCCACATGGTTCTATTGCATGGAAAGCATGGAGCGATATTCGAAATGGCCAACTTGAATCTTTAATAAAAGGCAATAAAAATGATTTTACAAAGCCAGGACTTACACCAAATGTACCTAAATGGGCAGATGATGTTATTAATAAAAAAGCTATCGGAATTATTTTAGAAACTGCCGATCCTGCAAAATTCGGTTCAATTGTAAAAGATTCAATTGGAAGAGATCCTATTATTCCAGAAAGACTTCAAAAAATTATGAAATTACCTGATATGGCAATTCCAATGGAAAATGATTATAATACTTTTAAAGATTGGTTAATGGCAAATCTTTAATACGTCCGGTCAAGGCACGCTTTGCTCAAGACCTGACTCGGCCGTTTTTAGGGTTTGTATTAAACCCTAAATTAAAAAAAATGCTCCTTAAAAAAATCAATTTTTTTAAGGTGTATTTTTTTTACATATTTTCGTATGTTTGAACAGAATCTTCTAAATGTTCAATTGGAATTCCCGCTTGCTTAAACATTTCCATCGAGTCACCTTCATCATGATAATGTTTTTCACAAACAACTCTTGTAATTCCACAGTTAATTATTAACATTGCACAAGTTCTACATGGAGTCATTTTACAATAAACAGTAGCTCCCTCTAAAGCAATTCCTCTTTTTGCAGCCTGGCAAATTGCATTTTGTTCAGCATGAACAGTTCTAACACAATGTTGTGTAATTTCACCATTATCATGAATCATTTTTTTTAAGAAGTGTCCTGCTTGGTCACAATGTGGTAAACCTGTTGGGGAACCAACATATCCTGTTACTAAAATTTGATTATCTTTTGCAATTACACAACCAGAACGACCCCTGTCACAAGTTGCTCTTTTTGCAATAGTTCTTGCAACTTCCATAAAATATTCATCCCAAGTAGGTCTAACATATTTTTCATCTGCCATACTTATTCCCCCAAAACTACTTAAATCATTAAATAATTATATCACATTATTTTCTATTGTAAAAATAAAATCTTTAATTTTCGACAAAACTTCTTCTGTATATTCTTGATCTTTTTCAATATGATATATTTTAGCATTTGGAATGCCTTTCATAAAAACATATTGCTTTTTAGCATACTTATGACTATCATGTTTAATTTTTTGTTTAATATCTTCTAAAGAATCAAGATTCATAAAAAATTCACGATAACCAATTGCTTGCATTCCGGGATCTTCTTTTTTATACCCTAAACTAATTAATAAATTTACTTCCTGTTCAAGACCATCTAAAAACATTTGGTCTATTCTTAAATCAATTCGATTGTATAAATCTTCTCTGTCTCGTTCTAATACTATCGGTAAAAAATTATATTGCTCGCGTAATTTTTCAAAAAGAACAAATGAACTTCGAGGTTTTCCTGTTATATAAAAAACTTCAAGAGCTCGTAATATTCTATATACATCATTTTTGTTAATTTTTTCAGCACTAATTGGATCGATAGTTTTTAATTTTTGATACATAAAATCGCTCCCAGATTTTTCCAATTCGGATTTTAATTGATTTCTAATTTGTAAATCTGACTCTGGAGTTTGTGGTAGTCCTAGTAAAAAATTACGAATATAAAATCCTGTTCCACCTACAATAACCGGAATTTTTCCCTTTAAATAAATTTCATTACATAATTCATCAGCTTTATTTACAAAATCACTAACCGAAAATTGAATATCTGGATTTACCAAATCAATCATGTGATGAGGAATTTGAGAAATTAAATCTTTCGAAGGTTTTGCAGTTCCAATATCCATATATTTATATACAGCCATTGAATCTGCACTAATTATTTCTGCTTTATTTTTAAAAAAAGAATGACTGCCTGAACCGAATAATTTTACAGTTAAAGCAGTCTTTCCTGTCGCTGTTGGTGCAAAAATAACAATTACTGGAATTTTATTTTTGTTCAATGCGATATGAAACTTTATTGTTAAATAATTGTGATGCAGCCAAAGAAACTACTTTGTCTTCATTTTCTTCAATTAAAGGATCTTTAACTTTTGACATCTGATAAGCACGACGAATAGCAGCTGCAGTAATTTCGTAAGCATTATCTTGATATCTAACTAATTGTTCTAATGGGAAAATCATTTTTACTCCAAAAATAAATTTTATAAATTTATTATATAATATCATAAAATTAATGTCAATTTTTTCAAAAAAATTGTATGATATTAATATGAGAAATCATCGAAAAGATGCCATTATTTTAACTGTAAAACCTCATGGTGAATCAAACCGACTTGTTACTTTTCTTACAGCAGACGAAGGAATATGTACATCAATTTTATACGGTGGTCCTAAAAGTAAATTACGAGCAAAAGTTTCTCCATGGAATATGGGGACAATTTATTTATATAACGATGAAGTAAAGCATTCTTCAAAAATCACTGATTTTGATGTAAAAAATTATCACCTTTCTTTTAGGGAAAGTCTTTTTAAAATGTGGGCAGCAAATCTTACTACAGAAGTTGTTATCCAATCAAAAAGTGCAGGAAGTCCAAAAGAATGTTTTTATCTTTTAAATGGATTTTTTGATGGACTTGATATTATTGATGAAAACCAAGGTCAGATGGGGTTATTACGATTTTTATGGAGATATTTAAATCTACTTGGCATTCTACCAAATAATTACAATTGTTTAAAATGCCAAAATTCATTTATTACTAGAAAAAATGATGAAAAAACTATAGAATATAGAATTGGTAGGGCAATCTATTCTCAATCTGAATATGGTTTTATTTGTCAAAACTGTTTAAAAGAATATTCAACTAAATTTGACAGACAACTTTACCATACACTCTCGTCAAAATCGATAATTTATCTTGAACAAACGATTTACGCAGAGCCTAGTATAACAAGAAACATGATTCTTTCCACCGATGAAATAAATAATTTAAAACGATTCATCTTTCAAATGATTGAACAAGCATTAGGAAACAAAATTAAAACATTACATACAGGTATTGGTATTTTATGAAAAAATGGATAAAAAAAGAAATTTCAAAAGAAGATGTATTTAATCTATCAAAAAAATACTCTATTGATTCTCTGACTGCAAGTGTTTGCGCTAGACGAGGAATTACAAAAGGCGAAGATTTAATTTTTTTCCTTGAAGATGATTTACGTTTTTTACACAATCCATTTTTATTCAACCAAATGGAAGATGCAGTAGATCGTATTTTAGATGCAAAAGAAGAAGGCGAAAAAGTATTAATCTTTGGCGACAGAGACGTAGACGGAATTACAAGTACTACTATTTTATATGAATATTTAAATTCAATTGGAATTAATGTTGAATACCGTGTTCCTATGGGAGATGAATCATATGGACTTACAATCGAAGTTATTGATGACTTTGCAAAAAACTATGGAACTTTGATTATTACTGTTGATAACGGAATTTCAAATATTAATGAAATTAAATATGCTTCAGAACTTGGAATCGATATTATTGTAACTGACCACCATACTCCACAAGAAGTTCTACCTGAGCCTGCTATAATAATTAATCCCAAAACATCAGATTCCGGGTACCCTTTTGCACATATTTCTGGTTGTGCTGTAGCTTTTAAATTAATTCAAGCATTAAGATTTTCTCAAACAGAACTTTATAAACAAGATATTTGTTTATTAAATGCTTACGAAAACGAAAATGGTGCAACTTTAGAATGTGTCAAACTACATAATAATTTAGAAAAAGAAAGATTTTGTTTAGAAAATATCAATGAAGGACTAAAAATATCAGATACAAAATTAGAAACTTTTTTAAGAGGTCAACAAATTTTTACTTGGGATGACTTATCGACTAAAAAAGTTTTAAAAAACATTTTTGGAACATCTGTTGAATTCAATACTTTTGATCTACGACCTGAAGTAAGCAAAATAATTCCATCTGTACAAAACCTTTCGTTAGAACAATTAAAATTAAAATCGAAAATTGCTCATTACAAAGATTCTCAATCTACTTTAATAAATGGTTTTATAAACATTTTTATCACTTATATAAACCAAAAATCAAATGAAGCTTTTCCATCAAAACAAATCCATGAACAAAATGAATTACAACTTGTAGCTATCGCTGCCTTAGCAGATGTAATGCCTCTTGAAAATGAAAATCGAATATTCATTAATAATGCCCTAAAATCAATGAATTCTGGAAAAATTCGACATGGGTTAATTGAACTTTTAGCAAAACTCGATCTTCTAAACAAAAGAATTTCTGCGATGGATTTATCTTGGACTTTAATCCCTGCATTAAATGCAACTGGTCGACTTGGACAACCAAAACTTTCTATTGAGATTTTACTTGAACAAGATTCATTAAAACGAAATGAAATTGCTTCTAAAATAATTGAGCTAAACACTGAAAGAAAAACATTGGTAAATTCTGCACAAGAGTTTATTAGTTATAATGCAGAAATGAGTTTTCAAAAATATCAAAATTTTTGTTTTATCATCGAAAAAAAAATTAACCGTGGTGTAATCGGATTAATTGCCGCTCGACTTTCACAAAAATATAAAGTTCCTGCCATTGCAATTACAGTTTTAGAAAATGATATTGCTATTGGCTCGATGAGAAGTTTACGAGGCGTTGACTGCCCTACTTTTTTATCTCAATTCAATGAATATTTTATTAATTACGGAGGACACAGTAAAGCAGCAGGTTTTTCATTACCATATGAAAAACTAAATTCTTTTCAGGAAGAATTTGAAAAAAAAGTTTCATCAATTCAACTTGAAGAAGATGATGATGATACAATATATATTGATGCAGAACTTCCTCCTAATTACATAACACCAGAACTTTTCAAACTAATTGATTTATTTGAGCCTTATGGTGAAAAAAATTCACCCCTAACTTTTATGACTCAAAATCTTAAAATTGCATCATATCAAATAGTTGGAAAAACTGAAAAACAACATCTTAAGTTAACTTTAGACTCTGGAAATCATAAAATACCAGTTATGTTTTGGAATTCTGCCGATAAAATAAATAAAGAATTTTCTGTTGGAGATTATTTAAATATCGTATATACTGTTGAAAGAAATATTTTTAATGGAATGGAAAATATTCAAATAATTATAAAAGATTATAATGGAGTGAGAAAATGAAAAAAAGAATTTT
>JAZUSR010000138.1:0-12258 GCA_045606765.1 Treponema sp.
TTTAGGGTTTAATACAAACCCTAAAAACGGCCGAGTCAAGGCCTTGAGCAAAGCGTGCCTTGACCGGACGTATTTTTCCTCACAAAACATCCTCCTTATCTAAAAAATTTAACTTTTCCAATCTTATTCTTGCAGCTTGTCTTGAAACCTTATAAGTATCCACAAATTCTGCAAATAAAATACCTTTTTTTAATGGATTCATTCCATTTAACAACGATTTAGGATTTTCACCAAGAATAAATTCTGGTTCTGATATATAATCCTTCCAAAATTCATATATACTTTCCTTAGGCATTAATAAACACGATGCAAAATAATCTGCCTGCCATTCAGTCCAATTTTTTTCTCTTGCAAAAAAATTAAAATTTTCAACCTCATCTCTATGACATGTAATAGCATTTACAGATTTTATTTCATCTTCAAACAGAGATGGCTGTCCTATATAATCAGCTTCTTCAAATAGAACTCTATGGAAAAGACTATGACCAAACTCATGTGCTATTGTATAAAAATATCTTCCTCTTAGTTCTTCATTTTCAGCCAAATCATTTGCGATTATTATCGTTCCTTTTTCAACCTTATATGGAACAATTTTACTGTCTCTTCTTATCTTTATTAAACCTGAAGAAAAACAAGTCATTCCCAAAACTGCTTGATTTTCAAAAGTTTGAAATTCAAGAGGAATATCACAATAAAATTCAATTATTTCTTCTATTGGAGTATGTTGTGGTATCAAAATTGAATAATTGTTATTTGTATTCGAATAGTCTTGAAGAAATTCTTTTGAATATTCTTCAATATCTTTATTAGATAAAATTAATGTATTTTCTTTTTTATTATGCTTAAAATGCCAATCAGGAATATTTTTCATTTTTTCACCTTTAGCTTATCAATAAAATCTTTCCATATTTACAATTTATGTGTTATAATTTATGAATATGATACAAAAAAATAAATTTGAAAAATTAACAGGAATTGCGGTTCCTCTTGGTGCTTTATATACAAAAGATTCTCCGTGCATTGGAGAATTTACATCTCTTAAAAAATTTTCTGATTTTTGTTATGAATCAGGTTTAAAAATTATTCAACTTTTGCCTGTAAATGATACTGGGACGCAAAGTTCTCCGTATAGTGGACTTTCGGCTTTTGCACTTCATCCGATTTATGTAAATATTTCTTGTATTGAGGGTTTTGATGAACTTTATAAAGGTGATACCTCTTTTAAAAAATCTTACGATGCTTTTATAAAAAAATTTTCATATACATCTCGATTTAATTATCAAGAAATTTTGAATTCAAAAATAGAGCTTCTTAGACAGATTTATAATCAAACTGAATTATCAAAATCTTGTAAAATCAATTCAGAAATAAAAAAATGGATTACAAAAAATCCTTGGATAAAAGAATATTCAGTTTATAAAAATTTAAAATGGCAAAATCTTCAAAGTTCCTGGAAAGAATGGGAAAAAAAAGATCAACTTTTAAGTCCCGAAGAAATTGAAAAAAGATTTGATGACAAGGATTTAAAAAAAGAACATCTTTTTTATGTTTGGACTCAGATTCAATTAAATAAACAATTTTTGGATGCAAGTGAATATGTAAAATCTTTGGGAATAATTTTAAAAGGCGATATGCCAATTTTGATGAACGAAGATTCTTGTGATGCATGGGCTCATCCTGAGTTTTTCAATCACAGTTTAAGAGCTGGAAGTCCTGTTGATGGCGAAAATCCGTGTGGGCAAAACTGGGGTTTCCCAACATATAATTGGAAGAACTTAAAAGAAAATGATTACTTATGGTGGAAAAATCGACTTATTACGGCAAGTCAATTCTATCAAGCATATCGCCTAGATCATATTCTTGGTTTTTTTAGAATTTGGGCAATTCCAGAAAGAGACTCAACTGCAATCTTAGGACATGCTGAACCATACGCAAGCGTTTCTCGAAAAGTGCTGAATCAAAATGGTTTTGAAGATGATAGACTTCGTTGGCTAAGTCAGTCACATGTAAAAACTTCTGACATTGATTATTTTACATGGAATCAACAAAAGTCTCACGAAATTTTAAAACAGTTTTGCGAAAAACTTGATTCTGAAGAATTGTGGCTTTTTAAAAAAGAAATCAAAGGCGATAAAGATATTTATGATTTTGATTTGTCAAAATTTTGTGAATCAAAAGAAACTTGCGATAAAATAAAGCACTGTCTTGCTGAATATTGGAATAACCGAACTTTAATCGAAATAAAAAAGAATCAATTTATTTTAGTTTGGTCGTATTCTCAAACTTACCCATGGTCAACTTTATCTTCTGATGAACAAAAGCTACTCGAAAAGATTTTTGAAAAAAATGATAATGCCCAAAATAAATTGTGGAAAGCTCAAGCAACAGATATTTTTAAAAATATTATTTCCTGTGTAAAGATGCAACCTTGTGGTGAAGATTTAGGAGTTGGACTTCCTTGTGTTCCAAGTGTAATGAGTGATGAAAATATTTTTGGGTTGAATGTTGTTCGTTGGTCACGATATTGGGAAAAGGAAAATCAGCCTTATGTTGAATATGACAAATATCGAAAGTTGTCAGTTACTACAACTTCTGTTCATGATTCGTCAACAATTCGACAGTGGTGGCAAGATGAATTTGATTCGGCTTTAAAATTTGTTCAGTCTAATATTCAAGATTTTAGAGAAGTTATTGAAGAAGAAAAATTAGATGATTCTCAATTTTTAAATCAATTGAAGAATTTTACACCTGAAATTGCAGAGTCTATTTTATGTTCAGTTGCAAAGGCAAACAGTTTATGGTGTATTCATCCATTGCAAGATTTTTTGTATATGGATTTGGATTATTGGCTTTGTGATCCAAAAGATGAACGAATTAATATTCCGGGAGAGGTTTCGGAGTTTAACTGGACTTATCGAATGCCTTGCTTGGTTGAAAAACTAATAACAAATAAAAAATTAATTAAAAAAATTAAATCTATTGTAAAAATCCACGAGAGCGAGGAGTGGCAGAATGAAAATTTCGTATAATGAATTCCATATTAGTAAAGAAATTCGTGATAATTGTAATTTTAAAAGTGCGTTGTATACTTCAACTGGAAATGTAATTATTTCGGATATGAAGGCAGTTCGAATTTTTACAGAAAAGTTGAATGAATATTTTGATAAAAATGGAATGTCTGACAAAAGAGTTTCGGCAGGTTCTGTAAATGCAATGGGATTAATCGATGAAATTTTACATTATTGTTGTATGATTTATCGAAAGAAAAAAAATCCTACAGCTTTTTCAGATGCATTAAAGCAACTTGATAATAAATATGGAAAAGAAAAAATTGATGAATTATTATTTGAGTTCGGAAAAGAATTTCCTCCGACAGCTGTTTATCGTGGTGAAGTTACTTTAGAAAAATATATGTCAGGTTCAGCAATTGATATTGGAACTGGAAAACTTCGTTCAAATAGAGAAGCAACTTTTGAAGAAATGATAATGCTTCATTTAGAAAATGAAAATCCAGCTTTTTTGCCATTTGGTATAATGTTCAATGACCAAAAGCTTGCAAAAAATTCTTTGTATAATAAAACTTGGAGTGATATTCAAAAATATTTTGCAAAACTTCCGACTTTTGGTCCGTTTAATCATGATTTAATTAATTTCCTTCGAGAACCTGTTGTTTATAGTCCCACAAGCCTTCGAGGACAATTGGAATATATTCAAAAGAACTGGCTTTCAATTTTGGGAGATTGGTTAAAAAGACTTTTGTCGGGGCTTGATACTTTGTCTGAAGAAGAAAAAGCTATGTGGCATGGTGGCAATGGTACAGATGCTGATATGCCTGTTGTTAGTTTTGAAAATTTAATGAATGAATACGAACGATTTAGTCCAGACAAAGATTGGATGCCGAAAGTTGTTTTAATGGCAAAAACTGTTTTGGTTTGGCTTGATCAACTTTCTAAAAAATATGGTCGCACAATTGATAGGCTAGATTTAATTCCAGACGAGGAACTTGACATTCTTCGTGATCAAGGATTTACAGGACTTTGGTTAATCGGCCTTTGGCAACGAAGTAATGCTAGTAAACGAATTAAACAGATTTGTGGAAATCCAGAGGCAGCGGCAAGTGCATATAGTTTGATGGATTATAATATAGCAGATAATCTTGGTGGTTGGAGTGCTCTAGAAAATTTAAGAGCTAGACTTTGGCAACGAGGAATTCGTCTTGCTTCTGACATGGTTCCTAATCATACTGGAATGGATGGAACTTGGGTAATTGAAAAACCTGATTTATTTGTTCAGCGAAGAGATTGTCCTTTTCCTCAGTATACATTTAATGGAGAGAACCTTTCTCATGATTCAAGGGTAAGTGTTTATCTTGAAGATCATTATTATAGTAAAAATGACTGTTCAGTTGTGTTTAAACGAGTTGATAATCAAACTGGTGATACTCGTTATATTTACCATGGTAATGACGGGACTGGCCTTCCATGGAATGATACAGCTCAGATTGATTTTTTTAATCCTGTGGCACGAGAAGAAGTTATTCAACAGATTTTACATGTTGCTAGAAATTTCCCAATTATTAGATTTGATGCTGCAATGGTTTTGGCAAAAAAACATATTCGTCGTCTTTGGTATCCAGAGCCAGGGCATGGTGGAGATATTGCAACTCGTAGTGAAACAGGTTTATCGACTCAGCAATTTAATGATGCAATTCCAAATGAATTTTGGCGAGAAGTTGTTGATAGAGTTGCAAAGGAAGTTCCTGATACTTTACTTCTTGCAGAAGCTTTTTGGATGATGGAAGGATATTTTGTAAGAACTTTGGGAATGCATCGTGTGTATAATTCAGCTTTTATGAATATGCTAAAAAAAGAAGAAAATCAAAAGTACCGTGATTCTGTTAAAAATGTTTTAAAATTTGATCCTCAGATTTTAAAACGATACGTGAACTTTATGAATAATCCTGATGAAGAAACTGCTGTTGCACAATTTGGAAAAGGTGATAAGTATTTTGGTGTTTGTACTTTAATGATTACGATGCCAGGTCTTCCTATGTTTGGGCATGGACAGATTGAAGGTTTTGAAGAAAAGTACGGAATGGAATATATGAAGGCTTATAAAGATGAGCAACCTGATATGGAATTGTTAGAACGACATAAGCATGATATTTTTCCTTTGATGAAAAAGCGATATCTTTTTAGCCAAAGTGAGGACTTTTTATTTTATGATGTTTGGGATAATGGTCATGTAAATGAAAATGTGTTTGCTTATTCAAATCGTGCTGGTAATGAAAGGACAGTTGTTTTCTATAATAATAAGTATGAAAGAGCAACTGGTTGGATTAAACAGTCATGTGAATATGCACAAAAAATTGGAGATGATATTCAGCTTAAAACTAGAAGCATTGTAGATGCTCTTGGAATAAATGATGATCCTGAAAATTATTTAATATTCCGTGAACAACGAAGCGAATTATGGTATGTTCGTAAATCAAGTGAAATTTGTCAAAACGGAATGTTCTTAAGTTTAAATGGTTTTGAATCACAGGTTATGATGGATATTCTTCAAGTTCGTGATACTCTGGATAAAAAATATAGTACATTATGTGAAGTTCTTGCAGGTCGTGGTTGTTATAATCTTGATGAAGAATGGGAAGAAATTCGATTAAAGGAATTGTATCAAGCGCTTTCAGAATTTATCGATGATAAGTTTATTGAAAATGTAGAAAAACTTTCGAAGAAATCAACTTCATCTCAAGTAGAAAAATTTATTTTGAGTGTAAGAAAATCAGGTGAGAATTTTTATAAAGTTGCAAATGAATTTGCTAAAAAAGAAATTTCACTTGAAAAAGAATCTCTTGCTAAAGAAAAAATTAAAAAAGCAAAAACTTCAAAAATAAAAACGGAAGAGGATGTAAAACTTTTAACTCCAAAAAAACAGTTTGATAATTTTGCAAAGTGTTTTGAAAAATTATTAAAAATTTATTCAGAGAATTCAATTGAAAAAGAAAAGAAAGGTTCAAAAGCAAAAGTTTCAACAAAGTTACAAAAAGCCAAAGAATCTCAAAATCAAATAATTGAATTAACAACATTGCTTGAAAATGCTTGTAAGTCCAAAAATATTGCAGATTTTGTTTATGCAGGAATTGAAAAAAATATTTTGACAAAGGAAGTGTTATTACTTTGTTCAGTTTGTGTAGCTCTTTCTGAAAATCGTTTTGCATCTACTTGGTCCCTTGCAAGGAAAATTGTTCAGTTTGTGAAAAAAGCAGGATTTTCTAATGCTGATTCATTGCGCTGGAATTTAGACAGAATGTTTATGCTTTTGCCATTTGTTGCAAAAAATTATACAGAAAAAGAAAAGAAAAAATCTTTGTTGGAAGTTTCAAAATTTTTGATGAAAAGCTTAAAATCAAATATTCTTGTTGGTGCAAATAATTTTGATAATGTGATGTGGTTTAATAAAGAATGTTTTGAGAGTGCTTTGTATTTACTTTTTACAGATATGTGTTTGTGTTTAACAGATACTAAAGCAAAATCTTCTTTTGTTGCATATTTTGATTTAATAGAAGCAAGAGATAAGTCTGGATACAAGTGTGAAGATTTTTGTTTGTTTTTTGATGAAAAAAAATCTGTAAGAAAAAAAACTTCAGGTACAAAGTCAGTATCTTTGAAAAAAAGTATTTCAAAGATTTCTTCAAAAGAAACTGAAGAAAAAAAGACTTCGAGCAAAAAGTTATCGACTTCAAAAACAGTTGGCGTAAAATCTTCTTCAAAGAAAAATGAAGAAAAAAAGACATCAGGTGCGAAGTCTGTAACTTCAAAAAAAAACGGTGTCAAAGAAAAGTTCAAAAAAGTAAAATAATAAAAAGGATAATTAATTTTGATATGTGACCCATTTTCTAGTTGTGTAGAAAAGGGTCACGTATTATTTAGGGTTTAATACAAACCCTAAAAACGGCCGAGTCAAGGCCTTGAGCAAAGCGTGCCTTGACCGGACATATTAATTGCGTGTGCTAATTTAATTAAATAATGTTGTGTTTAGTTAATGGATTTTAATATTTTGATTAATTCTTCTTGAGTTGAAATTGGAGTTTTATCAAGAGTAAAAGTTTTAGTTGTTGATTCAACTGAAGAGGGAATATCAACTGTTCTATCGAGAGTGTTTTTTATGTATTCTTTTGAATAGGCTGGGTGGAATCTGTCTAGTAAGACAATTGCTCCATCATCTTCGTCTAAAAGATTTTCGTTTTTTAAAGCTGCTGCGTATGCTTTTGCTGTGTTGTAATCTGTAAGTCGATTGTATTTTTGTAAAAGAATTTTTGCAGCTTGATCAGTTTCGTCTTCTGAAATATTTGACGCATGAATAAATGTTTTCATCATTGGTGCGTAGTGTGAGAAAAAGTCTTCTAGACGTTCTAAATTTGATGGGTCTGAAACATTTGCAGAAGTTCTTTGGTTAAATGGAATTTGAGAACCTGTAATTATTGGATTTCCTTTTTCATCGATTGTTAATTGTTCAGTTGTTGGTAAAATGAATCCAGTTACTGGAAGGGCTAATCTCCAACTATAAAGGCCTGCTATTAGATTTCCGTAATTTTCCGGGTCTAAAGCGTAGAAAATATCACCTGAAATTTTATTTTTTAATCGAGAGAATGCATATGCAAAGAAAAATGTTTGTGGAATAAGTCGTCCAATATTTGCAGTTGTAGAAATTGTTAAATTTAGTTCGTTTACCAAATTTGTGTTTTTAAAAATCGATTTGATAATTTCTCTAACTTCTTTTTCAGTTCCGTCGAATTCTACAGGATAAATATTTCCACCATTCCAAATGAAATCTTGCTCAGAAAGACCTCGTAGTTTTCCTTTTGGGTAAACAAGAACTGATTTAAGATGTTTTTTATCTTTTAAAACATTTGAAAGAATTGCTCCGTGTTCACCTGTCGTAAAATCGAGCAAAACAGCATTTTTGTTTTCCATGTGGAGTGTAGTTTCAAGTAATGAAACTAGATATGATACACCAAAATCTCTGAAACAGCCTGTTGGTCCGTGAAAAAGTTCTAAGGCAAAAAGTTTTGTGTCGAGCTGTTTTAATTCTGGTTCAAATGGAAAAGCTTTTGTAGCAATTGCTTCACATATTATTGGTGAATATTCATTGTTGATAAAAGCTGATGTTAATGCTCCTGCAATTGATGAAAAAGAGGTGAGTTCATTTGTATATAAAATCCAGCGACGAAGGTTTGCGTTTCCATCAGGTACATAAAGTCCTCCGTCGGTAGGTAAACAATTTAATATTGCGTTTGCGTAGCTTGAATTTACTGTTTTATCTCTCGTACTTGTTAATCTCATGGGGTTAGTATATCAAAGATGTGGGAAAATTAATAGATGTAATGGCAAAGTTTATAAATGTGCTTGAAAAATAATTCAGCATAATTTATTCTATATATTAAATATGAAATATTTAGATAAAGATTTATCAGAGTTTGAACAGGTTTCTCAAAATATATGTAATCGCTTTGTAAAGTATGCAAAAATTCCATCTACAAGTAATAGTGAAAAAGCTGATAATGGAATTACACCGTCAACTCCAGAGCAATTTGAATTTGCCAAGATATTAGCAAACGAATTGATTGAACTTGGATTAGAAAAAGTTCAAGTAACTGAATATTCATATGTATATGGAAGACTCCCAGCAACGAAAGGATTTGAAAATATAAAACCGTTTTGCCTTTTGGCTCACCTTGATACAGTAGAAGAAGTTTTGGGCTTTTGTGTAAAGCCAAATGTAATTCAAAATTACGATGGTTCTTTGATTAATTTAAAAAATAACATCGTTCTTGATCCTTCAAAAAATCCTTATCTTTACCAAGCGGGACAAGAAAAAGATACAATAATTACAACCGATGGAACTACATTGCTAGGTGGTGATGATAAAGCTGGAATTACTATAATTGTTAGTGCTTTTGAATATTTATTGACACATCCAGAAATTGAACATGGTCCCATTGAAGTGATTTTTTCTCCTGATGAAGAGACAGGACATGGAATGGATAAAGTTCCTTTGAATTTAATCGAAAGTAAATTTGCTTATACTGTAGATGGTGGTCATCTTGGTGAACTTGAATGTGAATGTTTTAATGCATATCGTTCTGATGTAAAATTTACAGGTGTTGCAAGTCATACAAATAATGCTCGAGCAAATGGAATGGTAAATGCGATTTCAATGGCATCTAGTTTCGTATCTAACCTTCCTAAAAATCAAAGTCCTGAAACTACTGATGGTAGAGAAGGTTTTTATTGCCCTTTGAAAATTTCAGGCTCGATGGAGGAAGCTTCGGTGTCTTTGTTCCTTCGAGATTTTGATAAAAAACAAATGGAAAAAAGAAAAGAAACTGTTCAAATGTTGGCTGAAACTGTTGTAAATTTGTTTGGTGGAAAAGTTCAAGTTACTCATGTTCAACAGTATTTGAATATGAAAGAAGAACTTGATAAGGTTCCGTTTGTAAAAGAAGTTTTGGTTAAAGCTTTTGATGAATGTGGTGTAAAACCGGTTATGACTCCTATTCGAGGTGGAACTGATGGTTCAAGACTTACAGAACTTGGAATTCCAACTCCAAATATTTTTACGGGAAGTCATAATTATCATTCAGCAAGTGAGTGGGTTTCTCTTACTCAAATGGTAAAAGCAACCGACATAGTAATAACTCTTAGTAATTTGATTACAAAAATATAAAAGTAGAGGATTAAAATTATGCATGAATACATAATTGAAGGTGGATTTCCTATTAAGGGAACAATTACAGCAAGTGGAAATAAAAATTCTGCACTTCCATGTATAGCAGCAACTTTGTTGACTGATGAAGTTGTAATATTGAAAAATATTCCTGCGATTGAAGATACTGGAGTAATGTTTAAAATTCTTGAAGCTCTTGGTGCAGAAGTTAAAAAAATTGATAAACATACTTGGAGTGTTTGTTGTGCAAATGTAAAAGAAACTGAAATCCCTTGTGATATGGCAAAAAAGATTCGTGCATCAATTTTGTTTGCCGGACCTCTTTTGGCTCGTCTTGGAAAAGTTGTGATGATGCCTCCTGGAGGAGATGTAATTGGTCGTCGACGATTGGATACTCATTTTCTTGCATTAACAGAACTTGGAGCAAGAGTTGATATTGATGGAAAATTTGTATTCATTGCAAATAAATTAGTTGGTGAAGATATTTTCTTAGATGAAACTTCTGTTACAGGAACTGAAAATGCTTTAATGGCTGCTGTTCTTGCTGAAGGAAAAACAATTATAACAAATGCTGCTAGTGAACCACATGTTCAGGATTTGTGTAATATGCTTAATGCGATGGGTGCAAAAATTACAGGCATTGGAAGTAATATTTTACACATTGAAGGTGTAAAAAAATTACATGGATGTGAATTTACTATTGGTCCTGATTATATGGAAATTGGTTCATTTATTGGACTTGCAGCGGCTACTAAAGGTTCTATTCGAATTGAAAAAGTAAATCCAAGTGATATGAGACCTTTAAGAATTGCGTTTAGTAAATTAGGAATTCGTTGGGCAATTAATGGAAATACTTTGGAAGTTCCTCAAGGTCAAGAAATGCGTGTTAATACAGATTTGGGCGGGCAGATTCCAAAGATTGATGATTCTCCATGGCCGGGTTTCCCACCTGATTTGACAAGTATTATGACTGTTGTTGCAACTCAAGTTGATGGAAATGTTCTCATTTTTGAAAAAATGTTTGAATCTCGTATGTTCTTTGTTGATAAATTAATTGGAATGGGTGCTAGAATTACATTGTGTGATCCTCATCGTGCATTAGTTTCAGGTCCTAGTGTGCTTCATGGAGAACATCTTGTTTCACCAGATGTTAGGGCTGGAATGGCGATGGTAATTGCTGCAATGGCTGCTCAGGGCGAAAGTCGTATTAGCAATGTTTATCAAATTGAACGAGGCTATGAAAATCTTGTAGAAAGATTGCAGTCTTTGGGTGCTCATATTAAGCGAGTAGAAGGGTAAGTTAAATATGAAAGTACTTAAAAGATGTGCTTTTTTATTGTTTTCTATTATTTCAGGAATTTGTTTTTCTCAAGTAACATCATTAGATGATTCTTCTATGACTGTATTAGATATAAGTCAGTTTGGAGCTAAAGATTATATTTATATTGTAAATAATACAACAAAAGCAAAAAATTTTGTTGTAGAGTTTAATTTATATAACGGTTATTCAGGAAAGTGGGAGTTCGGTGGAAGATGTGATATTCTTGGAAAAGATGTAAAATATCAAATGTTGTTAACTGCTTCTGAATGTTGTTTTAATTGTATGAATGCTCAAAAGAAGATTGTTGAAGAAAAAAAACAATTTGTTTCTGTTGTTCAAGAAAAAAATCTTGGTTTTTATGAAGCTATTGCCATAAAAGCTGTTTCTGGTGAAAAGTTTAAATATATTATTTCATCGAAGGAAGATGATTTGTATATTTGCATTTTTGATCAATTGATGGATTTTGAAAAACTTACAAAATTTGTGTTAGATGATACGAATGTCCTTGATTTTTATGCAACGAATTCAAAAAAAGAAAATCCACAAATTGGTACTATTGATAAAATTTTTATTGCAAATAATTCTCTTGATGCAAAAGTTGATGTATTTGTATTTGCAAAAACAAAAGATAAGTTGTTTTATGTTGGTGAGGCAAAATTTGAAAGAGTTGGTGATTTTGTTCAAGCAGATGACTATATATGTGGAAATACATCAAAGTATCTTGAATTTTTTATTTACACTAATAGTACGAAAATCTTAAATTGTTCAGCTCGTAAAAGAAATGGAGATTTGTATATTTATTTATATTAATTTTTGTTTAGTCTTACATTGACAACATTCCCTTTAGAATTATATATTATAGTATTATGACTGCAAACGAACTTCGCTCAAAATATATTGAGTTTTTTAAAAGTAAAAATCACGCTGAAATTTCTGGTCAGTCTTTAATTCCAGAAAATGATCCTTCTGTTTTATTTACAACAGCAGGGATGCATCCACTTGTTCCTTATCTTTTAGGGGAACCACATCCGGCGGGAACTCGTTTAACTGATTATCAAAAATGTGTTCGCACTGGCGACATTGATGAAGTTGGAGATCCAAGCCACTTAACTTGTTTTGAAATGCTTGGAAACTGGAGTCTTGGAGATTACTTCAAAAAAGATTCTATTGCTTACAGTTATGAATTTTTAACTTCTCCAAAATGGCTT
>JAZUSR010000139.1:0-5321 GCA_045606765.1 Treponema sp.
TAAAGTGCAATTTCAAAATGCCCGTTTAAGCCTTTTATGTATTCGTATTTTCGGCTTGTCATTTTTTCAAAATCTTTTCTGCCGTACAAAAGAAACAAAGTTCCATCTTTTATAAGATAAACATTTGAAGTATCTTCAGCTTCTTTGATTTCAAAACCCAACACATCTCTGTAAAATCGAATCATGTTTCCCATGTCTTCTACAAAAAGTCCAAAACCGTCTAATTTCATTTTTTAACATTCCTCCCTATTTTTTCTGATTTTATAATAATGTGAAAGAAAAAAAAGTGAAAGTGTCAAAATTGGTTTTAAATAATGTTACATAAACAAGGGCCGACTAGCTGTAACTGGACTAAAAAATCTGGTTTATATAAAATCTACAGGTAAAACTTGTATTGAATCACTCAAAAATAAATGCTTTTCACATTGACAAAGAATTGTTCCATTTTGAATTTGTTTAATTTCTTTTAAAACTGGAAAATGTTTTGCCATAGAAATAGAAGGAGCCCCTGTCATTTTAATTTCGACTGGATATAAATCATCATTTTTTTTGATTAACAAATCTATTTCTTTTTGATTTCCGTCTCTGTAAAAAAATAAATTTCGTAAATCTTTACCTTGATTAATCCAACTTTTTACAATTTCACTTACGATAAATGTTTCAAAAAGTTCACCTGACATTGCTCCATTTTGTGCAACTTTTTTATTATCCCATCCAACAAGATAGCAAACCAAACCTGTATCATTAAAGTAGACTTTTGGAGTTTTCACAACTCGTTTTAGCAAATTATTTTCATAAGGTCGTAAAAAAAAGATAATTCCCGAAGCTTCTAAAACAGAAATCCAACTTTGTATTGTTTTTAAAGAAACTCCAATTGTATTTGCAATATCAGCAGCATTAAACAAACAACCTGTTCTAGAAGCAAGCGCAACCATAAATTTATAAAACAAAGATTCATCTTTTATATTCATAAGATTTCGTACATCACGTTCAATATAAGATTTTACATAAGACCTATAAAAAAATTCCCAATTCAAAGATGAATCGCTTAATTCTGGCATTGAACCTCTAAAAATATATTCCCAAATATCATCAATTTGATTTTTATTTTCAGACCGACTTTGAATATACTTAGCGTTTGGAATAAAATAATCTAAAAAGTCATTTTGCATTTTTTCTCGCACGGAAAATCCTTGTAATTCTAAAATTCCAATTCTTCCTGCCAAAGATTCGCTTACGTTTTGCATTAATGAATAAGTTCGGGAACCCGTTAAACAAATATGACCTTTAGACTCATCTTTATCTAGCAAAAATTTTATATATTTAAATAATTCTGGGGCATATTGAACTTCATCAATAATAAGCGGTAACTTGTGATTCTTAAAAAATAATGCAGGATCAGTTCGAGCTAGTTCAAGTTCTTGCATATCATCAAGCGTTACATATTCATAATTCTTTAATTCATTCTTTAACAGTGTACTTTTTCCAACTTGCCTTGGACCAGTTAACAAAACAACCTTAAATTGTACCAACATTTTTTTTAACGTATCTGTAATATGTCGTTTAAAATACATATTTCACCTCATAAATTATGTTAAAGTGGACTACAACTCCATTTTAACATAATTTTTCATAAAAGAAAACTATTTTTGCCTTGCAAGACATTTTCCCACATCACAGATAAAAAAAAATCAATACTAAGGCATAAATTTACTTTACATTTTGTAAATTTTTAGTATACTAATTGTATAGTGATTTACGAGGCTAATTATGAAGGAAATTCTAAAATATCTTAGACAAATAAATTCTCTTACTCAGGATGAAATTGCAAAAAAAATTAATATTTCTCGCCAATGGTATATAAAATTTGAAAAAGGATTAGTTCATCCAACTTCGGAAATTGTAAAAAAACTAAGTGAGTTTTATCAGGTTTCAGAAGATTTTATTTATAAAAACAAAGTTCCTTCTATTAAAAAGATAGAAAATCAAACCTCTGAACATAAAACCGTAAAATATAAAATAAACAAAGACTACGGTAAATTGGCCCTTGCAGATTCGGGGGTTGCGGTAGCGGTTGCAGCCCCTGCTGTAATAACAAAAGAAGATTCTAAAAACAAAATTACAATACAAGGTTATTTTGACGGAAAGGCAATTCAAATTGATACTCCAGAAAATATTCAACAAAGTTTTTTCCAAGGACAACGCTTCCAACTAATTCCACTCTATGACGAAAAAGAAGAAGAACGCCGAAAAGCAGCATGGAAAGAATTGCAGTCTCTTGTGGGAAGTATAAAAGTGCCAGATGATTTTGATGTAAAAGAAGAATTATACAAAGCTTTGGAAGAAAAATATTTAAAAGATTAAAAAAAGAAAAAAATCAGATTATCATTTGATTTCATTACAAAATATATGCAAGGAGAGATAATTTTGACAGTTTTATTAGATACAAACATTATTTTAGATTATATTGCAGAAAGACCTTTTTATAAATCTGAAACAAAACAGATTTTTGACATGATTTATTCTCACAAAATTTCAGGCATTATTGCAGCCCATTCCATTTCAAACTTATGGTATCTTTTAAGAAAAATTTGTGATGATGAACAACGCCGAAAAATCATTTCCTCTCTTTTAAATTCCTTTGAAATTGCACAAATTGATAAATCTCATATCAAAGCCGCCATTGAAAGAAAAAACTTCAAAGATTTTGAGGACTGTCTGCAAGACGAATGTGCATCTTCTTTCAACGCAGATTATATTATTACTCGTGATAAAAATGACTTTTTAAATGCAAAAATACTACCACTACTTCCAACAGAATTTTTGCATGCTGTGTAAATCTACCGAAGAATTATTTATTTTTTATTTTCAAACACGCTTCCACGTGCATAATCCAGTGGCGACTAAATGGCATTTGCAAAAGTCCACGAATATTTTTTCCACACCAATATTCTATGAGCCAATCATCAGCAACCTTTAGAGTTCTTAAATATTCTTTTTTTTCTTCTGGGATTTTTGATTTTGTCTGTTCAAAAGATAATTCCAACATCATTTTTTCTGAATTTTCTTTTACAAGTTTTGCGTAATTATAAAGTTCTTGAATATTTAAAACTTTTGAAAACTCAATCATTTGTTCATTTGAAAGTTCGTTTCCAGTAGTAATAATAGAAGAATTCATACGATTTTGAAAATCTTTCTCAAAGAAAATTTGAGTTTTGTTGTTTATCAAAGAATTGCAAACAATATCTTCTATTCTAAAAATGTGATAAATTGACCAAGCAATTGTAGCGTTTGAATTTTCTTTTGATTTTGGAAACGGCAACGCAAAAAACTTTTCCTGACCAGTTGTCTGAAAAATCAAATCAATTTCTTCCATTAGATTGTTTCTAAGTTGAAGAAGAATTTTTATTCCATCACTAAATGTAAATTCCTTTTTTAGATTATCTTGCATCAACTTGTTCAATGCAGAAAAGTCTTTGTTCATTTTTCCATCCTATTATCATAAAAAAGTTGATTCATTATAAAAAAAAACATCAATGTGTCAATATTATATCTTTCATTTTTTTTGAAACAGGTCAACATTCAAACACAAAAAAGCCCTACAAATTCAAAAATGAATTTATAGGGCCATAAATTATATTTTAATTGAAATCAAATTATTACCAAACAGTAACGTTTGCGTATCCACTGCTCTGATATCCTTCAACTTCAAGAATTTGATAATCCATTTGATCACCAAGGTACATTCCACATTGTTGCCAAGCATAGAAATGGTTAGCAGTTGTAATTGTATTATTCACACCTTGTTGACGTTTGTTACGACGTACACTCCAATATTGATCAAATGTTGCAGTTCCTACAATTGATGGCTGATTGTAACGTGTTGTTTTGTAAATATCATACCAGTCACCGTCAGACCAAACTTGTCCCATATATGTACCAGTTGGACGATAAGTTCCCCATGAATCTACAATATAGTATTCAACAAGTTTTGAACCTTTTGACCAACCGTATGCTGCAATGTAACCGTTTCCAGAAGGATTCCAAGCACCTGCATTATAATTAATATTTCTCCAAGAACCTTGATTCCAACCTTTTCCTGCTGTAAAGTTTCCACAGTTCTGCCACCAAACAGAATAGTTTCCTCCATCCCCTAGTGTCATTTGAACATTTCCACCACCATCTGTCCAGAACGAATAGAACATTCCACCGTTCCAACCTTGGTTATTGTAATTTACAGTAACAGCACGAGAAAGATTTTCATCGGTTGAAACCGAAACATCTGTTAAAGGTTGATTACAAGAAGAAAGACATAATAATCCAATTACTGCAGTTAATGCTGCAACAATACGACTTTTTTTCATTTTTTTGCTCCTAAAATAGTTTTTTAAATGATAAGATTTTCTGCAGAAACCGTTTCACTATATTTAAAGTCTAAGACATTTTTTGAGTAAAACAATAAGAAAAATCCCCTGCCCCAAGTAAGATACAGAAAACACCTTAATAGAAATCCTGTATAGATTATTTGATTTCAAACTCTATTTTTTTAATTATTTTTCAATTTTTAGTAAACTTTTCAAAATTTCTAATTATATTATTAGGACACCAGAACTCTTTTTCACTAAACACCGCACGCCAGCGTGCTTACGATTCAGGATAACCTAAAAAATGCAGTGCATTTTTCTTAACGGTTTTCTATTGAACACCGCACGCCAGCGTGCTTACACAGGAGATGATAAACATGATTAGATCTAGAAGATTGAGACGTTCATATAGAGGCGTTAAAAGTTTTTCAAATCTTTCCACTTCGGAATTGTACAGTTATGCATTTTACCTATATACGGCAGCTAAAGTAGATAAAGACATAAGTCTTAATTTTGATTTTTATGAAACAATTATATCTCTTGCAAAAAAACTTGGAAAAACGGAAGAATTATCTTTTGTATTATCAGAATATGTTTATGAATTAGAAAAAAACAACTATTTGCAGCTTGCGTCTGATGATTTTATAAAAGACTCTTCAAATAGAATTAGTCGTCTAAAAGCATATTTAGGAAAAGAATCAAATTCTTCAAATAAAATACAAGAAGTAAGATACACTATAGATGTAGATTTTTATGGGAGAGATATTCAACCTTTATCATTAATAGAACTAAATGCAAAAAGATGTTTGTTTTGTGAAGAAAGCAATGAAAGATTAACAGGATTGATGGGAAAAATCATTTATCTTACTTTCTTTACTGAAAAATTAAAAATTTCAGAACTTTTCAAATATGATATTAAAAAAATCTTTTCTTTAAAAATTAAAGAAAAATATATGC
>JAZUSR010000140.1:0-3825 GCA_045606765.1 Treponema sp.
TGAAACTTCAGCAATGATATGTAAAATCCTTGTGAGATTTGATTATTCGTTTCACACATTTAAACATTATAGCACAATTTTAGTGCTAAATTCAACATAAAATGAATTATTCAAAGTCTTGAATATCACTTGGATTTACGAGTTTTCCTTTGTAAAGCATTTTGGGATAAACAGTTAGTTTGAATTTTTTTTCAATTGAAGCATATTTTCGCATTTCATACTCATCACCAATTACAATATTGATTCCTGTTTTTCCGGCACGGGCAGTTCTTCCAGAACGGTGGACAAAAAAGTCTTCGTTAGAAGGTAAATCCATTTGAATGATGTGAGTTACATTTTGAATGTCAAGTCCTCTGCTTGCAAGATCGCTTGTAACAAGGTATTTACATTTTCCGTTTCTAAAGTTGTCGATTGCAGCTTTTCGTGCTTTTTTGTCAGTTTTTGCATGAAGTGAAAGGCATTGAATCTTTTTAAATTGCAGTTTTGATGCAATATTTTCAACTTGATCGGCACGACTTGTAAAAATTAAAGCTTTTTCAGGATTTTCAGCTAAAAGTAAACTTTTTAAGGTAGAAATTTTATCTCTAGATTCTGCAAAAATTGCATAATGAGTGATTTTTTTTGCAAGAACATCTTCTTTGGGAAGAATAATTTCTTCTGGTGCTACATTTCCTAGTTCTAAAGCAAATTCCTCAAGACGATTTTTTGTACTTTTAGTTAAAGTTGCAGAACAAGCTACAAGTTGAGTATTTTTAGGAAGGTTTGAAATAACTTTTTTTGTTTCGTCAATAATTTCAACGCTGATAAGTCTGTCAACTTCGTCTAAAATGATTGCTTTTACATTTTGAGTTTTTATTTTTTTAAGATGAATTAATTCTAGAATTCTCGATGGATTACCAATTATGATTTGAGGTTTTTCTTTAAGTACATCGATTTGGCGTTTAATTGGAGTTCCACCTATAAATAAACTAGATTTTAATGATAGAACTTTAGAGGCATTTGTTTTAATTTGAGAAGCAAGTTCGTAAGTTGGTGCTAAAATTATGATTTTCTCTTCTGTATTTGGGATTATATTTTGAGCAAGAGGAAGAAGGTATGCAAAAGTTTTTCCAGTTCCGGTTTCTGATTCAAAAATTACGCTTTCATTTTTAAATATATGGGGAATAACTTTTTGTTGAATTAATGTAGGACAGTCAATCTTTAGGTCTTTAAGTTTGTCTCTAATTTCTTTTGAAATTCCAAGTTCTGTAAAAGTTTTAATTAAATTGTTTTCGTTCATTTTGATACTATAGCATATAAAAATAAACTGTGCTATAATCTTTTGTATGAAAGTGGGAATTGATACATTTGGTTTAGATCATGGGGAATCTGGACTAGGTGCGTATTTATTTTATTTAATGAAAAACCTTTCGCCTAATGATGATATTCAGTTTGAATTGTTTGGCCATGAATCTGATAGATATACTTACAAAGCAAATTTTGATGTTGAATATACGGCTGTTGATGTTGATGACTCAATAAAGGCTCAAAAAAGTTGGCATTTTTGGAAAGCAAACAGTTTTATTTTATCACGAAAATATGATGTTGTAATATTTTGTGCAGCAATTAGAATGCTTCCTCGTAAAATAAAAACTAAGTCAATTGCGATTGTAAATGATTTAGTTTCTCAATCAGAAGATCCTGTTAAAATTAAAAGATTAAAACAAGTTAATAAAATTATTGTTCCTACAAAATATGTTAAAGATGAACTTGTAAACTTTGGCGTTGTAGCAGAAAAAATTGTAGTTATTTCAAACGGAATCGATCATAGTCTTTTTTATCAGCATAACCTTTTAGATAATGATTATGTAAACATAAAGCCATTTGCTATTAAAAAGCCGTATATTATTTATCCAACAAGAATTTCGGATTTAGAAAAAAATCATGTTCAATTAATTGAAGCGTTTAATATTTTTAAGAAAAAAACAGGTTTACCTCATAGACTAGTTCTTGCCGGCAGTCAAGATGATTATGCTGAAACATTGCAAGATGTTGTTTTGGCATCAGAATATGCAAGTGATATTTTTATGACAGGATTTTTTCCACATAAAGAATTGGGTTCTTTGTATTCAAATGCAGAAGCTTGTATTTTTCCTTCGTCAAAAGAAGGAGTGGGACTCCCAATTATTGAAACTATGGCTTCTGGAATTCCTGTTGCATGTTCAAATAAGGCTGCTTTGCCAGAAATGGCTGGAGGAAATGCAGTTTTATTTGATCCTAATAATGTAGAGCAAATTGCTCAAGCGATTGAAAAAGTTATTGTAGATACAACTTTGCGCCAATCATTGATTCAAAAAGGGATGGAATGGGCAGCAACATTTACCTGGCAAAGCGTTGCTGTAAAAATTCAGCAGTTGATACTAAATATTTAATTGTAAATTTTTTTGCATTTTGCAGGAATTCCTGCATAAAGAGTATTATTATTTGTATTATTTAGAACAACAGAGCCAGCACCAATTACACAACCAGAACCAATATTATTGCATAAAATGGTAGATCTCATTCCAATCCATGTTCCATTTCCTATAGTAATATCGTGGATTATGCAAGGCCCAGCTCTGTCAAAAGAATCACCAATTTTATGACTTTGACAATTAAAAGAACATTCAGGACCAATTTCAGAAGAACAGCAAATTGTAATTTTCGAATTCCCAATTGTATAAAAGTGACAATTTCTGCCCACCCATACATTTTTTTCTATTATTAATTTTCCAGAACCATAAATTCTAAAGCCAGAATTAATTCTTGCAGTTTTATCGATTTTGACACCCATGATTCGTAAAATAAATCTTCTAAAACCAAAACAAGACGCTGGAAGAAAATCAGAAATTGGATTAAATATAAATCTTCGAATAGTTAAAAGCATAAAAACTCCAAAAAAAATATCGATTAGTTTTTGCTAGGGACGAACTTTTTTCCTTTACGAATAAAATCAGGCCTTTTTTTATGAGGGTTATACCAGTTATTGTAAGTTTGCGCTATTTCAGGTGTTTCATTTTTTAGATAGAATTGCCATAAGTCTTCTCGTAAAAGAGTGTAATTTGAGTCAATTGGAATTAACAAGGCTGAATAATTTTTAGGAAGATTTTCAATTGAATATCGATTGTCAAAAAATAATTTAAGATATGTAGAATTAACTCCATAGGCAAGACGCCATGTTTTTTCAATCGGAATGTCAAAATTTGGAAGCCAGTTTAATGCATCTTTTAAATCATTGTAATAAGTGTAAACATGATTTAGACCAAGATGTGCAATAAGAAGATTATCTTTTTCAAGATGAATGGAAGAAACAACTTTTTTATAATATTTGTAAGGAGGGTCATTTTTTGGATTGTATATATTTGGTGAATAAAACATAAAGCAAGTTAAAATTAAGCAAAAAATAATTCCAAAAATAGAAATAATTTTTTTTCGTGCAATAAAATTAAATAAAAGATTTAGTTCGTACAAAAACAATGGAATTGTAAGCGGAATTGCATTTGAAAAAAGTCTTATTCCCATATCGCTATCCAAATTTAAAAATGGGAAAAATAAAACAGGGACAAAAAGAATAAGATGAATTTTCAATTTTTTAAAAAGTAAAATTATTGCAAAAATGTACATTATACAATAGTAAAAACTTATTTCAAAGATTCCAAAAAGTGTAATTTCATGACAAAGTTTTTTATGATTTAAAAAAGGAAGTGACGGCATTGAAAAAGCATTTAAAAAACGAGGACTGTGTTTATTAAAAAATAAAAGAGCAGATATAAAAATTAAAGCGAAAAATAAAAAAAGTAAAACTAA